>NZ_CP181499.1:967500-1267500 GCF_052186135.1 Methylocystis sp. JAN1 | reverse complement strand
CCGTAGCGCTGGCGATCGGCATGCGGCGGATGGCCAAGGCCAATGTGATCGTGCGCAAGATGGCCGCGGTAGAGTCGCTCGGCTCCTGCACCATGATCGCCACCGACAAGACGGGCACGCTCACCCGCAACGAGCTGGCCGTCACCGCCATCGCCCTGCCGGACGGCTCGACCCTCGCCCTCGAACCAGGGGACGGCGTCGGGGCCTATTCTTTCCGCGGCGCGACGCGCTACGAGCAGGCCGATCTTCTGCTTGCGGCGCTTCTACGCGCGGCGGCGCTGCCCAATGAGGCGGAAATCCGGCGCGAGAAGGAAGAGATCAGAGGCGTGGGCGACTCGGTCGACGTCGCCCTGCTTGTCGCCGCGCATCGGAGCGGCGTCGCGCATGAGGAGCTCAGGGCGCGCTATCCGCTCGTAAAGCGCATCCCATACGAGCCCGACCTCAAATATGCCGCGTCCTTCCATCGGCACGAGGAAAAGGACGCCGTGCGCATCTTCGTCAAGGGTGCGCCCGAGACGCTCATCGCGATGGCCGACCGCATGGACGTCGGCGGCGCTCTGGCGCCGATCGACCGTGACGCGCTTTGGCGCCAGAAAGACGCGCTCTCGGAAAAAGGCCTGCGCGTTCTGGCTTTCGCCGAGGGCGAGATCGCGCCCGAGCCCGACCATGGTTATGGCCCTCGCCATCTCGCAAATCTCGTCTTTCTCGGCTTGGTCGGCATGCATGATCCGCTGCGGCCGGAGGCGCGGCGCGCTATCGGCGAATGCCACGACGCCGGCATTGTGGTGGCGATGGTGACGGGCGACGCGCCCGGCACGGCCGCAGCAATAGCCAGAAAGGCGGGCATGGCCTTTTCGCCCGACCAAATCGTGACGGGCGACGACATGCGGCGCGCCGAGGAAGCGGGCGAGGCGGCGCTCGACGCATTGACGAATCGCGCCCGCATCTATGCTCGCGTCGAGCCGATCCAGAAGCTTGCAATCGTCCTGTCGCTGGCGCGCAACGGTCATTTTGTCGCCGTGACCGGCGACGGGGTCAACGACGCGCCGGCGCTCAAGCACGCGCATGTCGGCGTCGCCATGGGCAAGCAGGGCGCCGACGTCGCCAAGGAAAGCGCCGACATCATCATCGCGGACGACAATTTCGCCTCGATCGTGCGCGGCGTGTTGGAGGGCCGCGTCGCCTACGCCAACATCCGGAAGGTCATCTTCCTGCTGGTTTCCACCGGCGCGGCCGAGCTGCTGCTTTTCCTTCTGACCATCCCGGTCGGCCTGCCCATGCCGCTGCTGCCCGTGCAACTGCTGTGGCTAAACCTCGTCACCAATGGCGTTCAGCACATTGCGCTCGCGGCTGAAAAGCCGGAGGGCGACGAATTGACCTATCCCCCGCGCAAGCCGGAGGAGCCGATTTTCGACGGCGTGATGATCGCTCGCAACGTCTATTCGGCGCTCGTCATGGCGGGCGTCGGCTTCGGGCTGTTCTACTGGCTCGTGGTGCGCGGCTACGACACGGACCACGCCCGCAATCTCTTGCTGCTGCTCTTCGTGATCTTCGAGAATTTCCAGGCGCTGAATGCGCGCTCGGAACACCATTCACTCTTTTACAGAGGCCTGTTCTCCAGTCCGCTGCTCATCGCGAGCGTCTTCGGCGCGCAGGCGATCCATCTTTTCGCGTCGCATATTCCAAGCCTTGCCGCTACGCTGCGCATCTGGCCGCCGACGGTCGCGGAATGGGGCGCGCTGCTCGCCGCAGGCTCGTCTCTGCTCGTTGTGATGGAGATCGAAAAATGGTGGACCGAGCGCCACAAGCGCTTGAAGGGGAAGCTTGAGCCCGAAGCTGCGATGGCGGCGCCCGCCCGTATGCGCCGCTACGCGCCTCTCGTAGCGAGCGCCACGCTTGTCGCGGCGGCGGCGGGTGGCGCGCTTTATTGGCGGACCATGCAGGAAGGCGCGCGTCACGAACTCGCGACAGTGGAGCGGGGCGCTATTATCCGAACTGCAGACATGACGGGCGTCGTCGTCTCAGCGCCGCCCGCCGCAGCGGCCGCGCCCGTCCCGGGCATGATCGAGTCGGTGGCCTGCCGCGACGGCGATCAGGTGAAAGCCGGGCGCATCTGTGCAAGGATCATTCCGTTGGACCGTCAAGCGGAAGTCGACCGCGCGCGCAGGGCGCTCGCAGCCGCGCAGGCGGCGCAACGCAGGAGCGCCGCCGCGCTTGAGCGCGCGACGACCGCGAAAACGCGCGCGGCGGCCCGCTTAAGGCAAGCGCAGACCGTGACGAGCCGGCGCGAGGCCGCCTTGCGCGCAGCGCAGGAGAAGGGCGCGCCGGTCGTTGCGCCCGTTGACGGAACCGTCGGCGGGAGCCGCCTGGAGGCCGGCGTGGCGGCCAAGGCGGGCGAGATATTGTTCCGCGTCGCTCCAGCCGAAGGGAGTTTGCATTTCGAAGCCGCGCCGGAGGCGGGAGCCGCTTTGCAGGCGCCGCCCGGCGCCCCGGCGACGGCGACCTTCGCGAACGATCCTTCGCAACGAGTCACGGGGAAGTTGCGCGAGACAAGCCAGGCAAAAAACGCCTTGAGGATCGTCGTCGAGGTTCCGGCGCCCGCGTCCGCCGCGCGGCCCGGCGCGACGGCGTCGCTGCGCATAGAGCTCGACCGGCGGGAGGATGTCTTGCGCGTCCCGTACCGCGCCCTGCATTACGCTCCCTCCGACGGCGCGTCGCTTGCGCCGCCACCCTCTGGATGGGCGCGCGTGTGGGCGTGGCGAGATGGAAACGCGGTTCCGGTCGCCGTGAAGCCGGGCCTCGACGATGGCGCTTACGTCGAGATCGTTGGCGGCGCGCTCGAGGCAGGCGATCGCGTCGTCGTGAACGGAAAGAAGAGAACGCCTTGACCGGCGGCGACAATCAAGGCGGGTCTCCAAATCTCGGAGGCCGCCCTGGCCGGGCTAAGGGCTCCAATGGGCCGGCCATCGCCGCCGCCCATTAGATGCGAGAAGCGCGACGAATGCCGTTTCCAGCGGCGGGCGGTCATTCTGATGTCCTCGAGCGACACAGACTTTGTCGCCATCGCCGTGGACGCGGGCGGAGTCGCCGCCGGCCCATTGGCGAACTCCTTCCTGCTCGCTTTTGCGATGGGCGCATCTGCCCGACAATATGACCAGTCCGGCCGCCATTGCGCTCGCCGCCAACAGCTACGCTTGCCTGAATCGTAAACATACATTCTAGCTTAGCTTTTGGATATAGCCGGAGCAGCGGATTATGGACGAGCCTAGGAAGAGCAAGCGTGGCTTCGCCTCCATGTCTCCGGAGAAACGGCGCGAGATCGCGCGCAAGGGCGGAAAGAGCGTGCCAGCCGGAAAGCGCAGTTTTTCGCAGGACGCTAAATTGGCGGCGAAGGCCGGAAAAAAGGGCGGGCAATCCGTAAAGCCCGCCAATCGCTCATTTTCGCGAGACCACGCGCTTGCGTCTGAAGCTGGTCACAAAGGGGGGACGGCCAGCCATAAGAAGCGACAGCAGGGGGAGGGCTGACCTTGCCGGTCTTTTCGATGGAAACTTAAAAACCGTAACGGCAAGCGGAGCGCTCAGGTTTCCCGGGCGAAAACGCCTGCCATCCCCCGAGTCGCGAACAAGCTCGACGATCGGCGGCGCACGAACGGCGCTTCGTACTTTCCACAGCTGGCGCTTTATAACGGTCTTTGTATCGTAAGCCTGCGCGAGCGAAGGGCCGCCAAGAGCGCTGCTGCGCGGTCTGCGGATTGGCAGACGATCAAACTGGCGGCGGGCCCGTCATCTCGGGACGGGGGGCGGGCCGCCGACCAGCGTGCTCCCGACAAGGAGCTTGAGCGAGACAGGAACTTCGCGCCAAAAAAAAAGCCCGGCGAAGGCCGGGCGCAGGTTGGGGAGGAATGTTGTCGGCTCCGGCATTAACGCGCACCCGCCTCATTACCTATGCGACAGCTTGCCATGCGCGCGAATGTCGCAGATTTCTTCGGCCGCGAAAGCGGAACCGCAGAGGAAGCGCCTGCCCCGTTATGCGCCGCTTTCGTCCCTTGGCGGTTGCTCACATGAGCGCCGCGTGATCTAGGGATATGTAGGCGTTTCGGCGCCGAACCATTTGGTCTTTACCTGTTCGTAATGAGCGCTCGGGTCGTAAATTACGACGTCCAGGCTCAACCCTCGCGCGGAAAGTCTGCCGATTGCGCCGAGCGCCGCGTAAGAGGCGACGACCACGTCGCGCTGCGCCTTCACGATCGCGACGCGGGCGTCCAGGAGCGCCTGTTGAGCGTTCAGGACGTCGAGCGTCGTACGCTTTCCCGTCTTCGCCTCGTCCCGCACCCCCACGAGCGCGGTCTTTGCCGCCATTTCGGAAGCGCCCCCTGAGATCAGCGAGGCTCTCGCCGCTTCGAGCATTCCGTAGCTCGATACGACGCTCGCCCTTACGCTGTCGCGCTGCACGTCCGCGTTCAAACGCTCCCGCCCAAGCTGCTCCTTGGCCTGGCGGATCGACGAATAATCCCCGCCGCCCTGATAGAGAGGCACATTGAGCACCCCGATCACGGCGGCGCCAAACTGGCGGGTGCCGGGAATTCCCAAAATGGCGTCCCGCTGGCTGCTGATCTGCGCTCCGATGGAAAAAGTTGGAGAAAGCGCGCTTTCTGCTTTTTTTGCCGACTGCTCGGCAGCGTCCGCCTCGTGTTGAGCCGCCGTCACGCCCGGATGTTCGGCAAGGGCTATGCCGATCGCTTCGTTCACGGACTTCGGCAGCATGGATTCAACCGACCGGGCGGGCTCAAGACGCCGCGGTTCGTTTCCCATGAGTTGGCGATAGACGGCGATGCTGGTCCTAAGTTGCGCTTGGGCCGCGTAGAGCGCCGAACGCGCCTGCGCCAGCGACGCCTGAGCTTGTGCGACGTCCGTCCCGGTCACCGCGCCGGCGTCAAAACGGTCGGCCGTCACCCTGAGCTGCTGCTTCAGCACGAAGATGTTGTTCTCGCGCAACTTCTCGATCGCCGTATCGCGCAAGACGTCCACATAGGCGGTTGCGCCGTTCTGGAGAACCGACTGCTCGGTGAGACGCAATGCCGATCGCGCGGCGAGGACGCTCGATTCCGCCTGCCTGAACGCGCTTTCGGAACGTCCGCCATCGAAGAGGGTCTGGGAAACGGTGAGCGCCGCGCCACGAGGATAGCTGATAAATTCGTCGCCGAAAAACTGACGTTGTCCCGTCGCCATCGAACGCCCGGCATAGATCTTAATCGCGCTCGCCTGCGCGCCTGCCGTCGCCTGGATGCTTGCTTTGGGACGAAGGCCCGCGAGAGCCTTGGGCGCCTCTTCATCTTGCGCGCGAACGCTCGCCCGCGCCTGGTTCAGATCGGGGTTGCCGAGATATGCGCGCGCCAACGCCGAGCGGAGGCTTTCCGCGCGGACTGGCTGAGCGCCCCCCGCTAGAAGCAAGCCGCCGAGCAGCGCGATGGACAGGAAGCGGCGCGTCGCCGAAGCATTCGCGCACGCGGTTCCTCGCCAGTTTTTCACGGCCGCTTCTTTGTCCTCACTGATCGAAGAGAAGATCGAGATTGGTCTGAAAGAGCGCGCCGATATCGAGGGGCTGGGACCTGTCGAGCAAGCCGTTATGGACAATGCCGTACCAGATCGGCGCGATCAGCAGTTCCGGATGATCCACCAGCGCGTCGGATTTCAGCTCTCCGCCTTCTCTCGCCGATTTCGCGAGATAGCGAAGCTGGTTCAAGAGCGGATCGAACATCTCCCGACGGTAGATTTCGACGAGCACCGGGAATCGCACGCCTTCCGTCAGAACGAGCCGCGCGAGAGCCGCGCGGCCCTGCCGCTCCACCACTTCCATCGCAGGCGACATGGTCCGCCTGAGAAACGCGCCCACTTTTTCGCCCGGCGACCGGTTGGCGACGTTCACCTCGACGACGGCGCTGGCGATCTCCTGCCGGACAACAGCTTCGAACAATGCCTCCTTCGTCGGGAAGTAACGATAGGGCGTGCCCTTCGCGACGCCCGCGCGGCGCGCGACAGCTTCCATGGTCGCCCTTGCGAAGCCTCTTTCAAGGAACTCCGCGAGCGCCGCCGAAACGATCATATGGCGCGTCTGCGCCGTCTTCTCGGCGCTCGGGCTTCTCTTGCGTTTCTGAAGCTCCCCGTTCCGAGCCTCGCTTGGCCGCCTGTCGAGCGCCGCCATATCGTTCTCCGTCCCTTGACATGAAATGACTAACAGGTCATTTTTATGAAATCAAGAGGTTCGACGCGCGACCGTGCGGCGCCTGTCTCTTCCAAGGTAAAAAAAGACGTGCTGCGCAGCCGAAAGCATTGGCTTTTTTCAATCCAGGCGTTTCTCGCCGGCGTCCTCGCGCTGGCGATCGCCTTCTGGCAGGATTTACCGCGGCCCTATTGGGCGCTCGCAACCGTATACATCGCGTCGCAGCCGCTGATGGGAGCGACCTTCTCGAAATCCTTCTACCGGGCGATCGGAACCGTGGCGGGCGCCGGCATGGCTATCCTGCTGGTTCCTAATCTGGTGAATGCGCCGCCGGTTCTCGTACTGGCGGTCGCCCTCTGGTCCGGCCTTTGCCTGTATCTTTCGATACTGGACCGCACCCCACGCGGATACGCCTTTATGCTCGCGGGCTATACTACGGCGATCATCGGCTTTCCCGCGGTCGAAACGCCGATCGAAATTTTCGATCTGGCGCTTGCGCGGACCGAGGAAATCCTCGTCGGCATTTTCTGCGCCGCATTGACGTCCAGCCTTTTTTTCCCGCGCAGCGTCGGGCCGGCGGTCGCGGAACGCGCGGCGCTTTGGCTGGACGACGCGCGGGCGGCGGCGCGCGACGCGCTGCGCGAGACAAATGCAAGCGTGAGAGAGGCGCATTGGCTGCGACTCGCCGGCGATACGACCAAGATCGAAGCGCTCGCGGAGCATCTGCCGTTTGAGGCGGCGGAAAGCCGCGCATCTCTCCCCCTGGTTCAAAGCCTTGTTCCGCGCATGCTCATGACCTTGGCGGCGATCTCGGCGATTCGAGATCTTACGACTGAACTTCACGGGCTCGGCGGTCCTTCGCCTCGCGCGGCGTCCTTGCTGGCGCGCGTCGAAACGACGCTCACGACTGACTCCGATGGCGCGAGCACCACATTGCCGGACGCGATAAACGCCGACATAAGCGCTATGGGCGACGTCGCATCCTGGCGCGAGCTCGTCGAGTTGAATCTCGCCGTTCGGCTGCGCGATCTTGCCGCCCTCTTTTCGGACAATGGCGCCCTTGCCGGCGCCCTCGCCTCCTCCAATGCGCACGGCGCGAACGTCCCGCTCGCCTTTCCCATCGACGCGGACGCATCGCGCGTTCGACACGACGAACATGCGCGGGCGCTCATCGCGGCCGCGACGCTCTCGTCCGCTCTGATCCTGTGCTGCGCCTTCTGGATTCTGACGAGCTGGCCGGATGGGGCCGCCGCCGCGATGATGGCGGCCGTCGCCGGCAGTCTGTTTGCGACCCAGGACGACCCCGTGCCTTCTATCCGGAAGTTCGGGTTTTGGAGCGCTGTCGCGGTGGCCGTTTCGGGCGTCTATGTGTTCGTTATCCTTCCCAAGGTGCATAGCTTCGAGACTCTCGCGCTCGCTCTTGCGCCGGCTTTGCTCCTCTTTGGCCTGCTTATCGCGGAACCGAAGACATTTGTGATCGGCATAGCGCTTGGCATTCTCATGCCGACGACCATGGCGCTGCAGGGCGCCTATGACGTAAACGCCAAGGCTTTCCTTAATACGGGCCTCGCAATGGTCGCCGGCATGGCGATCGCGGCGGCGACGACGGCGGCTCTTCGCGTGATCGACGCCGAATGGCGTCTGGCGCGGTTCATTCGAGCCAATCATCGCAGTCTCGCGGAAGTCGCCGATATACGAGGCCAGCGTAACGACGCCTATCTGCTGGGGTTGATGTTCGACAGGCTGTCGACGGTCGCGCCCATTATTCAAACCGCCGATGCGGATATGCCCGACGCCATGCGACAGTTGCGGGCGGGGCTGAACATGGTGGAGGCCCGCAAAGCGCGCGCGGAGCTGCCGGACAAGGCGCGCCGACGGCTCGACGCCGCCCTGTTACGCCTGCGGAGGAGCTACCGCCAGCATGCGCCGCTGGATCGGCGCGCGCTCGAATCGCTCAATCACGCCATTCAAGCCCTGCGGCCGGATGATCCTGCGGATAGGACGGCGCTTCTCGCGCTCGTGGGTCTGCGCCGGTGCCTCTTCCCCGAAGCGGCGCCCCTTCAAATTGCTGTCTCGGGAGGACATCCATGAACGCGGAAGTCAGCTTCTTCGGGCTATACGCGCCAAGCATTCTCATTTGCGCGCCGCTCGCTTACATACTCGCCTCCCTTTTGAGGATGACGCTGAGCGCCTTGGGGATTTACGGGCTTCTCTGGCATCGCGGACTCGCCAGCCTGGCCATCTTCATCTGCCTTCTCGGCGCGGTCCTGCATTTTCTGTCGAGGTCCTCGCTATGAAGGAAGCGGTCGCGAAGTCGCTCGGATTTCTCCTCACCATGGTTTTAACGGCGGCGGCGCTTTTCGTCGGCTGGCGTCTCTGGGCCTATTACGAAGAAGAGCCATGGACGCGCGATGGCCGCGTTCGCGCAGAGGTCGTGTCTGTCGCGCCCGACGTGTCCGGGCTGGTGAGCGATGTGCTGGCGCACGACAATCAGCGCGTCCGGAAAGGCGACATTCTTTTCCGCATCGACCGGAAGCGCTTCGAGCTGGCGCTTCGCCAGGCAGAGGCGACGCTCGCCGGCCGCGCCGCGGCGCTGGAGGTCGCCTCAGAGGACTTCAAACGCTATCGCACGCTCGACGCGAAAAACAATATCGCCGTTTCAAAGCAGCAGCTCGAGAACGTGACCGGCCAGCAGGCTCAGGCGCAGGCGGCCTATGAACAGGCGCTTGCCGAGCGCGATCTCGCCCGCCTCAATCTCGAACGCTCGGATGTGCGCGCCTCAGTCAATGGACCTATGACGAATTTCGAACTGCGGCCGGGGAGCTATGTGACCGCGGGCAAGCCGGTCGCGGCGCTCGTCGACGAAGATAGCCTTCACGTTGACGGCTATTTCGAAGAGACAAAGCTTCCCATGATTCACGTCGGCGATCGCGCCGCCGTGCGTCTCATGGGCGAACGACAGGCGCTGTTCGGCCATGTCGAAGGGATCGCGGCCGGCATCGAGGATCGCGACAGAAGCAGCGGCGCCAATCTGCTGGCCAATGTAAACCCGACCTTCAACTGGGTGCGGCTTGCGCAGCGGATTCCGGTCCGGATCGCGCTCGACCGGCCGCCGTCGGATGTGCTCCTTGTAGCTGGCCGGACGGCGACGGTCATTATCGGGCCGGACAAGGAAGGCGGGGTGGCTTTCTCTCTCTTTCCTCGCTCTGCATCAGCGCGCAAGTGACATGACGGGCGCGCCGCCCGCTCGCGCAGTCATACAGCGAGGCTTACGGCGCAAGAAGATCCCGCGCAATTGTCGAGCCGTCGAGCAGCGGATTCACCGGCATGGCGAATCCCAGCATGAACGCAGCAATCGCCATCGCTGACACGATCAAAATGGAAGCGCGCAGATGACGGCGCGCCAGTTCTGGCGGATAAGGGGCCTCTCTCCGGCCGTCGGGTTCCTCGTCGGTCAACATGATCGCTCCAGACATGCTCGACGCCTTAGCAGCCGGCTGGTCAGAGATATGTGCGCCACCGCACGCATTCGACCAGATAGGGGCATAGCCGTCCGGCCGCCACTGAGAAGCGCCCGCGTCCGCATTTGCCGCAAAAAAACGCTCGCGTAATCCCGCCTTTATCCTGCCGCAGTCCCCTATGAGGCTTCGCCGTTCGAGATCAGAACAGGCAAGGCGTCATGACCGACCACGCCACGAATCTGACGATCGAAGAAGTTCGCGCAAGGATCGACGCATTGCTGGATGCGCTCGTTAATGGCCGAGACGAAGAAACGGTCCGAGAGCTTCAGACGCTTGCGGCGCTGGAACGCAAAATCGGCGAGGAGCCGGACGCCTTCGCTGACTGGTTGTAAAGCAAGCCGGAAGCATGACGTATGCGCCGCCTGGGAGGATGTTCGATCGAAATGCGGTCGGCATATGATTTGCTCACGCCGCAGGCAAGGCGAAAGCAGCTCTCGGGAGCCGCCGTCATGGCCGAGTTTCCAATGGAAGGGGCCAAATCTCGGGTTAAGCGTCGCTTCACCGTAGACGTTCGTCGGGATCGTAGCCGGCGCGTTTTACAACTCGGGAACAGCGACTCCGACCTCAAAACGACGAGAGCGACGTTACGACGACGGTCACGCCCGCAAGGGCAAACAGCAGGGCGACGAAAGGTAGATAGCTTTGCACGGAGACCGACTCTCGCTTATCGGCGCGAATAGTAGATTCAAAGTCTCCTACTTCGTTCTCTGCATTATTTCCGGACAAAGCCTAAGAGCGCGTAACGGCAACACTACTGAAATCACGCTAACGCCCCGGTCACAAACGCTGGGCGGCTATAGCTGGATACCCGGGATTGACCGTGACTTTCCGCGCGAGCGCCTCGCTGCAAGGCTCGACGCGCGGCTGGGATCCTGAGATTCGCAGCCAGACGGCCCCCGCCAGTCCGCTTTTCTATGGCGGTCAGCGCGTCGAGCTTTTCGGAGGCGATTTCGTCAGCGGCAAGTTCATTGTCTATGACAACTGGACGCTCCTGGCTGAAGCGGGCTTGCCGGTCTATCAAAATCTGAACGGTCCGCCTCGCGGCAAGCGGGCGGCGCGCACGGCGCCGCTTCGGCTCAGCGCTTTTTTGCGATAAATTGATCGATCGGGAACGTCCCTGCCTCGCGCCGAGATTTGGCGCCGTCTGGCTGCTGTCTGGAGACCCCATCCATTCTCGTCGCAATCACGCTTTGCAACCTCGCGGTTGTCAACGTCATTGACGCCATGCTGGTTGCCCTACACAATTAATCGATTGGCGGAAAATGCTTTTCCACCAAGCTTCTCAATGCCCCGAGCCGCCTTCCCTCCGCCCGTGAAGATTGTCATCGTCGACGAGAGCTCCATCCGCGCCGCAATCCTCGAAGAGGGCTTGCGCGAAGCAGGCTTCACCGAGGTCGAGCGGATCGCCGAACGGCGTAATCTTTTGAAATGGGTTTATTCGATCGATCCCGACGTAATTCTCATCGATCTCGAGAATCCGTCACGCGACGAGCTTGAACAGATGTTTCAAGTGAGCCGCGCCGTGCGCCGCCCCGTCGCCATGTTCGTCGATCAATCCGACGCCGCCTCCATCCAGGCTTCGGTCGAAGCCGGCGTTTCCGCCTATATCGTGGACGGGCTGAAGAAAGAGCGGATCAAATCGATTCTTGATCTCTGCGTCTCGCGCTTCAACGCCTTCGCCAAATTACAGAACGAACTGGAGCGCGCGCGCTCAGACCTCGAAGAGCGCAAGACGATCGATCGCGCGAAAGGCATTTTGATGAGAGCCAAGAAGCTTTCGGAGGAACAGGCCTACAAGCTGATGCGCGGCGTCGCGATGCGCGAGAGCAAGAAGATCGTGGATATCGCGCAGTCCATCATTACGGCGTCGGAGCTTTTAAAATGAGCGCCGGCCGCGAGATCAGGATCGGCGCGCGCCGAGGCCATTTTTCAAGCGCGCGGGCCAAAGGGTCGACGAATCGGTGTCGGCGGAGCCGCCCAAGAATCGCCGGCGATCATTTTTCTACTTGTTTTGTAGATTTACTCGTATATCATCCGGTCGAGCTTCCTTCTGAAGCCCCTTTGTCCCCAGGCAGGAAAGAAACATGGCGAAGATCAATAAGCTTCTGGTTGGCGAATCGCTCATAGGCGAAGGCAATGAAGTCGCGCATATCGATCTGCTCATCGGCCCTCGCGGCTCCGCCGCCGAGCTCGCTTTCGCCAACGCGCTTGTGAACAACAAAGATGGATTCACCACGCTCCTCGCGGTCGTCGCTCCCAATCTCCTCGCGAAGCCAAGCACGATCCTCTTCAACAAGGTGACCATCAAAGGCGCCAAGCAGGCCGTTCAACTCTTTGGCCCGGCCCAGCATGGCGTCGCGAAAGCCGTGGCGGATTCGGTCGCGGAAGGCGTCATTCCGCTCGAAGAGGCCGACGACCTTTTCATCTCGGTCGGCGTCTTCATTCATTGGGAAGCGAACGACGATAAAAAGATCCAGGACTACAACTACCAGGCCACGAAGGAGGCGATCGCCCGCGCGGTCGCAGGCGAGCCCAAGGCGGCGGAAGTCGTCGCCAAGCGCAACGACGTCAAACATCCTTTCGCCGCGAATTGACCCCCTACCACTCCGCGGCGACCGCGACGGTCGGCCTTGACGCCGACCGTCGCATCAAGAGCGATTTGCGCGTTCATTACGTCAGTCCGCTTATGGATGGCGGCGCGATGGCTGGAGCCCGTCCGAAATGAGGCTGCTCGAAACGGCGGTCGCGCGGCCTGTCGCGACGTCGCTCCTCATAGCTGGCCTGACGCTTTTCGGCGCTGTCGCATTCTTTTTGCTGCCCGTGGCGCCCGTCCCCCAGATCGATTATCCAATGATCACTGTCTCGGCCAACATGCCGGGCGCAAGCCCGCAGACAATGGCCGCAGCGGTAGCGACGCCGCTTGAACGGCGTCTCGGCCTGATCTCGAGCGTCAATGAGATGACCTCGACGAGTTCGCTCGGCACAACGCGGGGCTCCCTGCAATTCGATCTCGATCGGGACATTAACGGCGCCCAGCGCGACGTACAGGCTGCGATCGCCGCCGCGCGCGCAGATCTTCCGCTGACGTTACGCAGCAACCCAACGACGCGCGCCACTGGTCCAGCCGACGTGCCGGTCCTGACTCTCTCGCTTACATCAAATACGCTTTCGCAAGGGCAGCTTTTCGAAGCCGCCTCTAATTTCCTGCAGCAGCCGCTCTCACAAGTGCCAGGAGTCAGCCAGGTTTCGGTCAACGGAGGCTCGTTGCCCGCTGTTCGCGTCGAACTCAATCCCGGCGCGCTTTTCAAATACGGCCTCTCGCTCGAGGACGTGCGCGCCGCTCTCTCGGCGGCGAATTACAACGCGCCCAAAGGCGAGCTGACGTTCGGGGAACGGCGCCTGCAAATATACGGCAACGATCAGTTGCGTCGCGCGAACGATTATAGAGATCTCGTAATTGCGCATCGCGACGGCGCAATCATAAGGCTCCGCGACGTGGCGGACGTCATCGACTCCATCGAGGATGCGCGCAGCTTTGGTCTGGTCGACGATGTTCCGGGAATTCAGGTGAACGTCTCCCGCGCCCCGGGCGCAAACAACATCGAGGTCGCCGACAAGGTCAAGGCTTTGCTTCCCGCGCTCACCGCAGCTTTGCCGGCTGACGCCGTCATGCGGATCATGAGAGATCGGACTCTAACCATCCGCTCCTCGTTGCATGAGGTCGAAAGAGGTCTCATCCTGGCGATCTCATTCGTCATTCTGACTGTATTCCTTTTTTTGCGCGATTGGCGCGCCACCCTCGTTCCGAGCATATCCGTGCTCGTGTCGCTGATCGGCTCGTTCGGGGCCATGTATCTGCTGGACTATACGCTCGATAACCTTTCGCTGATGGCCTTGACGATCGCCACCGGCTTTGTCGTCGACGATGCTATTGTCGTCGTCGAAAACATTGTTCGGCATATGGAGACCGGAGCGCCGCGTCTGCGCGCCGTCATCGAGGGAAGCCGGGAGGTCGCATTCACCGTGCTGTCCATGAGCCTGTCGCTTCTTGCGGTGTTCATGCCGATTTTGCTGATGGGCGGATTTGTCGGACGCATGCTGCGCGAATTTGCGGTAACGCTATCCGTCGCGATCCTCATCTCGCTTGCGCTCTCGATAACCGCGACGCCCATGCTTTGCGCCCAAATCATGCGCGCCCATTCCGATTCCGCGTCTTCTTCGTCATGGATATTGAGGGCGAGCGAAAGCGCGCTCTCGTTTATGCAAAGGGGATATGAAAAGTCGCTCGCCTTGGCTCTTGCGCGCCCACGTCTGACAATGGCGTCGCTTCTTGCAACGGTCGCGCTCAATTTCCACCTCTTTGCAATCATTCCGAAGGGATTCTTTCCGACGCAGGACACCGGCCGCATGCATGGCGCGCTCGTCGCCGACCAAAGCGTTTCCTTTCAGGCGATGAAAGCGAAACTTGAAGAAGCGATCGCCGTCATTAAGAGCGACCCGGCCATAGCGACAGCAGCCGGCACGATCGGCGGGAGCTTTTTCGGTCCCGGCGGCTCCGTCAATGTCGCGGATATGCAAGTCACCTTGAAGCCGCTCGGCGAACGCGGCGTCTCTGTCGATGAGGTTCTCGCGCGGCTGCGCGCCAAGGCGTCCAAGATCAGCGGGGCGTCGCTCTACCTTCAATCGACCCAGGACGTTCGCATCGGAGGGCGCTCGGGCAACGCCCTTTATCAATACACACTGCAATCCGATAGTCTCGAAGAGCTTGAGACTTGGGCGCCGCGCGCGCTCGAAGCGCTGCGCCGAAACCCATTTCTCCAGGACGTCAACTCGGATCAGCAGGACAGGGGACTACAGACGAGCGTCCAGGTCGACCGCGCGGCCGCCCGTCGTTTCGACCTTACCGCGGCGCAGATCGACAACACGCTTTACGATGCGTTCGGCCAGAGACAGGTGTCGACGATTTACGAACCGCTCAATCAGTATCATGTCGTCATGGAGATCGCGCCTAAATATCAGGGTTCGGCGAATGCTCTCGGAGACATCCTGATCGGCGCAGCCCCGAGCGCGCCCGGCGCGGCGCCTTCACCGGGGGCCGGCGTCGCGCGCAGCGATTCCGCTGTCCGGCGCGCGCCAAAGTCGGCGAACGCGCCGATGGCGCCGCTCTTGGCTTTCAGTCGGCTCGGCGCCGGAAGGACGTCTCTGCAGGTAAACCATCAAGGAAATTTCGCCGCCACCACCATTTCCTTCAATCTCGCGGAGGGGAAGTCGCTCAGCGACGCCACGGCGGCGGTCAGCGAGACGATGGAGGCGATTGGCGCGCCTGCGACAATCCACGGCGCTTTCGCGGGGACTGCGGCAAGCTATCAGGACACGCTGGCCAATCAGCCCTTGCTGATCGCAGCGGCGCTCGCGACGGTCTATATCGTGCTCGGAATGCTCTATGAGAGCTTTCTGCATCCGATTACGATTTTATCCACTCTTCCCTCGGCAGGCGTCGGCGCCCTGCTCGCGCTCATGGCCTGTAAGACAGACCTGAGCATTGTCGCGATGATCGGAGTCCTGCTGCTTATCGGGATCGTCAAGAAAAACGCGATCATGCTCGTGGATTTCGCGATTGACGCCAGACGGCGGATCGGAGTCGACGCTGGAGAAGCGATCCGCCGCGCTTGCGTTTGCCGGTTTCGGCCGATCGTGATGACAACGCTGGTTGCGCTGTTGACCGCTTTTCCATTGGCTTTCGGAACTGGCGAGGGATCGGAAATACGTCGACCCCTGGGCATAGCAGTCATCGGCGGGTTGATCGTAAGCCAGCTTCTCACCCTCTATACGACTCCGGTCGTCTTTCTCTACATCGATCGTATTCAAAATTGGCTATCGACCTTGCGCGTCGCGCATGTCAGGCCGACTCGGTCGGGTCCCGGCGCATCACGCCCATCGGCGCGGCCGTCGCCTTGAAGCGCTGAGGTCTTCTTGAAGCTTATCCCTGCTGCTTGCCGCGGGCGCCAGGCGCGATAGATGCGTTTGATGCGGCTTTTGCAGGTGGACCTTCCACATGAGCAGAGGCGCTATTCCTGTGATGGCGGCGACCGCTTTTCTTGCAATGGCGGCGCTTGCGCAATCCGCCGCGCAGGCCGGAGCGATCTACGACGATCGGCCGATCCTCGTGCGCCCGGCGCCGCACATTTGGCGGGGCGACTGCCCCACCTGCTACAAGGGTCATGACTTCGGAAGCGATTGCTTCCAATTCGTTTGGAACGGTTTCGAGCAAATTTGGACGAATGTGTGTTTGCTCGGGTGGCAATAGCTCGTCCCGCCTGATCTCGTTTCCGTAGCGTTGGTCTCCCGAACGCGCGCGTCTCCGGGTCGGCGCTTCGCGGACGAGGCTTCCCCTGTCTGCGCTCTACAGAAAGCCCGACGCCGAGATAACGCTCATGGCCAAACTCCGATCATGGCCCATCCAAGCCACGACAGCCTGCGCCAGAAGCTCTGCTGCGAAACAAATGCTGATGATGATAGCGAGAAAGCCCGCAAGACCGCCGGCGATGGACCCGATCTCGACGCTATGATCGCGCTTCGGGTCCAGCCAAATTACTTTTCCCCTTTCGTAACTGGGTCGCGCCATTGGAGGCCCCTGAGCAACTCGCTGCGTAAAATCATATACCCGCGATGTGCAATTAAAAGCCCTTTTTCCGTTGCCCGGAATTTCGACCTCCCAACTAGCGCCTGCATGCCGCTCCGGAGTCGCGTGGAGATGGATGCGATCGAAGAATAAGTCAGCGGAGTAAGGGCGTATTTTCCTTGCATAGGCCCAATTTTCTTGTTCGAGGAGGGCGCCGCCGATAAGAGCCCGCGCATCGTTCGGAGAGGGGGCCTCGATACGCTCCTTGCCATATGTAGACTATTCCGGTAGCTTAATAGCAACACAACGCCGAGGCTATTTGATGAGTTCCCACATCGCTGCGAATGACCGGGGCGCTTACAGCCGGCCAAAACTGACAATCTCGCGTCGTCTCGTCTCCCTGATCGCCTTCGCCGCAATTTCCATCGCCGCCCTGGGTTATGGTTATTCCAGAGTCGCGGCAAATCCGAAGGAAGGATCCGTCACGGGTAAGGGACCGGGTCGCGGCCAGCCGGCGCGCGTCGCCGCCGCCGAGGTGGTCAAGGGAGAGTTTCCTGTCGTTCTGAGCGGACTCGGAACGGTCACGCCATCGGCCACCGCGATCGTGAAAACGCGTCTCGCCGGTCATCTTGTCGACGTCGATTTCAAAGAGGCGCAGTATGTGAAGACTGGCGATGTGCTGGCGAATGTCGATCCGCGCCCTTACCAGCTCGCGCTCGCCCAGGCGGAAGGTCAGATGCAAAAAGATCTGGCGCTTCTTCAAAATGCGGAGCGCGACCTGGGTCGCTACGAGGCGCTCATTCGCAAGATGAAAGACGTGATTTCCGCCCAGCAGGTGGATGGGCAGCGCGCGCTCATCAACCAATATAAGGGAACCGTCGCAATCGACCGCGCCCTCGTCGAGCAGGCGCGGCTCAATCTGTCCTATTGCAAGATCGTTTCGCCGATCGACGGCCGCGTGGGGCTGCGGCAGGTCGATCAAGGCAACTACGTCCAGCCCGGCGACGCCAATGGCGTCGCCGTCGTCACGAAGCTCTCACCGATCACGGTCGTCTTCACGCTCCCCGAAAGCCAGCTTTCCGCCGTCCTGAAAAGAACGCGCGCCGGACAGGAGCTGACAGTCGTCGCTTACGATCACGAACGATCGACGGAACTTGCGCGAGGGCGTTTGATCGCCGTCGACAACCAGATCGACCTGGCTTCCGGAACGGTCAAGCTTCGCGCGGAATTCGCGAATGAGGACGAGCGCCTTTTTCCGAACCAGTTCGTCAACGCCGATCTTCTGGTAGAGACGCTCCATGACGTCGCTCTTGCGCCTTCCGCCGCCATACAGCAAGGCGCAAAAGGACCCTTTGTCTATGCGATCCGCGAGGACGCAACGGTGCAGGCGCGTCCCGTCAAGCTCGGCCCGGCGCAGGGCGAACGGGTCGTGGTCAGAGAGGGCTTGGCGTTCGGCGAGAAGGTCGTCGTGGAGGGCGCCGACCGGCTGCGCGACGGCGCGAGCGTCACGCTTCCAGGCCCCGAGCGCGAACCACGCCCGCGCGCCACCGCAAAGAACGACGCGTCGTGAGCGCATTCGACATTTCGCGACCCTTCATTCGCCGTCCCGTCGCAACCTCCCTGTTGATGGCCGCGATCCTGCTCGCCGGCGCCATCGCCTATCGGTTTCTCCCGATCTCGGCTCTGCCGCAGGTGGACTTCCCGACAATCGAAGTGCGCACCTTTTATCCTGGCGCAAGCCCCGAAGTGACGGCCTCCTCCATCACCGCGCCGCTCGAGCGACAACTGGGGCAGATGCCGGGCCTGACCCGGATCGCGTCCGCAAGCTCGGCGGGCGCGTCCGTAATCACTCTACAATTCAATCTCAAACTGACGCTGGACGTCGCCGAGCAGCAGGTGCAGGCGGCCATCAACGCGGCGTCGAGCTTCTTGCCCGCCGATCTTCCCGCGCCGCCAGTCTATGCAAAGATCAATCCGGCCGACGCGCCCGTCATCACGATGGCGCTGACATCCAAGACGCTGCCGCTCACGGAGGTGCGGCAGCTCGCCGACACGCGCATTGCGCAGAAGATCTCCCAGCTTTCTGGCGTCGGGCTGGTCAGCGTCGACGGTGGGAATCGTCCCGCAGTGGTCGTTCGCGCCAATGTCGCCGCGCTCGCCTCATACGGCATGTCGCTCGAGGATCTGCGCGCGGCGATTTCGAACGCCAACGTCAACCTTCCCAAAGGAAACATCGATAGTCCATCGCAGGAATTCGCAATCGACTCCAACGATCAGTTGAAGAACCCCAAGGATTACGAACAACTCATCGTAGCTAACAGAAATGGCGGCCCCCTTCGTCTTCGCGACGTCGCGAAGGTCGCTCATGGCCCGGAAAACAGCGAGCTTGGCGCATGGAACGACCTTACGCCGGCCATCATCATCGCCGTTCAAAGACAGCCCGGCGCCAATGTCATCGCCGTCGTCGATCAGATCAAGGCGCTATTGCCGAATTTGCAGGCGTCGCTTCCCGGCGCGGTCGAGGTGACGGTTTTGTCGGACCGCACGACGACCATTCGCGCCTCGATCGAGGATGTGCAATTCGAGCTTCTTTTCGCGATTCTTCTGGTCGTCGGCGTCATCTACTTCTTTCTCGGAAGCTGGCGCGCGACGCTCGTGCCAGGCGTCGCTGTTCCGCTTTCGCTCGTCGGCGCGCTTGCCGCCATGTATCTCTTAGGCTACAGCCTGAACAATCTGACGCTGATGGCGCTGACGATCGCGACGGGGTTCGTCGTCGATGACGCCATCGTGATGGTCGAAAATATTTCGCGCTATCTTGAAGAGGGGCGCACGCCGCTGGACGCCGCGCTTGAGGGCGCGCGGGAAATCGGCTTCACGATCGTCTCGCTGACAATCTCTCTGATCGCAGTGTTGATCCCGCTGCTTTTCATGGGCGACGTCGTCGGCCGGCTGTTTCGGGAATTCGCGGTCACCCTGTCGGCGACAATCGTCCTGTCGGCCGTCGTCTCTCTCACCCTCGCGCCGATGCTGTGCAGCAAGCTCCTCGTACAGGGCGACATGCATGGCCATGTCGATGGCCATGCCAAGGGAGCGACATGGTTCGACGCCGTCATCGACGCCTATGGCGGACTTCTGACGCTCGTGCTCGATCATTCAAAAGCGACGCTCGTCGTCTTCGCCGTCACGGTCGGTCTCACGGCGGCGCTCTACGCCGTAATTCCCAAAGGCTTCTTTCCCCTTCAGGACACCAGCCTCATTCAGGGCGCGACGGTCGGCGAACAGAGCTTTTCCTTCTCCGCCATGTCCAGGCGGCAATCGGATTTCGTAAAGCTCGCGCTGGAGGACGAAGCCGTCGACTCCGTGACGTCCACCCTTGGCGTCGATGGCGAGAACAAGACGCTGAACAATGGCCGCGTGCTGATCAAGTTGAAGAACAGAGCCGCGCGCAAGACGGCCGTGATGGAGGTTGTCCGCCGGCTTCAGGCGAGGACCAGTCAAATTGGCGGGATATCGGTCTTTCTGGAGCCGGTTCAGGATCTCACCATCGATTCCGGCGGTGGCCGGGGGGCGTATCATTTCGCTCTGCAAGACGCGAATCCGGATGAACTCGCCATTTATGCGCGGCAGCTTGTCGATCGGCTCGCCGCTCTGCCGCAGTTCGAGGACGTCACAAGCAGCGCCCAGACTTCCGGGCGGGCGCTATATTTGGAGATCGATCGGGACGCGGCGGCGCGCTACGGGATCACCGTTTCCGCGATCGACAACACGCTTTACGATGCGTTCGGACAACGTATCGTCTCGACGATCTTCACGCAGACGAGCCAGTTCCGCGTCATTCTTGAGGCGGATGAGCGCAGCGTTCCCGGACTGGAGGCTCTCGGCTCGCTTCGCGTACCGGGCGCCGGGGGCGCGGAAGCGCCGCTCGCCTCCCTCGTTTCCATCAGAGAGATGGCGGCGCCCCTGTCGCTCGATCATCTTGCGCAATTCCCTGCGACGACGATCTCCTTCAATCTCGCCCCAGGCTACGCGCTCGGCGACGCCGTGGCCGCGCTCAAACAGGCCCAAAGCGACATCGGGACGCCGCAAGGCGTCATCACCGCCTTTCAGGGCGCGATGGCGGCCTTCGTCGCGTCGGCGACGAGCACGCTGCTGCTCATCCTGGCCGCGATCGTCACAGTCTACATCGTGCTCGGCGTTCTTTATGAGAGCTATATCCATCCGGTCACGATCCTCTCGACCCTGCCGTCGGCGGGCATCGGCGCCCTGCTGGCGCTCGTTCTGACAAAGAATGATCTCGGCCTGATCGGCGTCATCGGCATCATTCTTCTCATCGGCATCGTCAAGAAGAACGCCATTATGATGATCGATTTCGCCTTGCAGGCGCAACGCGACGAGGGGCTTTCCCCCCGCGCCGCGATTTACCAGGCCTGTCTCCTGCGATTCCGCCCGATTCTGATGACGACGCTCGCCGCGCTTCTGGGCGCGCTGCCGATGATCGTCGGCGGCGGCGAAGGATCGGAATTGCGCCTGCCGCTTGGCGTCAGCATCGCCGGCGGGCTCATCCTCAGCCAGATCCTGACGCTGTTTACGACGCCGGTCATCTATCTGGCCTTCGACGGGCTGTCGAAACAACTTCGTTTCCGGCGGAGCGCCGCGCCCTGGACGCAAAGCGGAGAAAATTGCGCCTGATCGAACCTCAACCTCTTCGCAAGGGAAATTTCATCGCACCGCGGCGTCGCGCCGCCTGTGAGAGCGGCGCCCTCCTGGAGATTTCATGACCATGTTTTCGGGGTCGGGTGAGGTAACGCTCGATCATTATCGGGGCGGAAAGGGCCCCACCCGGGCGTCTTCGACCGCCGACCTTCCCGTAAAGGGCAGCGCCCCCAATTCCCCCTGGCCTCCGTTTCGGCCTTGACACGACCCGCGTCTCGCTGTTTATATATTTATATAGTATGAATAAGGATTCACGGGCGGCACGCTCAAAGCGTCGCGCTCGCTCGCCCTCATCGCGAAAATCGCCGAGATCGCGCCGAACAAACCTGTCACGGGCTTTCGCGTCGTGGCGCTGGCGGACCTGCGCGCAGCGATCGGTCAACCCGCTCTCGCGCAATAGCCACGGCTCGCTCTCTTTCCTTCACTCCTCTTCCTCCGACTTGGGCCGCCCTCGTGGCGGCTTCTTTTTCTCCTTTCGAGCGGTCAAATGGGCGGCGACTCTCCAAAAGAGAGACGATCGCGCCTCCGACCTATTGCATACTAATTATGTATGATTATAATCGCTCGCATCCTTTAGGCAGGAGACGACAAATGAGCTGCGCCGGAGTTTGCGCCTTGATCGACAAAGGGAAGTCTGCGCGCCGCCGCGCCTTGTCCCTCGCAGGTCTTGTCTTTTTCGCTTTGCGCGCCGCGACGCCCGCCTCCGCCGAGCCGAGCGTCTTTCCAACCGGGACGACGATTTACGATCCGGCGAAGGCCTATAACTCCTACGTGCTCTTTCCTGGCGGCGACGACGTGTCGCGTTTGATCGATCTTACCGGCGAGGTCGTTCACGAATGGAAATATACCGGACAGCCGGTCGCCTTCATCGATCCCGCGCTGGTCGGCGGCGCGCGGGGCCATGTTTTTGTCACGCTCGAAACGGCGGAAGGCAAGGGTGCGGATCTCGTGCCCGGAAGGACGCAGACGCGCATACGCAAGATCGTTGGAGAAGTCGACTGGAATGGCGAGCGCGTATGGGCGTTCGGCGAGAACGCGCCCGGCGGCCGCGCCTATCAGCATCACGACATCGCCCGTCTGCCCAATGGCGATACGCTGGTGCTGTCGAATATCTCCTATCCTCTGCCGGGCTTCGCCGCGCCGCAGGTGCTGGACGACGTCGCCTATGAGGTCAATCCGGAGGGCGACATCGTCTGGACCTGGGCGGCGTCGGACCATCTCGACGAAGTCGGCTTCACGCCTGACGAGCTGAAACTCGTCAAGGCGACGAAGAACGGCGATTACCTTCATGTCAACAATCTGAAGCCTCTTGGCCCCAATCACTGGTTCGACGAAGGCGACCAGCGCTTCGCCCCGGACAATCTGATCTTCGACTCGCGGTCCGCGAATTTCATCGCCATCATTGATCGCAAAACGCGAAAAATCGTCTGGACCCTCGGGCCGCATTATCCACCGGTCAGCGAGGATGGAAGCACAACCTCACGCAAGGTTCCGCGGCCCGTCGATCAGATCTCCGGCCAGCACGACGCGCAAATCATACCCAAAGGCTTGCCGGGCGCAGGCAATCTCCTTGTCTTCGACAATCAGGGCGAGGCCGGCTATCCGCGTGCGGCGGTTACCTTTACGGGCGGCTCGCGCGTCCTGGAGATCAATCCGGTCACCAGGGAGATCGTCTGGCAATATACCGGCGCGAGCTCCGGCCAGCCGGGCTGGGCGTTTCGTAGCACGCATATCAGCAATGCGCGCCGCCTGCCGAACGGCAACACTTTCATCAACGAAGGCCAGATCGGCCGCTTCCTGCAGGTGACGCCCTCGGGCGAAATCGTCTGGGAATATGTCAACCCGTATCCGCGTCGTGGAACGGACGCCGAGACGGGCCGTCCAACCATCAATTATGCGGTCTATCGCGCGCAGCCGGCGCCGTATGAGTGGGCGCCCGAAGGGACTCCGCATCGCGAGGCCGCCGTGACGCCGCCGGAAAATGCGAGTTTCCATATTTCGGCGAAAGACAAATAAGGCGCGAGGCGAGCGAGATCGCGCAAAGTTGGCCCCGACTTCGCTTGGCGCAGAGGCGCACGAGCGAGAGAGGGCCAGTATGGCGCATGAAGGAAACTTTCACAGAATCGAGGCTGCGCGGGACAAGCCGGCCGCGCTGGTCCTGAGCAGTGAGTTACGGGCGTTTCTCGTCGAGCGCGGCTTTGCGCCGGACGATCTCGCAGCGCGCGATACGGACGGGGCTACGCCGCTGATGCACGCCGTTCGCCTCGCTTCGCCGGCGCTGGTTCAGGAGATGCTGCGCGCGGGGGCCAACATCCACGCCGTCACCGCGGATGGCAACCAGGCGCTATGGCTCGCCTGCGCCGGCGAGATTTCCGAGAACATCCAGCTTCTCGTCGACGCGGGGGCCGAACTCCAGCACGTTAACTTCACGGGCGCGACCCCGCTTATGTTCGCCGCCTCCTCCGGACGCGCAAAGGCCGTGGCGCTGCTGCTCGCGGCCGGCGCCGACCCGCTATTCGAAACGGAGCTTGGATTGAGCGCGCTCGACATGGCGGCGACCGTGGAGTGCCTCAGCCTGATGCGCGACGCCGTCCGGCGGCGGGAGACCCCGCCCGGTTTCGGATAACGCCGCATCAGGAGCCGGCGAAGTCCTTGGGCGTCTCGCCCCATTCCACAGCCGCCGGAGCGTCCCCGACGTCCTTGCGCTTCGCCCCCGCGACGGGCGTCCCAAGATAGACGAAGCCGACGATCCGCGACTGCGGCGGCAGGCCGAGCGCCGCCACGACGCGCGGATCATAGGCCGGCGCGCCGGTGCGCCAGATCGCGCCGAGGCCCATGGCGTGCGCGGCGAGCAGGACGTTCTGCGTCGCGGCCCCGGCCGCGAGCATCTGCTCGATCTCCGGAACCTTCGGGTGCGGCTTGGGCGTCGCCGCTACGATGAGGATCGCAGGAGCGCGCAGAGGCTTCTGACGTTCGCGGTTCACCGCCTCCGGCGGCGCCTCGGGCTCGCCCGCAAGCAGGGCGTCGGCCAGAACATCCCCCAAGCGCCGCCGCGCTTCTCCCCGAACGATGAGGAACCGCGACGGCCGCAACCGGGCGTGATCGGGCGCGCGCCCGGCGGCGCGCAGAAGGGCCGCCCATTGGGCGTCCGTCGGCCCGGGCTCCGCCAGGGCGGAGACGCTCGACCGCGTGTCGATGGCTTCAAGGGCGTCCATGTTTCTTCTCCGGAGGCGCGAAAGAGCGCCGGACGACGACGCGCGGTTTTAGCGGCTGCGGCGCGACGCCACAAACCCCCGGAGCTCGCGGAAACGGCCGGAATTGGAACCGGTCCGCGCCGGATCCGGAGGCGGGAACGGGAGCGCCTTACCCGCCCGCCGACCAGGGTAAACATGTATAATAATTAGATATCTTGCTCCAGCAGAGCAATATGGTAACGTAACGTCGTCAATCGAGTCAGCGCCTGCGCTGTCGTTTGTTTTTCCGTCCTCGAACGTCGCCTGGCGGCGATTCCGTCACATTCGGCCACAGGGCCGAAATTCGGAACATCGAGTTTTGTGCCATCCCTCAACTCGTCGGAATGGTCGTGACAAATACAGAGACAGTCGCCCCCTATTCATTTGGCGTTCCTGAGAGCATCGGACACGCTCAAGACGCCCCCGTCAGAGTCAGGCCCGTCGCCGCCACGGAGCTCTACGATCTCGTTGAAACGGAGATTGGCGGCGCTCTCGCTTATGTTTCCATCGGCCCGGATCCGCAGATGGTCCTCTGCCTGCCGGGGACCGAGGAACATCTCCAGTTGCCCAAGGGCAAATATCGCTTCTTCTTCCAGGCGCGCATCACCAAGGGGCGCATCTACCGGCCGCGCCTCTATCTGAACATGGGCGAGGGCTTCTCGGAGGCGGAGCACCTCTGCGTATTCCTGCGGCAAGCCGCGCCCGACGTCTGGTGCGGCGACATTTATGCGACCCGCCCGATCTACACGGTTCGCTTCGACCCTTCCGAAGCGCAGGTCCGCTTCACGCTGATTCGCCTGGCGGTCGAGGATTGGGGCCTCGATCGATTGTCGCTGAGCGAGAGCCTCTACAAGGCGCTGCGCGGCTCCTACCGTTCGCTTCCGCGCTTTTTGACCAGGCGCGGCCCAATTCGGGTCGCCGCGGAGCTCACGGCGCTCGGCCTTTTCGGCGCCGCCCGCGCGTCCGTCCGGCAAAGAGAGATCGCGCAGGCGATTTCCGTTCCGGTCGCCAGAGCGGCGCCTGGCGTGAAGCGGAAGAGCCTGGAGGACGGTCAGGACATCTTTGAGCGCCAATATCGCGAGGTCCTGTCCATCGCCGCGGGAGGACGCGATCCGAACTTCGCTCCCCTCCCCCTCACCCGGACCTCCGTCTCGCCGGACGACGCAAAGATCATCGCCTTCTACCTCCCGCAATTCCATCCCTTTCCGGAAAACGACGAGTGGTGGGGACGCGGCTTCACGGAGTGGACGAACGTGTCCAAGGCCGTTCCGCACTTCGAGGGACACTACCAGCCGCGCCTGCCCGGCGAACTCGGCTTTTACGACCTTCGCCTGCCGGACGCGTTGATGCGGCAGTTCGAGCTTGCGCGCCAATTCGGCCTCCAGGGCTTTTGCTTTCATTACTACTGGTTCGGCGGAAAGCGCCTGCTCGAGCGGCCGCTCGAGACGCTGCTCGCGAGCAGGGACGAACGCCTGAACTTTCCGTTCTGCCTTTGCTGGGCGAACGAGAACTGGACGCGACGATGGGACGGGGCCGAGCACGAGGTCCTCATGAAGCAGGACCACTCGGAAGAGGATCACGAACGCGTTTTCGAGGATCTTCTCCGCTATCTCGCGGATCCCCGCTATATCCGCGTCGACGGCAAGCCGGTCATCGTCGTCTACCGCCCGCTCATTATCGAGAACATTGCGGAGATGGGCGCGATCTGGCGGCGCAAGGCGGCCGCGGCCGGCCTGCCGGGGCTCTATCTCGTCGCGACGACCGCCTTCGGCTTTTCCGACCCCGCCTCGATCGGCTTCGACGCGCTCGTCCAGTTTCCGCCCCATGGCGTTTCGGTGCCCGAGATCACAACGGACGTCGACCTGCTCAACCCGGACTTCTCCGGCTGCGTCTACGACTATCGCGAGACGGTCGACGCTTATATCGAAATTCTCGAAGAAACGCGTGAAAAGACGCGCGACAAAGCGTTTTTTCCGGGCGTCATGACCGCCTGGGACAACGTCGCGCGCAAGCACGGCCGTGGCCATGTCTTTCACAAGGCTTCGCCGAAAGATTTCCATCGCTGGCTCTCGGCGGCCACCCGGTTTTCGCGCGAATATAACGCTCCTTCGGAACGGCTCGTCTTCGTGAACGCCTGGAACGAATGGGACGAGGGAACCTATCTCGAGCCGGACCGCAAATTCGGCTATGCTTATCTATGGGCCGTCGCCGCCTCCCGCGAGCCCGTCCTGCCCAACCGCAAGGAGCTTGAGGCCGTCGCCGCCGAGGTCGCGAAAAACAAGCCGACCTCGGACACGGCGCTTTTTGCGCATATCTTCTATTCGGATCTCCTGGACGAATTGGCCGACGCCGTCTCCACCGCGCGAAAATCCCGGAAAGTCGACGTCATCGTCGCGATTCCGGAGACATGGAGCGCAAAAGCGGCGTCGCAGCTCGTGAGCCTCATCGAGCCGACCCGTCTCGTGATCGTCAAGAACCGCGGCCGCGACGTGCTGCCCTTCCTCGAATCCCTGCGCGCGACCAAGAAGCTCGGCTACAGATTCGGCTGCAAGCTTCATGCGAAAAAGTCGCTGCATCTTGCTTCCGGCGGCCGCTGGCGCAGGGGCCTGATCGCCGGCCTCGTCAATGAAGCGGCCATTAACGCGGTTTTCGACGCCTTTGAGAGCGACCCCCGAGTCGGGCTCGCCGCGCCGCAGGAAGCTTTCATGTCCGCGACGGCGCCGGACGTCATCCGGGACAACAGGGCGAATATGGAGGCGCTGCTCGAACGCGCTCAAAGGCCTGGCGAGCCCTTCCAGGACTTCGTTGCGGGAACGATGTTCTGGTTCCGCGTCGCGCCCTTTCAGGAGATCGCCGCGATGGAGCTCGGGGAGGAGGCGTTCGGCCCGGAGCTTGGCGCGATCGACGGCACGCTCGCTCACGCATTCGAACGCACATTCACCACGCTTCTCGCGATCAAGGGCTACAAGAGCCACCGCTACGTCAACGCCGGCGACGCAGGCGCGCCCTATTGACGCGCAATGCAAAGAGCAACAAGAGGCGACATCAGGAATGCTCCCCAACGGCAAGGCTCTTTTCAAACTCCAGGACGATCAGCAGTGGCTCGACCTTATGATCCGGAGCGTCTCCGAGCCCACAATCCAGGGCGTTGAAATGCCGCGTTTCCCGCATCCCGACCTGCAGCGAAAGCTCGTCGGATCGGCGGACGCCCTCGCGCTGCGCGAAGCCTTCAAGTTCTACAAATACGTGAAAGCGTATTCGGAAGCGCTCGCCGTGCCGCTCCATCCGAAGACGCAAGCCCTCGATTTCGGCTGCGGCTGGGGCCGCTACACGCGCATGCTCTGGAACGACATCGACGCGGATTCGCTTCATGGCGTCGACGTCGAGCCAGAAACGCTCGCCATCTGCAAAGGCCTAGGCACGCCCGGGAGCTTCTTCAAGATCGACCCGCACGGCCCGCTGCCCTTCGAGGATGACAAATTTCACCTCATCATCGCCTATTCCGTCTTCAGCCACCTGCCAAAAAAGCTGGCTGATTACTGGATGGCTGAATTACATCGCGTCGCGCGCTCGGGTTGCGTGATCGCCTATACGACCGAACCCCGTCGCTTTCTCGATTTTATCCTGGAAATTCCTTCGCCGCCTCAAACGAGCTGGCACGCGGGACTCGCGAAGTTCAAGGAGGTCGTTCCAAAGCTTTATCAGGATTTCGACGAAAATAAATTCTGCTACATTCCAACATCGGGCGGCGAAGGGCTCGACTCCGAAGTCTATGGCGACGCCATCATTCCCGAGAGGTATGTCAAGGAGGCCTGGGACAAATATTTCAAGTGCTTCGCCTATGTGGACGACCCGCGCCAGTTCTGGCAAGCAGTGGTCATCGGGCAGAAACCTTGATTCGCCTGGTTTTATTGAGCTCGCGCCGTCGGCGCCAAACCCCGGAAGCGATCGGCTTCGAGATCTGCCGGTCGCGTTCCCGCGTAACGCAGTTGAATGTTATCCGTCAGTCTCATAAAGAGAATTTCCGATTGAACGTTGAGAGGTTCTGATGCGCGTCCTCATCACCGGCGGGGCCGGCTTCATCGGATCGGCGGTCGCCCGGCGATTCATTGCCAAGTCCTTGGATGAGATTCTCGTTTTCGACAAACTGACTTATGCAGGGAATCCCGATTCCCTCGCGCCGATCTCCCAAAATCCGCGCTACTCCTTCCGGCAGGCCGATATTTGCGACCGAGCGGCCGTCGCAAAGGCGCTCGCGGACTTTCAGCCCGACGTCCTGATGCATCTTGCGGCGGAAAGCCACGTGGATCGCTCGATCGACGGACCTGCGGCTTTCATCCAGACGAATATCGTCGGCACGTTTACGCTTCTCGACGCCGCACTCGAATATTGGCGTGCGCTGTCGAAGGAGAAGGCGGCGACCTTCCGCTTCCAGCATATTTCAACCGACGAAGTTTTCGGCACGCTGGGCGACGACGGCCTGTTTTGCGAGGATACGCCCTATTCGCCGAATTCCCCCTATTCCGCCTCGAAGGCGGGATCGGACCATCTCGTGCGCGCATGGCGGGAGACGTACGGACTGCCGACGATCGTCACCAACTGTTCGAACAATTACGGCCCCTATCACTTCCCCGAGAAGCTGATTCCCCTGATGATCCTGAACGCGCTCGAAGGAAAGCCGCTGCCGGTATACGGCCGCGGGGAGAATGTGCGCGACTGGCTCTTCGTCGACGACCATGCAGGGGCGCTGATGCTCGTCGCGCGCGAGGGCGTCGTCGGCGAATCGTATAATGTCGGCGGGCGCAACGAGAAAAAGAACATCGACGTCGTCCATACAATTTGTGACATTCTCGACGAATTGCGCCCATCTGGCGGCGGCTCCTACCGTAATCTCATCACCTTCGTCACCGACCGGCCCGGCCATGATCTGCGCTACGCGATTGATTGTTCGAAGATCGAGCGCGAACTCGGATGGCGGCCGCAGGAGACTTTCGAAACAGGATTGCGCAAGACCGTTCAATGGTACCTCGACAATCCCGCCTGGTGGCAGGCGATCCGCTCGGGGAAATATCGCGGCGAACGTCTTGGGCGCATCGCGTAACCTACGCTTTGCGGGGCGCCCCGGCGCCTCGAAAAAGATTTGGCCTGCCACGAATTTGCAGCGCATTCTTGTCGCAATGGTTTGGTGACTTCCCGTCATCCGCTCAGTGCGACGACAACAGACACGGGTTGAGACGCTCATGCAATTTGAAGACACCGAAATCCCGGCGGTGAAGATCGTTACGCCGAAAAAGCACGGCGACGCGCGCGGCTTTTTCTCGGAAGTCTACAAGGAGTCGGACTGGAAAAACGCCGGGCTCGACTACACTTTCGTCCAGGACAACCATTCCTTCTCGGCGCCGGTCGGCACGCTGCGCGGCCTGCACTTCCAGACCGCTCCCTTTGCGCAGGACAAGCTGGTGCGCGTCGTGCGCGGACGCATTCTCGACGTGGCCGTCGATATTCGCCGCTCGTCGCCGACCTTCGGCAAACATGTCGCCGTGGAGCTTTCCGCTGAAAACTGGCGCCAGCTTCTCGTGCCGATCGGCTTTGCGCATGGCTTCATCACCTTGGAGCCGGACACGGAGGTTCTCTACAAGGTCACGGCGCTCTATTCCGCGCCCAATGATCGCGGGCTTGCTTTCGACGATCCGGATCTCGGCATTGCGTGGCCAGTGGCGCCCGGCGGCCCGCTGCTCTCCGAGAAGGACAAGCGCTGGCCGCGCCTTCACGATCTCGCCGACGCTTTCGCGTGACCGGCATGCGGATCGCCGTCACGGGAAAGCAGGGACAGGTCGTTGCGTCGCTTATCGAGCGCGGCGCGGGCAGGGCGGAGATCATCGCCGTGGGCCGCCCCGAGTTCGACCTCTCCGACCCGCCCGGCGTCGCGCGGACCCTTGACGCCCTGCGGCCCGACGTGATCGTCAACGCAGCGGCTTATACGATGGTCGACAAAGCGGAATCCGACGAAGAAGGCGCCGCTCGCGTCAACGCACGGGGGGCCGGCGCGGTGGCCGAGGGCGCGGCTCGCCTCGGGACGCCGATTATCCACATTTCGACCGACTACGTCTTCGACGGCCAATTGGACCGGCCTTACCGCGAAGACGACGCGACCGGCCCCACGGGCGCCTATGGGCGCTCCAAGCTCGAGGGCGAGCGGCGCGTCGCAGCGGCCTGCGACAATCACGCGATCCTTCGGACGGCCTGGGTCTACAGCCCTTTCGGCGCGAATTTCGTAAAGACCATGCTGCGTCTCGGCGAAACGCGCTCCGAGGTCGGCGTCGTGGCCGATCAGCGCGGCAATCCGACCTCGGCGCTCGACATCGCCGACGGCGTCTTGGCGATCGCCTCGCGCATGACGAAGGACCCCTCCCGAGAGTTGCGCGGCGTCTTTCACATGAGCGGCGCGGCGGACGCCACATGGGCGGATTTCGCCGAAGAGGTATTCGCGCTCGCGCAAAGAAGCGGCCGCGCGCCGGTGTCGGTGAAACGCATCGCGACGGCCGATTACCCCACGCCGGCCAAGCGCCCGGCGAATTCGCGTCTCGACAATTCCAAGCTGCGCCAGCTCTACGGCGTGGCCCTGCCCGATTGGCGGCCGTCGCTTGCTTATTGCGTGGAGCGGCTGCTTCGTCATTCTTGAGGAGACTTTTATGCGCGGCATCGTTCTCGCCGGAGGCTCCGGCACCAGACTGCATCCGATGACCCTGGCGGCCTCCAAGCAATTGCTGCCCGTCTACGACAAGCCGATGGTCTATTATCCGCTCTCCGCGCTTATGCTGGCGGGGGCGCGCGAAATCCTGATCATCTCGACGCCGGACGATCTTCCGGCCTTCAAGCGTCTGCTGGGGTCCGGCGCCCAATGGGGCGTTTCGCTTTCCTACGCCGAACAGCCTCGCCCGGACGGCCTTGCGCAGGCCTACACGATCGGCGCGCCTTTCGTCGAAGGACACAACTCGGCGTTGGTGCTCGGCGACAACATCTTCTACGGTCACGGCCTCACCGACTCCCTCAGCGTCGCCTCGGCGCGCGAGGAAGGGGCGACGGTCTTCGCCTATCACGTCAAAGACCCCGAGCGTTACGGCGTCGTGGAATTCGATTGGGACGGGAAAGCCATTTCGCTCGAGGAAAAACCGGTCCACCCCAAATCCAGTTGGGCGGTCACGGGACTCTATTTCTACGACACGCGCGCGCCGGAATATGCAGCCTCCCTGAAGCCCTCGCCGCGCGGCGAATTCGAGATCACCGATCTCAACCGCATTTATCTGGAAGCTGGAAAACTCAATGTCGAGCGGCTCGGCCGCGGCTTCGCCTGGCTCGATACGGGCACGCCGGCGTCGTTGCTGGAGGCCGCTCAATACGTGCAGGCCATCGAGCAACGGCAGGGTCAGCGCGTCGCCTGCCTGGAAGAGATCGCCTTCACCCAGGGCTGGATCGACGCCGAGGCGATACGCGACGCGGCCAAGCGCCTCTCCAAGAGCGGCTACGGCGCCTATCTCCTCCAGGTTCTGAAAGAAGCCGAATCGCCGAAGCCCAAACGGGTGTAGGTGGCCGGGCGGTCAAGGCCGTGGTCACGTTTCAGACTTTGCCGGCGACGCGCCATCGTAACGACTTAAATTGGGGTTCTCCCTGAGACGACGCCAAAGGCGGCGACGCCCGGCGCGAATCATCAATCGAATCGAGGGTCTCTCTCCATGCAAAGCATTACTCTCGGCCGCCCCGCGAAGAAGGCCTTTCTCGCGGCCGCCGCTCTGACGGCCGCTTTGTCGCTCACCGGCTGCTACACGCCCGGCGAGCGGGCTGTCGGCGGCGGCATCATCGGCGGCCTTGGGGGCGCGGGAATCGGCGCGCTGGCCTCCGGCGGCCTGGCTGGCCCAACGCTGGCCGGCGCGGCGATCGGCGCCGCGGGCGGCGCCCTTGTCGGCGCGGCCACGGCGCCGCGCCCGCGCTACTATCGCCGCCCCCGCTACTATTACTGATCGCCAAGCAACAGCCGCCTGGCGCGCCCGGCGCTGGGCGGTCAACCGTATTTGAAGCTTGCGAACATGCCCGCCTGAGCGTGATAGAGCAGATGGCAATGAAAGGCCCAATGTCCGGGATTGTCGGCGTCGAACGCCACCACGACGCGCTTCCCCGGCGGAACCAGCACGGTGTCGCGTAGCGCGCCGTCGAAGCGCCTGCCCTCGATCTCGACGACCTGGAAGCGATGCCCGTGCAGATGCATAGGATGGGACATCATCGTGCGGTTTGTCATCGCCAATTCGACCCGCTCGCCGGGTTTCAGGTCAAACGGCGGCGTGCCCTCGTTCCACGCCACTTTGTTGATCGACCACGCATAGCGCGCCATGTCGCCGGTCAGGTCGATCGGCACGAGGCGGTTGGCTTTCCTCGCCGCAAGCGGGACGCTCGCCCGCAACTGCGCCTCGAGCGACAAATCCAGCGCAGGCGAAGCCTCGAGCGCCTTGTCCGATAGAAGGGAAATATGCGCGCGTGGCGGCGCGAGAATGATTCCGGTTCGCCTCGGCTCTCCCTCAAGCACGAAAAACACCGGAACCGCGCGCGGTCCCTTCGGCGCGTCCATGAGCAGATCGAGCCGCTGCCCCACCGCGATCGGAAACCGCTTCCCCGAAACCGGCGCGACGTCCTGTCCGTCGACCGCGACGAGCGTCGCCTCGTTCTCGCCGAGATCGACATGGAAGGCGCTCATCGCCGCGCTGTTGATGACCCGCAGCAGCACGCGGCCGCCATTCTCGATCTGCACGACCTGCGGATCCGCGAGCGTCCGCTCATTGGCGAGAAAAGCGTCGTAATCGACGTCGTTGAGGTCCGGCTTCGTCGCGGTCGCCATCGAGGCCGGCTTCGGCTTCGCACCTGCGTCGTCCGCCATCCGCATCATGTCCATGTCCATGCCGGCGGCGTCGCGGTCCATGCCCCTCGGATGTTCCGGCCCCTTCCCGCCTGTGAGCGCGGCGTAGATCTCCGGCGGCGCCTTGAAACTGAAGTCGGCGAGCATGACGACGACTTCCTGCCGCTCGGCGTAGCGCTTCGGATCGCGCACGATCAGCGGCGCGGCGAGAAGCGACTGCTCCTGGAAGCCGTAATGCGCATGCATGAAATAAGTGCCGCCGAACGGAAGCGGAAAATCATATTCCGCCGCGCCGCCGGGTTGGATCGCCGGACCCGAAATTCCCGGCACGCCGTCCTGCGCGGAGGGCGGCGTGAGGCCGTGCCAATGCATGAGGCTCGGCTCGCCAATCTCGTTCTCGACGCGAACGCGAAAGCGCGACCCGACATCCGCCGCGACGCCCGAGACGCCGTCGCTGCGTCCGACGGCGTAAACGGAAGCCGGCTTGCCGTTCACCTCGATAACGCGCCGTTGCAGCTTGAGAGTCGTCGGGGCCGCGTCCATCGCAAGGGATCGTCCCGGCGAAGCGGCGAGGGCTCCGGAGCACAAAAGGAAGGCGCGTCGCGAGAGCATGAGGGCTCCTGTGTCTTACGCCGCCATCATGATCGACGCCGTCGCTGTCGCCAAGATAAAGATCGCCTGACCCGCGCTCGCGCCGCAGCGCATGTCGGACATTGGCTGTTCCCGACGCTTGAGTTAAGGAAATCGGCAGATTCGCCTTGCCCGGAGCCATTCCCGATGAACGAGCCCGCCGCGGTCCGCTTTTTCCATGTGTGGGACACCTACGCCAAGGTCGTGGCCGCCAATTACATGTTCCATCAGGAAATCGGTCAGGCGATCAAGGCCGGGTTGCGCGACCGTTTCGGCGCGCGGCCCTTCTCGATCCTCGATCTCGGCTGCGGCGACGCGGCGACCTTCGCGCCGCTTCTCGACGGCTTCGCAGTGAAGAGCTACCGCGGCGCGGACCTCTCCGAAGCCGCGCTCACGCTCGCGAGGCAAAATCTGTCGGGCCTCTCCTGCCCGGTTGTTCTGACGCAGACCGATTTGATGAGCGAATTGGAGGCCGCCGAGCCGCACGATCTAATTTATGTCAGCTTCGCGCTGCACCATCTAACGACCGTGCAGAAGGCCGGGTTCTTCCGCGTCGCATCGCAAAAACTTGCGCCCGGGGGCTTGTTGCTGCTCGCGGACGTCGTGCGTGAGGAAGGAGAGAGCCTGCCAGATTATCTTGACGCCTATTCGAACTATCTGCGCGAGGCCATGGTCGCGCTCGAAGACGCTGAGCGTGACGCGATCCGCGAGCATATTCTGAGCTTCGACCTTCCTGAACCCTGTTCGGTGCTGCGGGCGCAAGCGGAGTCGGCGGGGCTGCACATGCTTGACGCCGCGGCGCCCCACAAATGGCATCGGCTGCTGCCTTTTGTGAAAGCATGAACCGCGCCGCCCTCTTTTGAGCGCCAGGGTCGACCCCATCGAGACTGGCCCCCTTCTGTCTTATCGCTCCTCATATTGAAATCAGTTCGCGCTTGCTCAGGTACCTCTTATCAGAACGCGCAACATGCCGATGCCGCGTCCGCGAGAAGAGGCCCTGCCTATGGCGAACACCGACGTCTTTGCTGACTTCGTTCAATTTTACAGAGACCGCCAGGCGACCGAAATGTCCCTGCAGGCCTATCTCGAGCTTTGCCGTGACGACCCCAAGACTTACGCGAGCGCAGCGGAACGCATCCTCGACGCAATCGGCGAACCCCAGCTTGTCGACACGTCAAGGGATCCGCGGCTCGGCCGCATCTTTATGAATCGCACGATCCGCGTCTATCCGGCTTTCGCGGAATTCTACGGCATGGAAGAGACGATCGAGCGCATCGTCAGCTTCTTTCGCCATGCGGCGCAGGGGCTCGAGGAGCGCAAGCAGATCCTTTATCTGCTGGGGCCCGTCGGCGGCGGAAAGTCGTCGCTCGCGGAGCGCCTCAAGGCGCTGATGGAGATCAATCCGATCTATGCGCTGAAGGCGGGCGCCGAGCTGAGCCCCGTCTTTGAAAGCCCGCTTTGCCTCTTCAATTCCGACGAAGCGGGGTCGGCTCTGGAAGAGCGGTACGGCGTTCCGCGCCGGCGGCTCAATGTCATCATGAGCCCCTGGTGCCTGAAGCGTCTCGACGAATTCAACGGCGATATTACGCGCTTCACCGTGGCCAAGATCATGCCGTCGCGCCTTCGCCAGATCGCCATCGCCAAAACGGAGCCCGGGGACGAAAACAATCAGGACATCTCCTCGCTTGTCGGCAAGGTCGACATCCGCAAATTGGAGGCCCATGCGCAGGCCGACCCCGACGCCTATAATTACTCGGGAGGCCTGAACCGGGCCAATCAGGGCCTTCTCGAATTCGTCGAAATGTTCAAGGCGCCGATCAAGATGCTGCACCCGCTGCTCACGGCGACGCAGGAGGGGAACTATATCGGCACGGAAAATATCGGAGCCATTCCTTTCTCGGGCATCGTTCTCGCGCATTCCAATGAAGCGGAATGGCAGAGCTTCAAGTCCAACCGCAATAACGAGGCCTTTATCGACCGTATCTACGTGATCAAGGTTCCCTACTGCCTGCGGGTGACCGAGGAGCAGCGCATATACGAAAAGCTGCTCCGTGAGTCGGAGCTCGCGGAGGCGAGTTGCGCGCCCAACACGCTTGAAATGCTCGCGCGCTTCATCGTTCTCTCGCGCCTGAGCCCGCACGAGAATTCAAACCTTTTCTCCAAAATGCGCGTCTATGACGGCGAAAGCCTGCGCGAGGTCGACCCGCGCGCGCGCAGCATCCTCGAATATCGCGAGGCGGCCGGCGTCGACGAGGGCATGACGGGTCTTTCGACCCGTTTCGCCTTCAAGGTGCTTGCGGCGACCTTCAACCACGACACGGTCGAAGTCGCGGCGGACCCCGTTCATCTAATGTATGTGCTCGAACAAGCGCTGCGTCGCGAACAATTGCCGGCCGAGACGGAGAAACGCTACATTGAATTCATCAAGGCCGAGCTTGCGCCGCGCTACGCCGAGTTCATCGGAAAGGAAATTCAAAAAGCCTATCTCGAATCTTATCAAGACTATGGCCAGAACCTCTTCGACCGCTACATCGATTATGCGGACGCGTGGATAGAGGACCAGGACTTCAAGGATCCCGACACCGGACAGATGCTGGATCGGGAACTGTTGAATCAGGAATTGACCAAGGTCGAAAAGCCTGCCGGCATCGCCAATCCCAAGGATTTCCGCAACGAGGTGGTGAAATTCGCTTTGCGGTGGCGCGCCTCCAACAAGGGACGCAACCCCTCCTGGGCGAGCTATGAGAAGATCCGCGACGTCATCGAGAAGCGGATGTTCTCCCAGGTCGAAGACCTTTTGCCCGTCATCAGTTTCGGGACTAAAAAAGACACGGAAACCGAGAGCAAGCACACGGAGTTCGTTAACCGAATGGTCGCGCGCGGCTATACGGAGCGACAGGTCCGCCGTCTGGTCGAATGGTACATGCGCGTGAAGCAGGCAGGCTGACGCTGGGGCTGCGGCGCGCGCGCAAGGATAGCGAAGGAAGCAATGCGCATCGTCGATCGCCGGCTCAACCCGGGGGGTAAAAGCTTCTCAAATCGTCAGCGCTTTCTCCGCCGCGTCAGGGACACGGTGGAGCGCGCGGTCCGCGAGGCGAGCCGCGAGCGCGCCATCGAGGACCTGGAAAGCGAGCAGGAGGTTACGGTTCCTGCCGACGGCGCCCGCGAGCCGCTATTCAGGCACATGCCGGGCGAGCGGCGCGATTTCGTGCTGCCGGGCAACCGCGACTTTGTCGAGGGTGATCTCATCGACCGCCCGACAGGCGAAAATGGCGGCGGCGGCGCGGAACCGGGCCGCGGCCATGGGCAGGAGGACGCTTTCCGCTTCGTGCTCACCCGAGAAGAGTTTCTCAGCATCTTTCTGGATGATCTGGAGCTTCCCGACTTCGCCAAGCGTGGCCTTGTCGATACGCAAAAGCTCGGCTCGCGGCGCGCCGGCTATTCGACGAGCGGCACCCCCGCCAATCTTTCGCTTGGGCGCACGATGCAGATGTCGCTTGCGCGCCGCATCGCCATGGGGCGGCCGCGCCGGCATACGGTCGAGCGGCTTGAAGAGGAATTCGCCGGCGCCAAAGGCGCCGAGGCGGCGGAGCTTCTGGATGAAGTCCTGCGGACGCGCGCGCGGCGCATGCGCATTCCGTTTCTTGATCCCGTCGATCTGCGCTACCGCCGCTTCGAGCGATTCCCCAAGCCCGTGGCGCAAGCGGTGATGTTCTGCCTGATGGACGTCTCCGGATCGATGACGGAGCATATGAAGGATCTGGCCAAGCGCTTCTTCATGCTTCTTCACGTCTTCCTCACGCGCCGCTATCAGCGCGTCGAGATCGTGTTCATCCGGCACACGGATGAGGCGCAGGAGGTGGACGAGGAGACGTTCTTCCGTTCTGCTGAAACCGGCGGCACCGTGGTGTCGTCGGCGCTGGTCGAAATGGACCGCATCATCGCCGACCGCTATGATCCCGCGAGCTGGAACATCTATGGCGCTCAGGCCTCCGACGGCGACAATATGATGAGCGACAATGATCGCACCCGGGCGCTGCTTCAGGACAAGATATTGCCGCTGTGCCAGTATTTCGCGTATCTCGAAGTCGCCAATACGAATGAAAGCCACTCGCTGTCCTATGTCGGCGGCAGTTCGCTCTGGAACGCTTACGCCCCGCTCGCGGCGACGGCGCAAAACTTCCAGATGCGGCGCGTCTCCCGGCGCGACCATATTTATCCCGTTTTTCGGGAGCTCTTCCGCCGCCGCAACGGCGCCGGCGCGGAGGAAGCGAGATGAGCGCGCTTCTGTTCGAAGGCCGGGATTGGAGTTTCGAGACGCTTCAAAACATATATGACGCCGTCGAGATCGTCGCGAAACACGAGCTTGGCCTGGACACTTTTCCGAACCAGATCGAGGTGATCACCGCCGAGCAGATGCTCGACGCCTATTCCTCGACCGGAATGCCTCAGCTTTACCGGCACTGGTCCTTTGGCAAGCGCTTCGCCCAATTCGAAGGCGTCTATCGCGCGGGGCTTCAGGGCCTCGCCTATGAGATCGTCATCAACGCCGATCCCTGCATCAGCTATGTGATGGAGGAAAACAGCGCGACCATGCAGGCGCTGGTGATCGCGCACGCCGCCTTCGGCCACAACCATTTTTTCAAGAACAACTACCAGTTCCGGCAATGGACCGACCCGAGCGGCATTCTCGACTATCTCTCCTACGCGAAGAATTACATTGCGAGCTGCGAGGAGCGATACGGCGAAGCGGAGGTCGAGCGCCTGCTCGACGCGGCGCATGCGCTGGCGCCGCAGGGCGTCGATCGCTATCCGCGCAAACGGCCGATGAGCCTCCTCGACGAGGAGAAGCGCGATCGCGCGCGGCGCGAGGAGAGCGAGCGGCTTTACGACGACCTCTGGCGCACGGTGCCGAAATCGGGCGAAGCGGCAAAAAAGGCGATCGACCATCAGCGCGCTTTGCTACGCCTGCCGCAGGAGAACATTCTCTATTTCCTGGAGAAGACCGCGCCGAAGCTCGCTTCCTGGCAGCGGGAAGTCCTCCGCATCGTTCGTCTGATCGCACAATATTTCTATCCACAGCAGCAGACGAAAGTAATGAACGAGGGCTGCGCCACCTATTGCCACTACCGCATCATGAGCAGCCTGCATGAAGGCGGGCGTATCAGCGATGGCAGCTTCCTCGAATTTCTGACATCCCACACCAACGCGATCCGTCAGGCCACCGCGCACGACCCGTCCTATGGCGGCGTCAATCCTTATGCGTTGGGCTTCGACATGATGAACGACATTGCGCGCATCGTTCTTGAGCCGACAGAGGAAGACCGGCAATGGTTTCCCGAGATTGCAGGCGCCGGCGACGAGATGGCGGTGCTGAAGGACGTCTGGGCAAATTACAGGGACGACAGTTTCATCGCGCAGTTTCTCAGCCCGCATCTCATCCGCAAATGGCGGCTCTTTCACATTGTCGACGAGGCGGATGCGCCGAAGCTCAGGGTTCAGTCGATCCATAATGAGCGCGGCTATCACGATCTGCGCCGCAGCCTCGCGAGCGACTATGAAGTCGGCCGCAACACGCCCGATATTCAGATCGTGGACGTAGATCTGGCGGGGACGCGGCGGCTCGTGCTGCATCATCGCGTTTTCGCGGGCAAGATTCTGGACGTCGTCGACGCGGCGCTGGTGCTGCGCCATCTCACCGCGCTCTGGGGCTACGAAGTCGTCCTCGAAGAGGTCGACGCGACGACGAATGAAGTGCTAAAGGCGCATGTGGCGTCGCCCGAGCCGTAAGGGCGCGCCCGCCCTACGAGGAACGATGTCGACCTTCAGCGCTGAACTTCCCGCCGACCTCTGGATGCGCTGGATCGCGCATTCGGGCGCGCTGCTGAACTCGCATCGCGACTGCACCGGGCGCGAACTGATCGAGCGGGGCGGCGGCGACGAAGCGGAGGCCGAGCGCCTGCTCGCGGCGCCTTTCGTCGTCGTGTCGCACGGCGCGGAAGCGGATCCGATCCTCAACTACGGCAATCGTGTTGCGCAGGCGCTGTGGGAATTGAGCGTGGACCGGCTTCTCGCGACGCCCTCGCGCCTGACCGCGGAGCCCATGGTGAGAGACGCCCGCGAACGGCTGCTGGAGCAGACCGCGCGCGACGGCTTCGTCATGGGTTATGAGGGCGTGCGCATCAGCGCGACGGGCCGGCGCTTCAAAATCTCCAACGTCACCATCTGGAACGTCACGGACGCTGCGGGCCGCCCCGCTGGCCAGGCCGCGACCTTCGCGCGCTGGACCTTCCTCTAGAGGAGAGCGCTGCGTCCAGGCGATTTCGCCGGGACGCGGCCTGATCTAACCGCCCAGCAACTCGTCGACCCAGCGGGGAACGACTTCGCTTGCCGCGCCATAGCGCGTCTCGTCGAAGACGGCGGCGTTATCCGAGGGCTCGAGATTGATCTCACAAGTTCGTATGCCCAGCGCACGGGCCCGCGAGACGAAACCTGCCGCCGGATAGACCGAGCCGGACGTGCCGATGGAGACGAAATGCGTCGCCTCGCAAAGCGCGGCGCGTATCTCGTCCATGAAGAGCGGCGTTTCGCCGAACCAGACCACATGGGGCCTCAGCGACCCTGCGCGGCCGCAGGCCGGACAGACGCTCCGCGTCGAAAGATCGTCGCGCTGTTCGCCAATGGCGCCGCAGGCCGCGCAACGCGACTTCAGCAATTCCCCATGCATATGCACGACGGCCCCGGCGCCTCCGCGCTCGTGAAGATCGTCGATGTTCTGAGTAACGAGCGACGCCGCGCCGCCGCGCCTCGGCAACTCCCGCTGTAGCCGCGCCAGCGCGGCATGAGCGTCGTTGGGCGCGGCGGAGAGGAGGTTGCGGCGTCGAAAATTGTAAAATTCGTGTACGGCGGCCGGATCGTGCGCGAAGGCCTCCGGCGTCGCAAGCCTCATGGGATCGAAGCGCGCCCAGAGGCCCGTTCCCCTTTTGTCGCGGAACGTCCCGAGCCCGCTTGCGGCGGAAACGCCCGCGCCCGCTTGCGGCGGAAACGCCCGCGCCCGTGAGCACGAAAATTTTCATTGCCTCCGGTCCTCCGCCGCTGGGGCTTGGTCTGTCCAAGGTTAGCGCCGCCGCCCGGTCGCGGGCATAGAACAAATCATGTCCGACCGGGGCGGCCGCGCCAAAGTTGAGCGCGGCGCAAAAATGCGCAGTATGGGTGGAGTTCCCGATAAACGGACTTTGAGGAGCGGAACACATGATGTCGCGTCGATTGATGATCCCGGCTTTGAGCATCGGCCTCGGCCTCGCCGCCCTCGCGCGTCCGGCTTGCGCCGACCCGAATTATCTGGAAGAAGCGATCGCCGAGACCAAGGAAGCCATCGCCGCCGGCAAGCAGCTAGAGGCGGCCTCCTTCGTCGAACACGCCGACGACGCCATCGACCGTGCGCGCAGCGCCGTGTGGCAGACCCCCGTCGACCCGATCCGCAAGGGCATCAAGTTCCTGCGCAAGGCGGTGAAGCTCGCCAAGGGCACGAGCTACGACAAGCGCATCGCCAAGGCGACCGAACAGGCGGAACAGGCCCTGGAGCAGTTCCAGTCCGTGAAGTAATCGGGCCCGACGGCGGGGCGCGAGCCCGCCCCGCTATCCGCCCTCGCAGGCCGAAAGCAGCATGGGCTCCAGCCGGTAAACCTTGTCGTCGCTGACGGTCTTCCTGTCGGGTCCGCAATAGGGTTCGAGCGGCAAGCCCATATTCGGATTGCCGAGCATCATGAACGCCTTCTCGCCGCGACGCAGATAGATGGCGCGGGAATAGTCGCCGTCGCAGCCCGCGACCCTGGCGTTATCCCGCTCCGCCGGCGTGCAATCGCCCTTCTTGGAGTCGCAGAGCGCCGCCGTGCACTCCCACTGATCCTCATAGGGCGCGCAGCTATAAGACAGCGTCTGCGGCTTGCCGTTCTTGCGCGTCGTCACGGTGGCCGCGAGGCTCGCGCCATCCGGCCAATCGGGCAGGAGGTTTTTCGCCCGATCGGCCTCGATGGCCTTCGCATTGCGCGACACGCGGATCGAGGCTGTGACTTGCTGGGGGTGCGAGGCGAGATGTTCCGGCGAATAGTCCCGCCCGAAACAGAAGGGCGCGTCCGCCTTCAGCCGCTCCCGCAGGGGCGCGCCGAGACGCGCATAGGGCGGATTGGTCTTGTTCGCTTCCGCGATGCATTCCTCGATGGGACGCTGTTCGAGCCGAAAACTCCGATCGTCCGGGCCGAGCTTCGCCGCCGCCTGCGCGGCCTCGTCCGCCTCGGCGTCCGTCAGAAGGCCCCATTCGACGCCGTCCAAAACAAGATGCGTTCCGTCGTCCGAACGGATTGCGCCGATGTGTCGGTCGCATTCGCCGCCGCATTCGATACGGCCTTTTCCGCCTGCCTCCCCCGCCCTGCCGCACCAGCCCGAGACGTTCTCCGGCTTCTTCATGCCGCGCAACGTCACGAGCGCGGCGACATGGGTCGAATTGTTCTCCGGATCCTGCGCGTCGCCCGCGGCGTGCTTGTTCGGGCTCGCCTCGCTGTGGCGCAGATTGGGGTCCTCCCAAAAGGTCGAGACCTTGTTCTTGCCGATCATGAAAAAGAAGCGCTCGACCTTTTGCTGCGGATGCGCCTTGAGATGCGCGGCGTCGTAGACCCGGGCGAAACAGAGCTTGCCCTGCTCGGCGATCATCTTCTCGATACGCGCGGGTTCCGCGGCGGCGATCGGCATGAAAGCTGCGCCCATCACGAGCGTAGAATATAAATGCCGCAACGCGCCCTCCCCTGTTTCTTCGTCCCAAAGCACTATGCCATAATTTTCGGGAAGACGCGGGAGGGAGAGATGGACAGACGCGGCATGTTCCACGGCGCCCTGGCGACGGCGGCGAGTTTCTTCGGCGCGCGCGCGGCTGCGGAGGAGACGCCCATGCGGGTCGTCTATCACCTCTCGGATTTCGAAAAGGCGGATTTCGTCCTGCACAATATGCGCGTGCATTATGAGAACGCCAAAGGGCCGGTGGCGCTGGCTCTGGTCGTTCACGGCCCCGCCGTTCGCGCCTTCCGACGCGACGGTTCCGGCGTCACCCAGGAGCGTTTCGCCGGCCTCCTGAAACGCGGCATGTCGCCTTATATTTGCGCCGTCGCACTGCGCGGCCAGAATATCGAGGAGAAGGACCTGGCGCCGGGCTTTAAGATAACGGAAGCGGGGACCGTGCGCCTCGCGGAGTTACAGCGCGACGGCTATCTCTACATTCGTCCGTGACAGGGCCGCGGTCAAAACGGCTCGATCGCGTCGGCCATGCCGGGGATCATGCGCACCTTATAGCGCGCATTTTCGCAGGTGATCCGCCAGGCCGCCTCGCCCGGCCGCGACGCCTTGACATCGCGCCTCGCGCTCTGCGGCGCGTCGCATTTATAGCCTTGCAAGCGCACATGCGCGGCGATGATATCCTTGGGCGACTCCTGCGCCAGCGCCCCCGACGCGACGCCGCAGCATGCGAGAGCGAGTATCGTCGCCTGCCGAAGATTGCGAGTCATGACCGAGCCTTCCGAGAGTAGACGCGCCAGCATTGCCGGAAAGGCGCGCATCGACAAGATCCAAAGACTCGGGGCTGGTCGCTCAGCTAATGCTCCATGTGCGGACAGAATCATTTTTTCCGCCTCCAATGAAACTGAAAATTGCAACCCGAACCGCCTCGGTCTCACATTGAAACGGATCGACGCCCGCGCCATCCGCTCCGCCGCCATAGCCGCCTGATGACAGCGCATTGCGACGCTACCGCTTTGCCAAGTTTTCGCTAACATGTTTCCCTCAAAGAGAAATTTCTAGCGCTCGAGTTGCAAGAGGCGGCAAAGTTCGAGTATTGTTCGATTCGTGGCTGCTTTGGTTAAAAGCGACTTTGTAGGCGCCCCAAAAGAGCCGCGCGCGTATTGAGTTCGATTATCAAGCGGCCGCATGGAGCGGCCCCGATTCCAGACGCTGTGGGCGAGGGAGCGCAGCTCTTTGATTTTTCTACGATGGGAGCAGCAGATGACAATCGCTCGTCATTCGAAATCGATTCCGATGGGTGCGCTGATCGTTTCATTTGCGGCGGTTATTCTTGCAGGTAGAGCTGACGCATTGACGACCAGCACTACTTTCAACGTGACGGCGACCATCTCGAACTCTTGCACCGTCGTCGCCAGCGGCAATATCGGCCCCCTGACCGAGGTAACCCACACCGGAACGAACACCGTTACGATCACGTGCAATAACGGCACGGGATGGACTGTGGACTTTGCGGGCGCCAACGACTCCGCCGGGCAAAATGCGCTGCCCTTTCATTATATGAAGGACACCGGCGCGAACTACATTGAATACATCCTGACGGGCGCCGGGTCGGGTTGGACGTTCTCCGATCCGTCGAACCGGCTTGCGCATGACGGCGCCAGCCCGCCGACCAGCTTCAAGGCTTCAGGAACTGGAGACGGAACAGGGCAAGCCGCAACGATAACCGCTACGGCGACATCGGGCGCGGTTCCCTACAGCATCACGACGGCCGCGACGGGCGCGTATTCCGACACTGTGACTGTAACCGTCACTTTCTGATCCAATCAACTAGAGAAGACCGAAACAATCAGGCGCTTGCGACCTACCGGCAAGCATGCGCGTCGTTTTGTCTGGTGGTTCCTCATGTCCCATGCTGCAACCGTCGTGACGGCGGCAACCCTGTCCTTCTGGCTCTTGACCGGCGCTATGGCTGCTTCCCTGAGCGTCTCTCCCACAAAGCTCGAGATCTTTTCTCCGCAGCAGGCCGGGGCGCTCACTCTGCGCAACATGGGCGAGAAGGCAATTACCGGACAGGTGCGAGTCTTCGCCTGGAGGCAGGAAAACGGCGAGGAGATTCTCGAGGCTACCGACGCCGTCGTCGCTTCGCCGCCCATGATCGAGGTGCATCCTGGCGCGGATTACACGATCCGCGTCGTCCGCGCCGCTCAGGCGCCCGTGGTGGGAGAAGAGGCTTACCGCCTTGTCGTCGACGAGGTGCCGGACGCCGCGGCGCGACGTAACGGCGTTATTGCGCTGGCGATTCGTTACGTGATTCCGCTGTTTTTTGATTCTCCCGAAGCGGGGCAGGCGCGCCTGGCCTGGTCCCTCGCGCACAGACAGGGAAAAGTTTTCCTCACCGCGCGCAATGACGGCGACCGAAGAGCGCAATTACGCGATATCTCATTGGCCGGCAAGCCGATCGCGCGAGGATTGGCGGGCTATGTTTTGGGCCATTCCTCGGCATTGTGGGAGTTGCGCGGCAAGGCCTCCAAGGATCGTTCCGTAAAGGCCGTAACCGAAGATGGCCCGGTCAGTGGCGTCGCTGACGCGCAATAACAGCCGTCTCGCATACGCTCTGGCGTGGACCCTTGCCGCAGCGCCCGTCCTGGCCGATCCGATCACCGACATCCAAGCCCCCTCGGTCGCGGGCATGAGATTGCAGCTCGAGCTGTTCATCAACGGACGCCCCGCGAATCTGATAATCGAGGCCACCGCGCTGCCGGACGGCGAACTGGCGGTCCAGCGGGGCGAACTTGAGGACGCCGGCGTGAGGGCGCGGGGATCTGGCGCCAGATCCGAGGAAATCATCCTTTCAAAATCCGGGCTCGCATATCGCTACGATTACCCGAGGCAGCGTATCTATTTCAGCCTTTCGGACGAGCAACGCGTGCCGAAAACTTACGACAGCCGCGGCGAGCGGCCGTCGGCGCCACAAACGGCGCAATCCTGGGGCGCGCTCCTCAATTATGTTCTGTTCGCCTCGTCATCTTCCTCAATCTCTCACCTGGCGCCGAGGTTCTCCACAGTCAACGCGTCTCTGGACATGCGAATGTCCGGCCCGGTAGGCCAATTCACGCAAACGGGCATTGTCGGCAATCAGTCGAATTACGATCTGTTCCGCTTCAAAAAGACCGGCGGCCTGCGTCTCGACAGCACCTATACTTACGTGGACGAAAGCAGGCTTGTAGCCTATCGTGTGGGAGACATCGTCACAGGCGGCTTCGAGTGGACGCGTCCCGTGAGGCTTGGCGGCGCACAGATACAGAAGAACTTCTCCATTCGTCCCGATCTCGTGACAGCGCCGCTGCCGTCGATTTCAGGCAGCGCGGCGGTGCCGTCGACTGTGGAAGTGTTCGTGAACGGCGCGAGAGTAATGACCCAACAAGTAGAGGAAGGGCCTTTTCGCGTCACAAATCTTCCTGTTGCGACGTCGGGCGGGAATGCAGAGGTGATTATTCGGGATGCGAGCGGTCGCGAGCGCCGATCGGAGCTTTCATTGTTTTCAGGCCAGCGCCTCCTCGCGGAGGGCCTCTTCGATTACACGATGGAAGCAGGTTTCTCCCGCCGATTTTACGCCTTCCGCTCCAACCAATATGACGGGCATTTCGTCGGGTCCGGCGGATTTCGCTACGGCTTCAGCAACACATTGACGCTCGAGACGCATGCCGAGGGCGGCGCCGGCGTCGTCAATGGCGGCGCAGCCGCGCTCTTCAGCTTGGGGCCGTTCGGAAGCATCGAGGGCGCCATGTCAGGCTCCGTCGCCGGCGGCCGGAACGGCGGCCAAGCTTACGGCTCCTATTCATATGTCAGCCCAAGCGGGGTCAACCTTAATCTTAGCATGCAGCGCGCGATCGGCGACTATGAGGATCTCGCGTCGCGAACAGCCTTTTACGCGAACGCCCTTCCGCTCGTCGCGCAGGCGGTCCCCGCCGCGGCGTCGAATCTCTTCGGATCTTTTTTTGGCGTATACGGCCTTCCGCCGCGCGCCGTCGATCGCGTTGCAATCGGCGCGCCGGTCTACGGTCTCGGCGGCAGCGTTAGCCTTGCTCTGGCCAGAATTACGCCCCGCCTCCCATTCTCCGCGCCGATCCTTCGAAACCTCTCCGAGACGCGGCTCATAACGGCGTCCTATTCGCGCCCATTGCCCTATGACGGGAACCTTTTTGTCACCGCATATGCGAATTTCGCGGGGAACCATGACCGCGGATTGTTCGTGGGGGTGACTTTTCCGCTCGGAGAAAAAATCAGGGCGACGATCGGCGCGCAATCCGTGCCCGAGCCGCTCACCGGAAAGACGCGGCTCGGCGCAAAGGCTCAGCTGCAGAAAGGACTGGGATCGCAAATCGGCGATTACGGTTGGACCTTGTCGGCGACCGCCGGGCAGAACAGTCTGAACGGCGCGAATCTATCGTACCGCACCTCACTGGGAACCGCCCGCATGGACGCCATCCAGCAAGACCGCCTGATTAGCACGACAGGCCAGTTCGAAGGAGCGATCGGCGCGACGAGCCAGGGGATCGCCCCCGGGCCGACCGTCTACGACGCATTCGCCATCGTGGACGCCGGAGCGTCCGACGTGACGGTGCTGCAGGACAATCACCCCGTTGGGAAAACAAATGTCTTCGGCAAATTGATGGTTCCGAACCTACGCGCCTATCAACCCAATAAAATTGCAATCGACCCGAACACGCTGCCGCCGGACGCCGTCGCGAGCAACACTCAGAAGATCGTGGCGCCGGCGTTTCGCAGCGGCGTCGGCGTAGATTTCGGCGTTCGCACGGATTTGAAATCTGCAATGCTGATTCTCACCGATCCCTCCGGAAAGCCGATCGAAACCGGCAGCCGCGGGCGACTGGAAGGCGGCGAAGCCTTCGTCGTCGGATATGACGGCCGCGCATTCGTGCGAGGCGTGAGCGAGGAAGAAAGCGAAATTGTCGTAAATCTCGGGAGCAGAGATTGTCGCGCCAGCTTCCGCTTTAATCCCGGCGAAGGCAAGCGACATGCGATCAGGGCGACATGCGAGTAGAAAATCCAACTTGACGGCTTCGCGTTTTGGAACCGATGCATTTTCCTGAAGGAGCAAGCGACGTGTTGGCCACTCGGTTTGCCCGCTTGATCGCATGGGCGGCGATTTGCGGCGGGTTGTTGGTGAACGCAACGGCCCGGGCGCAATCATGCAACGTTTCGATTCCGAACGTGGATTTTGGCCCGGTCGACGTCACCGCCAACGCCGCGTCGAACGCGTCATCGACAATATCCGTCACATGCACGGCCTTGTTGTCCGTGGCGCTGCGCGTCTGCGTCAACCTGGGACCAGGTGGCGGCGGGGCGTTAAACGCTTCCGCTCGATATATGAAATCGGGCGCGAACAGCATGACTTACGGTCTGTTCTCAGACCCCGGCGCAACCAGCCCTGTCGGGTCCAACTTCTGGGCGGGGGGCGGCGGGAGCCCAATTGTCATAGATTTCCCGCTCTTCATCGGCACGGTCACCAGGCATGCGACCCTGTACGGTCAGGTTTCCGCCGGACAGCAAAGCGTTCCCGTAGGATCGTACGCCAGCCATTTCAGCTCATCGGACGCGACAATTCAGTATGGCTTGCTCTCGCTGGTCAGTTGCAATCTCCTCACAAGCACCGCGAGCACGACATTCGACGTCGCGGCGAGCGTTGCGCCCAACTGTTCCATCACGGCCAACAATCTCAACTTCGGGACATTGGGCGTATTGAACGCTGCGGTCGAGGGCGGAACGACCGTATCGCCGCAATGCACGAATGGCACCCCATATACGGTCGGCTTGAATGGCGGGCTGTCATCGGCGACAGACCCCACGCAACGCAAGATGACGAAAGCCGGCGAATATATTTTTTACGGTCTTTACAGGGACGCGGCGCGCACCCAGCCTTTCGGCGACTCGGCTGGAATAAACACTGTCAGCGGGACAGGGTCCGGCTTGGCGCAATCGGTGCCTGTCTACGGGCGCATTCCGCCTCAAATAACGCCCTCGTCGGGCCTCTACGCCGATACGATCATTGTTACCCTGACGTTTTAAGAAGCGCCGCGGTCATGTCAAAGCGCGAGAAGGCGGCCTTATCAGCTAACAACGCAAGAGCATGGGCAAGACACGAATCCAAGGTAAAAGCCGAATGCAGTGGGCGAGCAGATAGGTCGCTCCATAACCGAATACGAACATAAGAGATACGCCGGCGACAATCAGTCGCCATCGGCCTTCGCTCCGCTTCTGACGATAGATCTGAACGACGCTTGGGCTGCGTTTGGCCTCCCCAGCCTCCTCACGCTCGAATTCATCGTGAAGGTGGAATTTGAGTTTAGCCATGGCCGCAAACGCCCGAAGCTTCCCCCGAAATTCAGCAAGACATCAAAGATTTAAAAAAGCGCTTTGAAAATCGGTCAAGTTGCGCGCCTGATAAAGCGCTCCAGCGTTTCATTCGCTCGCCGCCCGGCGCCGCCTAGCCAGAACAAAAGGCCCCGGCGCGCTAGCGGCGTCGACCGGAGCCTGCCGTTTCGTCTCCCCCGGCGAGGACGAAGCGCCGGCGTCACAATACGCGTTTCGCGCGCCGACCGTGCGGCTTAGGCTGCGCCAGGAAAGTAGCAATGGAGCCTATAACGGGATCAGAGCAGAGACCGCGCCGACGCTTAGCAGCGCAAGAACAAAGAGCAACATCTCGAGTTTTTCCATGGCAACCTCCCTTGCGTCCGCCTCTTGATGGGCGGACGTCATGACAATGCCGAAGAACCCGTTTTGGTTTCTTTTTTCTCTGGCCCGGCCGACGCTGGGCCCTTTTTTGAGCAAATCGCCGGCGAGCGCCGGCCCTTACGCGGGATCGATCGTGCAACCAGAATGACGTTTGCCGGTAAGTCCAAGGGCCTTGCGCAGTATGCGGGATTGACGGCCGGCGATCACAAGCCTCCCGGTGTCATAGATGTGCAGGACCGGGCCGCCCTCCGTCCGCACCCTCCATCCGTCGTCAGCCGCATTTCGACTCATTTTGCGGTTGGAAAAGCCAAGAGCGCAAAGCTGCTCGAAGATCGCGCTCGCGCTCACTGGCTTGGTCATAGCGACGCCTTCGCCTTCCTTAACCTTACCCGTGCCGCCGCCATTCTCAGGGATCGGCGAACTCAACGCCAGGATTTCGCTTCCCTGAAACCAGGCGAATTTTGCGCGACGATGGCGTCGTTCTTGGAAAGAAGCAAAAGCCAACGCCTAAAGTAGTTTACCGGCTCGGTAGAGAAGCGATCCGATCCACAGGACGAGCGCGAGATAATAGAGCGCCCAGCCTTCCGCCGGCGGAAACCAGCGCGATATGGTACGGAAGTGTTGCATGTACCACTCGGCGCCGAAATGGACCACGATATTTGTTCCTACCGCGTCGAGGAGGAGGACAAAGAAAATGATCGCTTCGATGCTCATAGGCGATCTCCAGTGTTGCGAAACCTGAGATGTGCGCTTCTCGCTCTCTCAAATAAGCATCACAGGCACGTCTTGATGTCCATGCCATCTCTGCGAGAAGAGGACCCGAAGCAGGGCAAGGCGTTTGTCGACTTTTTCAATCATCCTTTCCTCAGCGCGACAAAGCGGGCGGCGGATGCGCTGCGCGCAACCGCCTTCCTATATATGTCTGGCGTCCGCCTTGGCCGATTTCGAAATCGCCTACGCATTCAGGTCAACGTGCTGAGCCGCCCTGCGCGAATTTTTCGATGACGTTCACGAAGCTCTCGGGTATTCGCCTGATGCATTTGGCCATAGCCGACGGAGAAGCGGCTATGACGTTAAGGGCTGTCTTAGTGAACGCTAAAGCGGAACGAACACTTCTCATGTCGATCCTTTCTCCGGGTGTGCCGAGGCGGCCGAACGCCGGTGATGTCAGCCCAAATGCGAAATGATCGGGGCAAGAGAGACTACAGCGAAAATCACAGCGATCCCGCCGAAAATCCACATCAGTCCCTTCACGCGACCACTCGCGCCGCCCCCGTTGCTTTTTTACATCCGTTCTCATGGCGTCATCGGAAACGGTGGCGCGCTGCCATGATTATATTATATCGTTATACGATACAAATGACATTTTGTCGCACGCTGTGGGCGTGTCGCCGCGACGCGCCTCGCCATGGCGAAAGCGAATGCAACGTTGCGCAATCGCCCGTTGCGCGAGATAGCGCTCGTCAAGCTGGCCGACGAAGCCGCAGCCCGGTTCGAACCTGTGGGAAGGACGGAGCAGGAAAAAGACTTGGAGGCGAGCCCCGCCCGGCCTTCGACCGCCCACCTCCCGTGTCGGGGCATTGGACGGCTAATGTCCGAGATTGTCGTTCAGCCGATAGGCCTGTCCAAATGGGGGTTGCCCATTGACCCGGATGGCCCTTGAGCGCATGGTATTAATCCTAGTGAGCGAGTCCCAGACAGAGGCAACCGGGGCCGCGAGAGGGGCTCCGTGACAACCACGCCACCCGAAATCGCTGACCGTTTAGACCGGCCGGATGCCCAGCCAACAGACAAAGAGCTGGAGGCTTTGGCGAATTTCCGCTTTGCGCTGAGGAAATTTCTCGCCTTTAGCGAGGCGGCCGCGGCCGACGTCGGCATCACAATGCAGTGGTACCAGGCGCTCTTGGTCATTAAGACCTTTCGTGGGGGCGGCCACATCAGTATAGGCGAGCTTGCCGAGCAGCTCGTCATTCGTGACCATAGTGCGGCGGAGCTGGTGTCTCGGCTTGACCAGGCAAAACTAGTGAAGCGGAAAACTGACCCTGCGGACCGCCGCCGTTCGCTCGTTATCATGACCCCGTCCGGAAGTCGCTGCCTCAATCGGCTCGCCTTGCTTCATCTCCGTGAGCTGAGAAAAATCAAGGGTGCATTTACAAGCCTGTTTAAGGCCGGCAGCAATGAATTCTGATAACGAAGCCCGGCGCCCACCGCTATCCTTCCCAGAAACACAAGACCGCGCCACAGTTTTGTTTATTCACCCAACCGAGGGACATAGCCCGGCGGTCTCGCAAGCGAGGCTGGAATCCTCAGACGCCGTCGCGCCTCAGAGACCTCTGCTATATCGTGTTGCGATATAATTGCGACGGGAACTCACGCGTCGTCGGAGGAGGGCGGCGCCTTCGGATCTGAGACAAGGAAAAAAGACATCATCACGCCACGATTGAGTAATATCGTGTCACGATCGATTCTCTCATCGAAGAGTTACAGGGTCGCCAACGCCGGCGTTGAGAGTTTCTCGATTTCAGGCGGGATGGAAAGAAACTCAGACAAGGTTCTCAAGATTCAATGCCAACGAAAAACCCGATCGTCTCGATCGCTTGGACAGCGAACTCCTTGTCCGAGGCGCATCGATCCCACTCCTCCTGGCTTGAAGGGCCGCGTGAAAATCAGGCGGCGCCATCCCTGAAGCCGGACATTGTCGACGCGGAAAATCGATTACCGAGACATCTTGTACCTGCCCGCCTGAGAGACGAAGCGCGCCCCGATGAGGAGCGATCCAAGACCACACCATTGCGGTAGGTTGCGCTGCGCGTCGTTTGTGAAGCCATTGCAAGCGACCTAGAGGACCGTTCTTCACGCGGCGAGAGGGACGGAAAGATCTGCCGCGCCCGTCTTTAGCGCCAGTCCAAGACCGGTCTGATTGTAGGCGCGTTTGCGCCGCTTATGAGTAAGAGCGTTACAGTAGCCGATTTTCTCGAACGCCCGGCGTCACCTTTAAATTGGTGGAACGCCGAGCGCCAGTATTTTGATGTGCGACGTTTACGTCCTGCTTAGTTGGGCAGGGCGAAGACGGTCAGCACGCCGCCGAGGGCGGTGTAGTTGGCGAGCGAGGCGTAGTTGCCCACCGCGCCGAGGCCTTCGTTCGACTTCGACAGGCCCGCCGCCAGGCCGATGCCCGCCCAGCCGCCGACGCCCGACAGAACCGCCACATACTGCTTGCTGCCCGATTCATAGGTCATCACATTGCCGATGATGCCCGACGGCGTCTTATACTTGTAAAGCTCCTTGCCCGTCTTCGTGTCCACCGCCTTCAGATAGCCCTCAAGCGTCCCGTAAAAGGTCACGCCGCCATCCGTCGACACCGCGCCGCCCCACGCCGAGAACTGCTCCTTGTTCGACCAGACGATCTTGCCCGTCTTCGCGTCCCAGGCGATGAAGTTGCCCGTATGGTTCGTCCCGTCGCCCAGCACCTTCCCGGCCGGGAACATTTCCAGCGTCGCGCCGACATAGGGCTGGCCCGCCGTATAGCTCACGCGGAACGGCTCATAGTCCATGCAGACATGGTTCGTCGGAACCAGGAACAGCCCCGTCGCCGCATCGTAGGACGCCGGCTGCTCGTCCTTCGACCCCAGCGCCGCCGGGCAGACGTTCTGCGTGTTCGTGTCCTCGCCATTGTGCTGCGTCGAATATTTGTCGACCACCAGCGGGCGCCCATAGGTCTTGGACGACTTGTCCAGATCCACCTTCGTCGCCCAGTTCACCGCCGGATCGTATTTCTCCGCCACCAGCAGCTCGCCATTGGTGCGGTCCAGCGTATAGGCGAAGCCGTTGCGGTCGAAGTGAACGGCGGTCTTCACCGTCTTGCCGCCAATGTTCTGGTCGGCGAGTATCACCTCGTTGATGCCGTCATAGTCCCATTCGTCATGGGGCGTCATCTGATAGACCCACTTCACCTTGCCGGTGTCGAGGTCGCGCGACCACAGCGTCATCGACCAGCGATTGTCGCCCGGACGCTGATTGGGGTTCCAGGTCGAGGGGTTGCCCGAGCCGTAGAAGATCTGGTTCAGCTCCGGATCGTAGCTATACCAGCCCCAGGTCGTGCCGCCGCCCGTCTCCCACTGATTGCCTTCCCACGTCGTGATCCCCGAATCCTTCTCGACCGGCTTGCCAAGATGCGTCGTCTTGCCCGGCTCGATCAGCGTGTCGGCGTCCGGGCCCATCGAATAGCCGCGCCACACCTGCTTGCCGTCCTTGACCGAATAGGCCGTGATGTGGCCGCGCACGCCGAACTCGCCGCCGGCGATGCCAACCAGCACCTTGTCCTTGAACACATGCGGCGCCGCCGTCGACGTCTGGCCCTTCGACGGATCGCCGTTCTTCACCGACCAGACCAGCTTGCCGGTCTTCGCGTCCAGCGCGATCAGCGTCGTGTCCGCCTGCGACAGGAAGATCTTGCCGTCGCCATAAGCCAGGCCGCGATTGACCGTGTCGCAGCACATCACCGGAACCACCGACGGGTCCTGCTTGGGCTCATATTTCCAGAGGATCTGATGCGCCGGGTCCTTCGCGTCCAGCGCGTAGACAATGTTCGGGAACGGCGTGTGAAGATACATCACGTCCGTCGTCAGCGTCTTGCCGGACGAATCCGTCACCTGCACATTGTTGAGAACCAGCGGCGCGCCTTCATGCCCGCGCAACACGCCCGTCGAAAACTGCCACGCCGGAGCAAGCTTGCCGACATTCTCCGACGTAATCTGCTTCAGCCCCGAATGACGAAGGCTCCAGTAATCCCCCGTCGGCAACGCCCACTGCTTCGGGTCCTTCTGTAAAGAAAGCAACTCGTCGTCAGCATTCGCAGCGCCGGCGGGCCCGCCCGGCGCGACCCAGACAGTCGAACCCTGTACGGCGGACGGCGCGGGCGTTTCCGCTTCTGGCGCGGCCTTAGGGTGATACTTCCGCTCCTCCTCGGGCGTCAGTTTCCACGTTTGGGCAATCAGAGAAGTCGACGCAACCAGCGACAGACCGATCGCTGAACCCGTTAATAGCAGTCTATTCATTGCTTCCTCCCCGACACGTCTCGCGCATCGCCCCGTCATTGGGCCACTTTTTCTATGAGATTTTTTCATGAGCTTCAAATGAAGCTTATGACGTATCTATGTCGTAACGCGACACAACGCCTGAGAGGCGACGGAAATGCCGCAGTTTCGTGGTTTCGCCCGCTTTGCCGTTGCGAGCGCGTGATCGCCGCACGGATAGAATACCGGAACGCCAGCCGCTTTCCAGAACGAAATCTCGCTTTTGCGGACCTATCGGAGCAGCGGCCGTCCTGCTCGTTTAGACGCGAGCACGAATTCATTTATGCCGCGTGCGTTTCACCTGGATAAAAAAGAACGCCGCTGCGTTCAAGCCTTTTTGACGAGAGCGAAACGCGCGGCGACAGGCATTGCGAAAAGTTGACAGATTGATCGTAGGACGATATATCTCGGCAAACGACGGCTTGTAAGGCGATGGCGGTTTATATCTTCCGTAATGGTGGAACGGGCTCCAGATCAGTTTACCACTCATTGCGCAATTTTTTTGACGATCCGGCTCGTCAGTGTTCAATCTGGAATTTCTCCACTTATTACAGCACGAAGAGCCCTGATTACAAACTTACCAAGAAAGAAGCGCTCAGTATTTTTTGTCCTCATTTTTTTGTGGGGGATGCGCCTATCCTGGTTATGCCACGAGAGGAATTTAACTTTGAAATTGAGTTAAGAAATATCAATGGGTTTGCTGGAATGCTCCGTGGCAAATTGGAAAAGGAGCACATGATAAGGCTCGTGAAATTAGTCAGGCAGAAAAGAGAAAAGCTGAGAAAGATTAACAGCGACATTCTCAAACTAAGTATTTATGACTGTATCGCGGACGACGAGAAATCGCTGGAGCTCTACCAAGATGAAATTAATTTCTGCGACCAGTTCATAAAGCGACATGTGGTATATCCGTCAGAAATGCGCGATGGCGCGAGGCGCTCCAGTGTTTCTTTGATTCAATGCTCTTGAGATAGAAGGACACAGCCGGCGCCGATTGGAGGGCATCGTCTGAGCATTCAGCGCGCCGGAGCGCTTCCGCGATGGCAGGATGGCGATCGATTCTGAAGGTTTAGCGCGCTCCAGCTGCGGCGCGCTTTAGCAAAGGCGCGAGTCCGGCGTTCGGAACCACCTACGGGCTCCCGTCAGAGCGCGCGGCCGCCGTCAGAACGCGTTCCTGCTTCCTCAAGCGCGCAGCCTGCAGAAGCATTTGCGCCGCCCAGCCATAAACATTATGGCGCCGCACGAGATCCCTCATCAGTCGCATGCGCTCACGTTGCTCGGACTCAGACATATGCAGGGCCCTGTCCATCGCGCTGGCCATGCTGCTGGTATCGTAGGGATTGACAATCAACGCCTCTGACAGCTCACGGGAAGCGCCGGCGAAGCTGGAAAGAATTAAAACGCCAAGCTCGTCGTCTCGCGCCGCGACGAACTCCTTGGCGACGAGATTCATTCCGTCATGCAAACTGGAGACCACGCAGACGTCAGCCGCGCGAAACAGTTTGTATACCTCGTTCTGTTCATGATGGCGCACCACCAGATGAATCGGCTTCCAGTCGCTCCGGCCATGTCGCTGGTTGATTTCCTCCGCGAGGCGAGCCGCCTCCAATTGCAACGCGCTATAGACCGTAAGTTTGGTGCGTGTCGGCGCGGCGGCCTGGACAAACGCGAATTTTTCCTTCCACTCGGGATGCATGATCAGGAAAGCGTCAATCGCTTTCATGCGGTCGAGAATGCCCTTGGTATAGTCGAATCGCTCAATGCCCACGGCAATGCGTATGTTGTCCGGCAGCCCCAGGCTCCGACGTAACGTTTGCCGACAGTCCTCGATCGGCGGTTGCATTGACAGCGCGCTCGGCGGCCATTCTATCGAAATTGGGTAGGATCGAATAAGAGTCTCGTCTCCCTTTAGCGTGATCGATGCGTTTTCCTTGTCGATTCGGCTTTCCAGGAAGCGATCAACGGCCTCGATAAAATTATTGCAATGGAATTGGGTATGAAAACCCAGGATCGTACTGCCAAGCAGGCCGTCGATAATTTCGTCGCGCCAAGGGCAGATGCCGAAGGTCTCCGAATTCGGCCACGGAATATGCCAGAATGTAATGACCGTCGCCTTGGGCAGTCTGTCTCGAATCATCCTCGGCAATAACGCGAAATGGTAATCCTGGACGAGAATGACCGGATCGTCACACGTGGCTTCTTCAAGCACGACGTCGGCGAATTTTTCGTTGACGGCGACATATTGCTCCCAGTCGGATTCACGAAAATTCGGGCGCACGAAGGCAATGTGGCATAGCGGCCAAAGACCTTCGTTGGAGAAGCCGTAATAATAGCCGTCCCGCTCGCCTTCGCTCAGCCAGACGCGCCGTAAGGTGTAATCTGGATCGTTTGGCGGCACCGCGATTCGATCTGTGGAATCGACGGTTTCGCGATCGGCGGTCCCGCTGCCATGCGCGATCCAGACGCCTCCGCACGCGCGCATGACGGGTTCGAGCGCCGCGACCAGTCCACTCGCCGGAATCTGCAATGTCGCCCGGCCGTCGACCAAATTATGAATGTACGGCTCACGATTCGAGACGGTCATCACCTGTGAGTTTGGGAGTTCCACATCGAGGAGCTGGCTTAATGTCGTCGGCGACCATTCCACATAAATGCCGTCAGCGAATTTGCCTTCGACACGCAACGTGGTCAGAAGCTTTTGGAAGTCTCGATCAACAAGAAAATCGGTCGGCGAAGGCGCTGGCGACGGAACGCCCTGGATGTCGGCGATGGCGCCCTGAATCGAGCGCTTCCAATTTCGCCTCATGGCGAGGACAACGCCCAAAGCCAACATGCCGAGCCCAAGCGCGGCGGCCGTCAAAGTCAGGATGGTGTAAAATTTTGCCTTCCCCGACCGCTCGTCGATGAACGAAAGGTCGTGAACGACGAGGAAATGTCCGCTCGTCGCCCGCTCGTCCAGAGCGACCGAAGTTACGTGGGCGCGAGAGCCCGCGTTTGAAATGATATCCGTCTCCCCCCGACCGATGGCTTTGCAGGAAACGGATTTGGGCATCTGCGCGGTGGCGTAGAGCAGTGTTCCGCTATCGGAGCAGTAGCCAAGGGCGAGCAGACGCTCATCCTCCGTCATACGATCGAGATAAGGGGAGAGATCGCTGTTCGGATTTGCGAGATTCGCCAGGAGTTGGTCGCGTATGGAACGGAAGATGAGTCGCGAGCGGATTTCTATATCTTGCCGCAGCCAGCCCTCGACGATCATTGAGGCAATGGGAGCCAACGCCGTAACGAGAATGAAGGTCGCCATAATGATAATGGCGGAAATCCGCGAGGCTGGATGCCTCGCGACCGCTTGTCCGATTTCGCGTAATTTCCGAGGCGCGCGAAAAATCGATCCCTTGTCATCCAACCCTAGTCGCGTCATTCACCTAGCGTCCTCCCAACCTTTTGAAAGCCGCATCGCTGAAACGATGAGACCCGCCATTGAGTAGGTTTGTGGAAAATTTCCCCATAGCTCGCCCGTCGTCGGATCGAGATCTTCGGAGAGAAGTCCGACGTGATTGACTTTGGCGAGCAGCCCCTCGAACACCTGACGGGCGTCGTCCGTCCGGCCAATCGCCGCGAGCGCGTCAACATACCAAAACGTGCAGATTGTGAAGGAGACGGCCGGAGGCCCAAAATCGTCTGCAGCCGCATATCGGAGCAAACAGCCTTCGCGACAGAGACGCCGTCCGATCTCCTCGACTGTCGAGACAAATCGCTCATCGACGGCGGAGACGATGCCAAGCTCGTGCAACAGCAGTACGCTGGCGTCGAAATCATCCCCGTCGAGCGAGCCGACAAAGCAGCCGAGTTCACTGTTCCAGGCTCGCGTGAGAATCGTTTCGCGCAGCCCGTCGGCGGAGGTGCGCCATTGCGCGGCTCGGTCTTGCAGGCCGAGCTTCGAAGCGATGCGAGAAAGACGGTCGCAGGCGACCCAGCACATCGCCGCGGAATGGGTGTGGATGCGCCTGCGTCCGCGATATTCCCATATGCCGGCATCTGGCGTAAGCGCGCAGCTCAGCGCACTCATCCCTAACGGCTCCAGTCTCCGGAAAAGCCCTTCATCACCCTTCTTCGGCAGTCTCTCATCAAAGAACATCTGCGATGCCGCAAGGATCACGCTGCCATAGACGTCATGCTGGACCTGGTCGCGCGCGGCGTTGCCAATGCGCACCGGCTTATGCCCCAAAAACCCATCCAAAGCCGAAGTCTCGAACTCGTCGATCGCGAGTTCCGGCACGATCGAGTAAACAGGCTTGAGCATCGGCTGTTTCTCGAGCGCGATCACATTCGTCACATATTCAATGAATCGCTCCATCGTAAACGTGGCGCCGACTCGATTGAGAGCATGCACGGTATGAAAGGCGTCGCGAATCCAACAATAGCGGTAATCCCAGTTGCGTTTCGTCCCGCGTGACTCCGGAATGGACGTAGTTAGGGCCGCGACAATCCCGCCTGTGTCCTCGAAGGCGCAAAGCTGAAGCGTGATCGCGGCCCGAATGACCTGTTCCTGCCACTCGAACGGAACGTTGAGCGTGCGCACCCAGTCGCGCCAATGCTCTTCCGTGTAATGATGAAATTCGTGTGCGACGCGCGAAATCGAGTCCGCCAGAACCTCGTCGGCGTGAAGAATGAGCACGATTGAATGAGAGAGCACAAAGCCGGTCTCATTCGTTATGTGTGTAACCGGCGCGTCGGAGGTCAGGCGGACCGCCCCATAGTCCGTGATATAGCGGACATGATTGCTTCCGGGCACCGCCGCGGCGACCCCGGCGCCATAATTCATGTTGGGCCGGCACCGAATGCGAATTCGGCACAGGCCCTCAAGCGGCTCGATCCGGCGCACGATCATCGGCGGCCTGAACACGCGATGATACTGACGGAATCGCGGCGCGAAGTCAGTGATCTGGAATGAAGCGCCCGATTTGGCGCGCAGGACCGTCCGCACGATGGCGGTGTTGCGGACATAGGACTGTTCCGCTTCCGCCTCCTCGTCGAAAGCGACTGAAAAAAATCCGCTTTCCGGCTTATCCCCGTCCACAAGCGCGCAAAACACCGGGTCGCCGTCAATGCGCGGCCAGCAGGTCCAAAGAATATTTCCAAAACGGTCGAGCAATGCGGCTATGACGCCGTTTCCAATAACGGAGAGATTCAGAGACGGGGTCGGAATCATGCCCCGAGGCCGGCGGCGAAAGCGGCAAGCCAGGCCCTGACTTCCGCCGGTTCATTAAAATCGGCGACGTCCTTGGAAAAATGCTCGCCCGCAACCTTGAGCCCCATGCCGCCGTGAAGTTCGGCCGACTGAAACGCGGCTTCGTCTGTGAAGTCGTCGCCAATCATGATCGGCCGACGGCCGAGAAACGGCGGAAAGCGCATTAACGAATCGATTGCCGCGCCTTTGGAAACATGCGCCGGCACGAGCTCATAAACTTTGCGACCCCGGCAAAGGACAAACTCTCTGAAGTTCTCGCTCAGCAAGCGGCGCAATTCCCGCTCGATCCCGGGACCGGCCTCAGGGTTCGCTCGGTAGTGGACCGCAATTGAACTTCTTTTGACCTCGACTTCGGCGCCGTCGAATCTTTCGCTGATGGAGGAAACTGCGGCGGCGGCGGCGGGCGACATCGCCGCGACAGTCGAAACGAACCGATCCCGCGCAATTCGCAACTCAGCGCCATGTTCGCCGGCGATCACCAGTCGCGACGAAGCCAGATAACGCTCTACATCCGTCACCGACCGCCCGGTAACGACCGCAAGAGCGCCGTCTAATGCGCGCATAAGACGACCAAGCAGAGAGCACAGATCGAGGGGTATTCGAATTGTTTCCGGGGTGGGCGCGACGTCGACCAGCGTCCCATCAAAGTCGAGAAAAAGCGCCCAGTCCGCCTTCTTCCGTTCTTTGCCGTCGATCAGCCCAGCCTCCACCTGTTTGCTTATCGACGCGCCGCCGAGCCGGCGAGCGCGTAGGAATGCTCCGTCTCCGGCTAGCGTGCTAGCTGGCAACATCTCCTCCTCGCCGCGCGGAATTTTCTGTCAGCAGGATTTAATGCTCGGGCAATAGGGCGCTATCAAGGCGCGCTCGAAATCAGATCCGAATTTTAAGCTTGCCCATCGCGCTGCCGTCGGTTGAAAGCGACTCGGCGCCGCCGCCAAACCTTCACGGCGCCGATCATCAAATCGCGCGCCATTTCACCAGAGACGCCCTCATTGGCGCGGACTGCAGCCGTCACCATCCCGCTTGCTTGCGGTCGACAGGGCCGGCCGACATTATCGTGACATATGGTCAAGTGGTTGCGCCCAGAGCCGCCCACCCCTCATCCGGCGTAAATCGAGAACCGTACTTTTGAGACAATCCTTGCAAAGCGGCGACAACGGCCTCGGGCCCCCGCGTTTTGGCATAGTGCAAAGGCCCGCCTCGGAAAGGCGCGAAACCGGTTGCAAAGATCATTGCGGCGTCGACAAGATCCTGGTCAGCTACAATTCCCGTTCGAAGGCATTCGACGCAAGCGTTTATAAGCGGCAAAACGAGCCGGTCGATCATCGCGTCGTCGGGCTCTGGCGCGGCGTCTCGCTTCTTCGGCTTGCCGGCCGAATATTCGTAAAGCCCCTTGCCGGATTTGAGTCCCAGTTCGCCTCTTTTCACCATGTCGCGCAGCCAGGCCGGCGTCTCCGGCAGAAGTTTCACGGATTGTCTCAGCCTGTCGGCGACTTCAACACAAATATCAAGGCCGACACGGTCGGCGACCTCGGCTGGCCCCATGGGCATGCCGAAACGCAAGGCCGCTTCGTCGATGGTCTCAGCCCCGACGCCCTCGTCCAACATGGTGAGCGCCTCGAGGAGATAGGGCGTGAGCGCGCGGTTGACGAGAAAGCCGGGCGCGCTCGCAACCGGCGCCGCGAGGCGGTCGATGCGCCCGCAGAAAGAGCTTGCCCTGGCAAGCGTGTCCTTGCTCGAATGATCGTGACGGACGAGTTCAACCAGTTCGAGACTTGCGACCGGATTGAAGAAATGCAGACCGACAAAGCGCTCGGGCCGCTGGAGCGCCTGGCGCAGATCCTCGAGAGGAATGCTCGACGTGTTCGTCGCCAACACCGCGTCGCGCCTCATGCGCGGCTCTATGTCCCGCAACACCTCATGCTTGATGTCGAGTCGCTCGGGCACAGCCTCGATGACGATGTCGGCGCGCTCTACTCCAAGATTATCGAAATCAAGAACGAGACGGTCAAGCGCATCACGTCTCTCGGAAGCGGCGTCGAGCTGGCGCGAGAAGAGATCGCCCGCTCGCTTCGCGACCCCGGCGAGAGCGGCATGATCCGGATCGGCGATCGAAACTCCCAACCCCTTGAGCGCGCACCATGCGGCGATATCGCCTCCCATGACGCCGGCTCCGATGATATGCACGTAATGCAGATCAGAGCTGTTCTCCGCACGCCGCTTCAACTTCTCCCGCAGGAAGAAGACGCGGATGAGGTTTTGCGCGGTATCGCCGACGAGGAGATTAGCGAAAGAATCGCGCTCCTTTTGGAACAGATCCGCCCCTCCGCCGCGCCGCTCCCAGAGATCAATGAGCGCGTAAGGCGCCGGATAGTGCTCCTGCCGCGCTTTCTCTCGAGTTTTGGCGCGCATCTTCCCAGCGGCGTATTTTCGCGCAGGCTTAAATGAAAGCGCACGCGCTCTCAGCCCTCTCCCGGACCGCTTGATTTCGCCGTCGATCGCCGCCCTCGCGGCCGCCAGGACGTGACGCTCCTCGGTGACGAGATCGACGAGGCCGAACGCTTTCGCCTTCGGAGCAGAGATTGATCTACCCGTCAGCATCATCGTCATGGCTTCCAGGGGATCGACCAACCGCGTGACGCGCGTCATGCCGCCAAGGCCTGGATGGAGGCCGAGCTTGATTTCCGGAAATCCGAACGATGCGCTCTTCAGGGCGATTCGATAGTCGCAGGCGAGCGCGAGCTCCAGTCCGCCGCCGAGGCAAAACCCATGGATCACTGCGGCGGTTGGAACTGCGAGGGCGTCCAACCTGTTGATGATTGCTTGCGCCCGGCCCAGGCGGTCCTTCAATTCCTGCGCGTCCCGCAATCCGCGGAAATCGGCGATATCCGCGCCGGCGATGAAGCCGGAGGGCTTGCCAGACCGCAGGACAAGCCCCTTCGGCGATCTGGCCTCGAGCTGGCCGAGACATTCGTCAAGTTCCGACAGAACAGCCTCGGAAAGCGTGTTTACGCTCTCGCCGGCGCGGTCCAGGATCAGCCAGGCGACGTCGTCCGCGTCTCGCTTCAGGAGCCAGTCCTTACCTTTCCAGGATGGCTCGACCCTCGGCCCCACCTCCAATTCTCGCCCTTGAAGGGCCGACCAGACCTTGCCAGCCATCAGGTTCCTCCATCTCAGGCCGCTTCGAGCAACACGGCTCCGCCCTGCCCGCCGCCGATGCACTCCGTCGCGATGCCGCGTTTGAGGCCGAGGCGCTTCAGCGTTTTGGCGAGGTGCAGCGCGATGCGATTGCCACTGGCGCCGACCGGGTGGCCGAGACTGACGGCCCCGCCGTCGACATTGAGACGATCGGGCTCGATCCGACCGAAGGTCGTTTGGAGGCCCAGCGCGTCTTTGCAGTAGCGCTCGTCTTCCCATGCGGCGAGGCAGGCGAGAACCTGCGCCGCGAACGCCTCATTGATCTCCCAAAGGTCGACATTTTCGCGCGTAAGACCGTTTCGTTCGAGAAGCTCAGTCGCGCAAAGAGTCGGCGCCAGCCCCATGATCGAAGGGTCGAGCGCCGACCATTCGGAATCCACGATGCGCGCCAGCGGATCGAGCTTGTGCTCCGCGACGGCGACCTCCGAAGCGAGCAGCACCCAGGAGGCGCCGTCGGTAATCTGCGAGCTATTGCCAGGAGTGACTTTTCCGTACGGCTTTTCAAAAGCCGGCGAAAGGCGGGCCAGCTTCTCCACCGAGGTGTCGGGACGCACGCCGTCGTCTTTCTCGTAGAGCTTCCCGTCCCTGTCCGCCATCGGGACGACCTCCCCCATGAGCAGGCCCGCTTCCTGGGCATGCGCCAATCGCTTGTGGCTCGCCACCGTGTAGCGATCCGCGTCTTGGCGGGAGATGGCGAACAGATGCGCAAGAACCTCGGCTGTCTGCCCCATGTTCAAACCCACGATCGGATCGGTCAGCCCTCGCTCCAGTCCGATGATGGGCTTCAGGAAACGTGGCCGCAGCTCGCTGATCCGCTTGACCTTGTCCCAGATGGTTTTCGCCGTTGAGAACCCGCCAAACCAAGCGACCGCCTCACGCCGCCAGACAAGCGGCGAATGCGACAGGGCCTCGGCGCCTCCGGCAAGAATGACGTCGGCGGCCCCGTCCTGGATGTAGCGATAGGCCGTATCGATTGATTGCATGCCGGAGCCGCAATTGATCTGCACCGTGAACGCCACCATTTCTTCGCCGAGGCCAAGGCGCAGCGCGGCGACGCGGGCCGGGTTCACTTCCTCGGCGATCACGTTAACGCAGCCGAGGATAACGAGGTCGATGGCTGGCGGCGCGGTCGGGTGGCGCAGCAGCAACGGCCGGCCGCATTGCACCGCGAGATCGACGGGCGTGAATGGCCCGGGCCGTCCGCGCGCCTTGATAAAGGGCGTGCGCGCGCCGTCGATGATGTAGACCGGCTGTTTCATACCGTTCTTGCGCTGGAAGCGCTGTGCCGCCTCCGCCATTGCGCTTCGTCCTTTCCTTCGAGCGGCGACAGCTCGCGAGGATCGAAATCGTCAACTGCGATTACATTGGAGATGGCGACATCCTTCGCGCGTAGCCTCTCGGCCTCGCTTGGGCCGATCACGCCGCGTCGCAGGCCGTCCTCAATGGAATCGACATTCGCCTCGCGCAGCCTCCGACGCAGCGGCGCCGTTTCAACGGCGAGGTCGAAGGCCAGCTCGAGTTGCGCGACGGCGTCGTTGCTGCACCCCCGGAAAACATCGGCCGTAAGCCGATCGCGCGCCTCGCCCGGTTGCATCAAGATTGCCGCACAGCGCCGCGCCAGTTCGTCGGAGGGTCCAATTAGCCTTGGACCAAATGGCTGGATGATCGCCCGGGCGATTAACGCAGCGACCCTGTTCGGTAGATTGGCGAGCGTTTCGGCGAAAAGAGTTTCGATCCGACGGAGTCCCGCCGCGACGCAGTAGTCGACGAGCGGCTCATCGGACTCATTGCGGCCTTCGTCTTCGAAACGTTTGAGCACAGCCGAAAGAAAATAAAGCTCGCACAGAACGTCCCCCAATCGCGCTGATATCATTTCGTTCCGTTTCAGCCGGCCGCCGAGCGTGATCAGCGCCAAATCGGCAACCAGCGCGAAAGACGCTGTATGACGCGATAGCTGGTTGTAATGTCGAACCATGCGTCCTGCCGGCGGCGGCGCCGGGTGGATAAGGCCGCCGCTCCAGTTTCGGACAAAGGCGCGGCCGACATTGGCGAAGAAGTGGCCGACATGGCGCCAGAGCGCCCGATCAAACGCTTCAATCCCTTTGTCCGGATCGGCCAGCGCGCGCATTTCCTCAAGGAGATAGGGATGGCAACGGATTGCGCCCTGCCCGAAGATAATGAGGCAGCGCGTCAATAGATTCGCGCCTTCGACGGTGACGGCGATGGGCGTCGCCCGATGTAAATTGCCCAGATAATTCCGCGGTCCGTCCATGACCGCTTTTCCGCCATGGAGATCCATCGCCTCCTCCACCGCTTCGCGCATGCGCTCGGTGGCGTCGGCCTTCATGATCGCGGATATGACGGCTGGCTTATAACCGTGGTCCAAAGCCGCGCAGGTCAATCGTCGCCCCGCGTCGATTCGATACGTCGTCGCGGCAAGATGGCCGAGCCGATCTTGCACGCCCTCGAGGTCGCCAATGGGGATGCCGAACTGTTCGCGAATTCGCGCATAAGCGCCGGTCGAACGCCCGCCGAACGCCGTGGCGGCGCCCGCCAGGCTTGGCAGAGAAATTCCCCGCCCGGCGGCGAGAGCGCTCATCGTCATCTTCCAACCGGCGCCGATTTGCTCTTTTCCGCCGATGACCCAATCGAGCGGCGCGAACACGTCGCGTCCTTCGTTCGGGCCATTCTGAAAGGCTTGAGACGCAGGCAGGTGGCGTCGGCCGATCTGGACTCCCGCCGCGTTGGCCGGCGCCAGCGCAATCGTGATGCCGAGGTCTTGCTCGTCGCCGAGCAACCGATCCGGATCATAGGCCTTGAAGGCAAGCGCGAGCACCGTGGCCACCGGCCCGAGCGTGATGTAGCGTTTGCGCCAATTCAGCCGCATGCCGAGCACGCGCGCGCCATTATGTTCGCCATAACCAATAACGCCGCTATCCCTCATAGAGGCCGCGTCAGAGCCTGCTTCCGGGCTGGTAAGGCAGAAACACGGGATTTCGCGCCCATCCGCCAAGCGGGGAAGCCAGTAGGCCTTTTGCTCGTCGGTCCCGAACTGGACCAGCAACTCTCCCGGCCCAAGCGAATTCGGCACCATGACCGTGACGGCGGCGGTCACGCTGCGCGTGCTGATCTTTCGGATCACCTGCGAGTGCGCATAGGCTGAAAACCCCAAGCCGCCGTACTCGGTCGGGATAATCATTCCGAAGAATTTTCGCCGCTTCAGGAAGTCCCAAACGTTAGCAGGAAGATCGCGCCATTCGAACTGGATCTTCCACTCGTCGAGCAACCCGCACAGTTCCTCCACAGGCCCGAGGAGGAACGCCTGTTCAGCAGGGCTCAGGCGCGCCGGCGGCGTATCAAGAAGCTTTTTCCAGTCCGGATTGCCGGTGAACAGCTCCGCGTCCCACCATACGTCCCCCGCCTCGATCGCCTCGCGCTCGGTAGCGGAGATTTTTGGCAGAGCGCCGCGCGCCCATTGATAAATGGGCTCTGAAAGGAGTTTCCGCCTGATATTTCCTAAGCTCAACGCCTTGCCCCATCGGAGTTCAAAGTCGTGGAACACTTAGGGCGATCGCCAAAATCCGCCACGCCGAACGAGCGCATCGCCGCCCAGTCAGCGCCTCGCTAAAGAGGGCAAGCCCCAGCCCGTTGATTTTGAGGCATAAAAGGAACAATTTTTATGCCACGGCGTTCGCTCGTCTGTCATTGGCGTGCGGAGGCGATCATGCAACGGATCTCGCGCGAGCAAGTTCAAGCCCTCATGCGAAGGAACGCCTCTATCGTAGAGGTGCTGCCTGAAAAGAGCTTCCGAGAAGCGCATCTACCGGGCGCAATCAATATTCCCTTCGACGCCGCCTTCGATGACCGAATACAAAAAGCGTTGCCGGACAAGGAGGCGCCGTTAGTCGTCTATTGCGCCAGCAACGAGTGCCAGCTATCTCCCCAGGCCGCCGAACACTTGGATCGCCTGGGCTACGCTCATGTATTCGACTACAAGGCAGGCAAAGCGGACTGGAGAGCGGCAAGCCTGCCGGTCGAGACGGGCTGAGATCGCCATCGGCGTTTGGGCGCACTCGCCGATACGCGTTAGCAAGGCAAGGGCAAGATCAGTGGCGCAGAGCAAGCCGAAGCGAGCGATCGTCGAGCAAGGCGACATCTACTTCCTTTACAGACCAAAAGTGAACGTGGACGAGGCCAAGGGCTTCGAGGACGTTCAGCGCCTGCATGTTGTCTTGCATCCTCAAGGAAAGAAGGAATTCAGGCTGCTGACGATAGGACGAAAGCGGTTGCCCGACGTCCTTGAGCATGAGCGGACCTGGGGTTTCGTGGAGACGATCGCCGCTACGGCCGATGAAATCGAGCGGAAACTGCGTGGGGGCGCCTACCAGACAAAGACGCGCGGCGAGCGCTTGGAGCCGCCCGTCCGGCCTGCCGGAGAAGGCGTTTACGCTCTCGTGCGCGAACACGACAATACTTACCTTGCCTATGAACTGGAATTACCTGAGCATCCGGGCGCGGTTCAGCGTGACCTCAAGATCCCGCCGCGAGCGAGCTTTGCGCTTTCGATCAAAAATCCGGAGAAGCCGTCTCCGCCGGGCGCGGGCTTGAAGAAGGACCAAGAAGCTGAATACCCCAAGGAGCTGAAACAGGAATTTCGCGGCAGACGGTTCGCCGCGGAAGACGAGCGCCTCCTCGACTACGAGGGCGCGGAATTTATTCTGGTGGGAGCGCGACTTGATCCGGAGAGAGAGCTCGCGATTGAGCTTGAGGGCGAGCGCGAGACGCCCGGCACTGCGGATGTTTTTCGCGAGCTTCACATGGCGCGCTCTCGTCAACCGACCGAGCCCCTATTTCGAGGCCAATGGCGTTGAGGCGCGACTGAGCGCAAAAACAATAAAAGATACGATTTTTAGAAAACGCGAACAAAACAGTTGTGGCGCGTATGTTGGCTTGCCTCCTCCTCGGCCGCCCTAGGACTCCGCATAGCGCGCCGCGATCTCATGGGCTCGCCGGATTGCCGCCGCGATCACAGCCATTTCCTGCTCTAACTGCTCGATCTTGCGGCCCCACGATTTCGCCTCGTCGCTCCAACCCTTTTTTGTCGCCTGCATTTCAAGCTGCCGCGCAAGCGCGAGGCGCTCTTTGAGCGTCCGGAGAGTGATCGCCATCGCGTCCTGGAATTCGTGATTGATCGTGGCGTCCATTGTCTCCGCCGTGTAGGCGTGGCCCACGTGGCAGCGGTAACGGACCAGATCCCCGTTCGTGATTTCCCACATAGCTCCGCCGCAATCCGGGCAGGAGAAGATCGACCGCCGGCCAATATGGTCCATATCCGCCATAGCGACGAGCCCGCCTTTGGCGATTTCGACTTCCAGCTTGAAGCGTTCGGGGACCTCCTTCCGCTCGCCCCTGGGCTGTTGAATCAGACGCTGTAGAAGCGCCGGAATTTCGGACAAGGGCGCGATGTGGTCGGGGCTCGACCGCAGCAACGCAGCCTGGGGCATGTCTGGAAATGCTGCGCCCGCGGGATCTTGAACGACGGTGAGGCCCCCGCACTCCTTCAGGGCCCAGAGACCGGCTGCGCCGTCGCTCAGCGTACCTGTCAGGATAACCCCGACCGCGCGCTCCCCGCAGCAGGCGGCCAAAGAGCGAAGCATTGGATCGATCGCCGGGCGCGCATGGTTCTCGCGTGCGCCGGCGCCGAGCACGAGCCGGTGGTCGACCACGAGCAGATGATAGTCGGGAGGCGCGATATAGATTCGTCCCTTGGCGAATTCCTGATTGTTCGACGCAAATGCAGCCGGAAGCCTTCCGGCGCGGCTCAGGAGTCGGTCGAGCTGGGACGGGAAGTCCGAGGGCAAATGAATGGTGATGAGAACCGAAGCTCCGAAATCCTCGTTGAATTGGCTAGTTAGGTAACGCAGAGCCTCAAAGCCGCCCGCGGAGGTCCCGATTGCCAGAATGTCGCGATTGTCCATTGCCGACGCCTCCGGGACTTCCGCGATACAACCATCCCTCTTGGAGCAATGTTCCCCCAGCCGGCCGGCTGCCTCTGGGCCGGACGCCACGACTTGCGGCATATACGCCTACCCTGTTCGGCGCGCTGCATAATGCCCACAAGGCTCGACTACCCGGTCCCCACGCCTAGGTACGCCCGTGCAACTCTCTCTTGCGAGGGCGTCATGGCTGGACGAAGACGAGCGCGCGCAGTGGGCTTCAACCACGTTGCGCTGGAGGTAGGCGACGTCGAGGAAGCATTGGCGTTCTATCGTCGGATTTTCGATTTCGAGCTTCGTGGCAAGAGCGAAGACATGGCCTTTATCGACCTCGGCGACCAGTTTCTCGCTCTTCAAAAGGGGCGCCGCCAGCCTGCCGACGACGGCCGGCATTTCGGCCTCGTCGTCGATGACAAGGATGCAGTCCGAAAGGCGTTGGCCGAGGCGGGCGTCGAAATTTTGCCGGGGCCGTTCTTGGATTTCCTCGATCCCTGGGGCAATCGCGTCGAAGTCGTCGCTTATGAAAACGTCCAGTTCTCCAAGGCGCCGAACGTGTTGCGCGGCATGAATCTCGCTCACTTGTCGAAGAACCCGCAGGCGCTCGACGAACTTGCAGAAAAGGGGATGTCGCCGTGAAGGCCGAATTGATCCCGAGTAGCTGATGTCTCCAAGACCGCCGGGGCGTCGCCCGCCGTCTGGCCGCAAGTGACATGGTTTCTCGTAAGGTCGAGACAGCGTGAACGAAAATTGCGGCCGCTCGCGGTCCTGAATCTCGATGAGTTCGTTGACGAGATTACGGTTCTCTTGCCGCACGCGGTCGAGCGTCGTCGCCAGAGCAATTAGCTTCCCAATTGATTTTATGCCGATGCGCGGACAATCGTCAGGGAAGCCAATCGAAAGACCTCTCGTATTAAATTTTTGCCCGCGAACCGGCGCTCGATGTCGCAGCTCGGCAATTCGTGTTCACAATCGCTTTTTTTGTTTGAAGCTCCACGCTCAACTCCGCGGCGAGGCGTATGTCGCGTAATAGACGGCGGCGCCGATGGCCGCCCTGATTGGCGCTCTGCGGTCATCATCTGGTCACCGGCGAGCGACAAAGAATGGCACGAAATACGTAACTAATTGATTTCTATGGTGCGCAAGAGGGATTCGAACCCCCGACCCCATCATTACGAATTTCAGCCCACCGCTTTCGCTACCGTATCCCAATCCACGCTATTTCACGATTTTATCAATTGAATCAATAAGATTTGTCTTCCCTATTGCACTCCGCGACCTCCGATGATTTCCTTTCAGCTGGTCACCATTTGGTCACCGAGAGGGGACGCCATGTCATCAACACGGACTGGTCGACTCACTAAGAGGATTGTCGATGCGGCAGCGCCTTCGCTCGAACGATACATCGTTTGGGACACTGAGCTCAAAGGATTTGGGCTCCGAGTCGAGCCGTCCGGCACAAAAAGTTTCCTCATCCGATATCGCTCCAACGGCAGGAAGCGCTTTTTGTCGGTAGGCCGCTACGGTCCACTCACTCCAGACGTCGCGCGCGGACTCACCAAAGGGTTCCTCGCTTCAGTCGATTGCGGCCAGGACCCAGCTGAAGCGCGCCTGACAAATAGGCAAGCGCTAACCGTCCGGGAATTAGCCGCTCGCTTCTTGGCCGAGCACGTCGACGCAAAACGCAAAGGATCAACGGCGAACCACTATCGAAGTGCAATTGAGCTGTACCTGTTGCCAAAACTTGGCGCTCGCAAGGCATACGATCTGACCAAGACGGATCTGGCTAGGTTGCATCTTTCATTGAAGCATATTCCTTACCGAGCAAACCACGTGCTTGCCGTCGTCGCCTCGATGTATTCCTTTGGCGCAAAGCATGGACTCGTGCTCGACGGCATCAACCCAGCGCTTGGAATTGAACGCTACCCCGAACCGCGCCGTGAGCGCTTTTTGTCATCGGATGAATTGGCGCGACTCGGCGAAGCATTCCGGCGCCTTGAGCTTGAAGGCCGGCATGGTTCGGGTATCGCTGCATTGCGACTGCTCCTCTTTTCCGGTGCGCGACTTAGAGAGATTTTGCACCTGCGGTGGGAAAACGTCGATCTTGAACGAGGAATGCTGTTTCTGCCTGATTCGAAAACAGGCAGGAAAACAATTGTGCTAGGCGCTCCTGCAATCGCAATTTTAGCATCGCGCCCGCGGGAAGGGACTTATGTCATTGCCGGCAAGAACGTCGACCAACCCAGAACCGATTTAAAAAAACCATGGGCGGCGGCGATAAAACTCGCAAACCTGCCGAACCTTAGAATTCACGACTTACGCCATTCCTTTGCAAGCGTCGGCGCCGGAGCAGGACTTGGTCTTCCAATAGTGGGTAAACTTCTCGGTCACTCGCAAGCAGCTACAACAGAGAGATATGCACATCTCGACGCCGACCCTATTCGGCGGGCCGCTGACATGATTGGCAATACGATCTCAGCTGCGCTGGACCGGCACCCATCGGAGCCCAATCAATGAGCATGCAAATATACTGATCATTTCAATCGGCACTTTGTCTCCGGTTGGTCGAGACCAATCGTGTCCAATTCCGTGAACTGATGCAAGAATCCTTCTTGAGGAGAAACCGAAACCACCATGCGGCCGTCGGATAACAAAATCGGTTGGCGCAATTGCTGATTCCAGGCGCGCAGGGTGAGCTTCACGCCCTTGAAGGCGGCGACGGAAAAATCCTTGCCGAGGATGTAGTCGCGGATCTTCGTCGAGTCATTCGAACCCGTGCGCGTCGCCGCTTCGCCGATCATACGCATGGCGAGCCAGGCATTGTTGTCGCGCGCATTCATCAACCGTCGAAACGCTGCCATGAAGCGGTTCTGCAATTGATGGGCGCCCCATTGCTCATGCGCGGGATCCCAGCTCGTGGGATACAGGCCTGCGGAGCCCACGACGGGGCGCGGATCCCATGTTCGGAAGGGAAGATAACCCGCGAAGACGTCACTTTCGTCCACGGCGACGAGCGCATCATAGGCCGACGCGCTCTGTGTCAGCACCGGCATTTGCCTTTGCGTCTGCACGGAGCCGGAATCGCTGCGTCGTCCGCCGCCCGTGTCTTCATAGACGCGCTCTTCGACTATCTTGGCGCCAAACTTTTTGGCCGCGCGGCGGTAGGCCTGCGCAAGCAGTTCGTCCTTCTCGTGCGACCCCTTGATCAGCAGCCATTTGCGCCACTGCTTCCAGATAAGATATTGCGCGAGGCCATCCGCCAGCATGGCGCGCGAGGGCGCGACATGGATGATATTGGCGCGGCAGTCTTCCTCCCGCAGGCGTTCGTCGGGCGCCGAGACGTTGAGAAGGATCGCCCCTTTCGCCTCGGCGCGCTCGCTGGCCGCAAGCAAACGGTCCGCGGAAAGATCGGCAATGATGAACAGCGCGCCCTTGTCGATCAACGCGTCGAACGACGCAGCCACGTCGGCGGCGTCCTCAAGCTTTTCGTCGATCGCCTCGAATGTCTGATTGGTGAACTTGCCGGTTGTATTGTTGTCGGCGACGCCGAGCAGTGCGCCGGCGAGCGTGTCGTCGGCGGCGGGAATGTCGAGGATGGAGAGGGTTTCGCGCGAATGCGGCTCGCGCAGCACGCCGACCTTGACGTTCAGCGCGTCCGCCGCGGCGGGCGCGGCGGCGAGCAGGAGAAAACAAGCGGCGGCGAGGCGTTTCATGCCTCCTAAATGGCCGCTTTAGCGCGCGGGATCAAGCGTCCCGCGCGCTAGAGGTCAGCGAACGACGCGCAGCAGCGATTTGCCCTCTTTCGAGCCGAATTCCTTGTCGTCGAGCGTGCCGTCATTGTCGGGGTCGGCCGCTTTGAAAAGAACCTCGACGACGGCGACATATTCGTTCTTGTCGAGCGTTCCGTCATTGTCCGGATCGGCGGTCTTGAATTCCTTTTTGGACAGGCGGCCGTGCAGCTCCTTCGGCTCGATCGAGCCGTCCTTGTCGGTGTCGAGCTTGTCGAACAGCCCTTCCGCCGATTTCTTGACCTCGGCGAGATCGACCGTGGAGTCGTTGTCGGTGTCGAGCGCCGCGACGGGGGCGGGTTTCTTGGCCAGCGCGGGCGTAACGGGCCCCGCGATCAAAGCGGCTGCAGCGAGCGCCGCGGCGAAATACAACTTGTTCATGTGAGGCTCCTGAATCGGGAAGAACGCCTGACATATAGGGAAACAAATCCCGTAACGCCAATGCAGGTCGCACCGCGACAAAAAGGCGGCCCCGCAGGGCCGCCACAGACTGCTGACAAACCCCTGGCGCAAGCTGGGGGTTTTTGATTCACTGGGTCATGCTTCGCAAACCCGGCCCTGAGCAGACGGCGATCGAGATGGTGACGCTCGACCAGCTTGTCCCCGCCGACCACCTGCTTCGGAAAATCGAGGCGGCGGTCGATTTCTCGTTCATCCACGAGCGGGTCGCGGGGCTTTATTGCCCGGACAATGGGCGGCCGCCGCTCGATCCGACCTTGATGTTCAAGGCGCTGTTCATCGGTTATCTGTTCGGCGTGCGCTCGGAGCGCCAGCTCGTGCGCGAGATCGAGGTCAATGTCGCCTATCGCTGGTTTCTGCGGCTGAAGCTGACCGATCCGGTCTTCGACGCCTCGACGCTGAGCCAGAACCGCCGCCGGCGTTATCAGGACGAGAGCGTCGCGCAGGACATCTTCGACCGCATTGTCGAGCAGGCGATCGCGCACGGCTTCGTGTCGGGAAAGGTCCTTTACACGGACTCGACGCATCTGAAGGCGAGCGCCAACAAGAACAAGTTCGACAAAGCCGTGGTCGAGAAGTCGCGCGCCGACTATTGGGCGGCGCTCGACGCCGCGATCGACGAAGACCGCGCCGCGCACGGCAAGAAGCCCTTGCCGGAGAAGGAGCGCCAGCCCGCCGTTGTCGAGACCAAAGTGTCCCGCACGGATCCCGAGAGCGGCTATATGGCGCGCGATGGCAAGCCGAAGGGCTTCTTTTATCTCGACCACCGCACGGTGGACGGGCGGCATGGGATCATCACCGACAGCTTCGCGACGCCGGCCAATGTGCATGACAGCATCGTCTATCTCGCGCGGCTCGACCGGCAGCGGGACCGCTTCGAGCTGAATGTGCGCGCGGTGGGGCTGGACGCCGGCTACGCCACGGCGGGGATCGCCAAAGGGCTGGAGGATCGTGGGCTTTACGGCGTGACGGGCTATCGCAATCCGACGCCGCCCAAGCCCGGCATGATGCGCAAAAGCGCCTTTCGATACGACCCCGAGGCCGACGTCTATCGCTGTCCGCAGGGCCAGGCGCTCGCTTATGCGACGACGGATCGCACGGGCTACCGGCATTACAAATCCGACCCGGCCGCGTGCCGCGCCTGCCCGCTGCTGGGCTCTTGCACCGGCAACGCCAAGGCCGAGCGCACCCTCACCCGCCACGTCTGGCAGGACGCGCGCGAACGGGTCGACGCCCATCGGCTCACCATCGAGGGCAGGTTTATCTACAAGCGGCGCAAGGAAACGGTGGAGCGCTCCTTCGCCGACGCCAAGCAGCTCTTCGGCCACCGCTACGCGAGATTCCGGGGTCTCTTGCGCGTGCGATGGCAATGCCTGCTCGCCGCCGCCGCGCAGAATATGAAGAAGATCGCCCTGCTCATGGCCAACAGGGCCGATCCGAGGCTTGCGTGACGCCCGAGGGCCCATTCACTCCTCGAAAAATCCGCCACTTCGCCCCCTCCCCAACCAAAACAAAAACCCCCGCCAAAAATGACGGGGGTTTGTCAGTGATCTGAGGCGGCCCCGCAGGGCCGCCAGTTGGTCGAGGGTCACAACGAAAGCTTCCTTCAGAACAGGTTCGAGCCCCAGTTGAAGTGATAGTTGACGCCGGCGCGCAGCATGACGCCGTCGAACTGCACCTTTGAGACCGGGCTGGACGCCCAGAGCAGGCCGCCGCCGATAATGCGGTTCGCGCCGGCCTGGCCTCTGGCGCAGGCCCCTGGCGAACTGTTCACCGCCTGGCTGGAGCAAACCGTCGCGAGCGGCGACGAGACGAGGTCGATCGTGCCGAGATTGTAATAAAGCCCCTCGGCCTTGGCGCTCCAATTGTTGGCGAACATCCATTCGACGCCGCCGCCCGCCGACCAGCCGGCCCGCACGCCGGAATAGCTGGCGCCGCCGAAGGCTGGGGGATTCGTGTAATTCCAGGACAGGACGCCGACATCGTCTTCGCGCTGAAGGTTCGACGTATTGAAGTGGACCGCCGAGGCGTGGACATTGCCATAGGCGAGACCGCCCGTGCCATAGGCGAGCAGCGTGTCGGTGATCGCATAGCCGATCTTTCCGCGGAAGGTGCCGAGCCAATCCGTTCCAGCCGATACATTGCCGCCGCCGGCGATCTGGCGCGTGATCAGCAGGCTTTCGAGGTCGCCGCCCTCCGGCTTGTCGATATATCCGGCGCGCTCGACGAGCGAACCGTTATAGGAGCCCTTGCCGCGGAAGAGCGTTCCCTGGAAATCCGTCTCCGCGCCGAGGACGACGCCCGACTCGTCCTGATAATTCCAGCCGATCTGGCCGCCGCCGACAAAGCCGTTGCGGCTGACATTGGCGACGCCGCTATTGGCGATCGCGGGCGCGGTCGGCTGGAAGAGGCCCCACCAGGCCGCGCCGTCGTCGGCCGGCTCCTCGGCGAGGATCTTTTGATTCCACAGGCTGGCGAAGCGATCGCCGAGGCCGTTGGGGAGCACGCCGACGCCCGTCGTGGCGCCCCAGCCATAGCCGGCGTTGAGTCCGGCATAGAGGCCGGCCCATCTACGCGGCGCCGGCGCATCCTCGCCGCGCTCGCGGGCGAGCTGGTCGCGGGCCGAGGCCATCCATCCGCTCGGCTCCGCGCCGAAATTCCATTTCATGCCGGCATAGAAGGCGGTCGGCGGACCGACCGAGACCATCTTCGGATTGTAGAATTCGCGAAGTTGATCGAATCTGTTTCGAAGAAAGTGCCGAAGGAGCGGGCGCGGGTGTTAGTCGCGTTCTCGATCAGAGCGTAGAGCTGAAGCGCTTTCGTCACGTCATAGGAGGTGCTCGTTGTTGATGACGCTCCGATTATCGAACTAGGCTTCAAGGCCTTACTCGCGGGCCATGACGGCATCGATTTGGACTACGCCGCCGATGCTGTGTCAGGCTTTGCGTTATTCAAGAGTAAAGCGCCAGATGTCGCCGTAATCGACATCGCATTACGGGATTCGTCTGGTCTCAACTTGGCTCAAAAGATGCTGAGTGATCGCGACGACGTGAAAACCATTTGTCTTAGTATGACAGATGACCCCCTGGTTGCGGGGCGCGCCGGCGCATTAGGCGCTTACGCATTTTTCTCAAAAAGCGGCGACCCGAACCTCGTTCTCGAAACGATATTGGCTTTCTACCGAAACAATTCGGCCCAGGCGTCTTGTTAGATGGCCTACGCGTGAGCGCCGGATCCATGCCGGACTACTCCCAATCATCACAAGTTCTCCGCCGCGGCGCAGCTCTAAGCTGCGCCGCACGAGAGATAGCTTGCGTGGCGTCTCAGATTTCAGCCGACGAATAGCTCGTGACTTCCATGCCGACGCACACTTCGACGATCACTGGGCTCGACCAAATCATAATTGTTTTCTCCTGAACCAGGCCCCAGATTGGACACCATACAGCATAGCGACCAACCGCGGCTCAGACAGCCAGAAAATCTACCATCTACGCATGCCAAAAATTCCTGATAGCCTCCCCCCCACAATCTCCAGGGAGTACTCTAATCTCCACTGACCTCCTCCTCGTCGCGGATCGGGAGCGAGACTGTCACCCGAGTGCCGCCTCCGGTGCGACGTTCAACCTTCATCGCGCCGCCAAGCGCCTGTACTCGTTCACGCATGCCAAGGAGACCCATCCCAGAACGATGCTCTTCTGCGATGCCAATCCCATTGTCCTCGATAAGGAGAGTCAAGGTCGGAACGTCTTCGGCTTCGTCCTCTCCCGCATCGCGAAGTGAATCCCATCCGAATGATACCGATACTTGAGCCGAAGTCGCCCTCGCGTGTCGGAAAATGTTGGTCACGCTCTCCTGAATGACGCGATAGGCTGTAAAGGCGGTGGCTTCGTCGAGCGACGACAAATCATGAGGCGCCATCAACCGTAGATCGACCTCTGGATGGCCGAGCGACCAGGACACGAAAAGACTTTTGAGCGCCGCTTCGAGTCCGAGTTCCGTTAGCCCCTTCGGCCGCAAGCGCCCAAGCAGGCCCCGAAACAAGGACTGAAGCGCCTCACAGGCGCGATCCACAATCGAGCTGAGCTGGCGTAGTCGCTCATGATCCGGCGAGGTTTCCGTGAGTGCTTCTTGCAGCGACGCCGCCGCCGCGCGGATTGAAAAGAGGCACGGCCCCGCCTCGTCGTGCAGATCTCGAGCTATTTCCTTACGCTCGCTATCCTGAATTTGGATAAGCTGGTTCACAAGATCACGATTCTCGTTGCGCACGCGGTCGAGTGTTGTCGCCAGCGAGTTGAGTGCGATTGATATGTTTCGAAATTCCGAAGCCCCGCGAGGCGCGATCCGTATTCCACTTTTTCCGGCTTCCAGATCAGCCAAACCGGCTTGCAATGCCGCGAAAGGCCTCAGGGAATAGCGGACGAGGAGCAGAACGAGCACGATGATCGCAAGCGTCACGACAAGGCTGATCGACGCCAGCCACGTCATGTCCGACCAGACCTCCTCCAATTCGTCGAGCGGATTGGATATGATCGCCACATTGCCATACTCGCTCTCGTGGACGCGAATCGGCACGAGAATGACCCGTGGCGGAGGAACGTCGACCAGCTTGACGAACCATGCCGGCGGATCGGCGTCGTTGACGTGATCGTCCGCGGACCAATGCGCCGGCGGCGCTACTCCCCGGTCGAGTATCCTGATGTCGACATGACGCAGACTGCCGAGATTCGCATAAAGTCTGCGCAGAGCTGGCGTTGGGTTGTCACCATCGGGAAGACTTGTAATCGTTGTCAGGACAAATTCCCGAGCAAGTCGCAGATTACTTCCCGCCTCGGCGCGAACGCGCGGCCCAGCGTGCATTAATTGGATCCCGAGATTGATCAACAGGGTGGCGAGAAGAACCATGCCAATCAGCCAGCTCAGCCCCGCCTTCAGAGAAATCATCGTTTGTCGCCCGCAAAGAATGGCTGCGAAGCCACAAGATCATTGACTCCGCCCACGCTTTTCACAACAAAGATCGAGGTCCACAACAAGAAAATCCTATGCGCGTTCTTATCGTCGACGACCATCCGATGGTGATCGAGGGCTGCCGAGGCATGCTCTCGGGGCAGAAGGACATCGAAGTGTCCGAAGCTCACAACGCCGACGAAGCGCTCGAGAAATATGAGGCGACGGCGCCGGATGTCGTGGTTCTCGATATCAACCTTCCCGGCATCTCCGGTTTCGAGCTGCTGCGCCTTCTGTTGAGGCGAAACGCCAACGTGAAGATCATCGTTTTCACGATGAACGACGATCCGGTCTTCGCGGCGCGCGCGATCGAACGCGGCGCGCGGGGCTATCTTGCAAAGAGCGAGGATCCCAAGGCCTTCGTCAAGGCGATCCGATCCGTCGGCGCGGGCGAGCGGTATCTTTCGAGCAATCTGGCGCTCAAGCTTGCCTTCGCGGATCAGGCCCGGGCGAAGAGTCCACTCGACGCGCTCAGTAGTCGGGAGATCGAAATCCTCCGTAACCTCGCCAGTGGCAAAGATATGGCCGAGATCGCGCACATTCTGAAAATCTCCTACAAGACGGTCGCGAATAACTGCGTCTTACTGAAGCGCAAGCTTGGCGCCAGGTCGAAGGCCGACCTTCTTCGCATCGCCGTCGAAAACAAAATCGCGATGAGGCTAGTCTAAAACTGCCTATCTGAATTGCTTTTGCGTCCTGTACCTCTCGGCGAGCACATTCAAAGCTTCTTCTCTCGTTAAGCCCTTGTGACGCAGATTGAAATAATGCTGGCAGATTTCGCCATAGGTCTGCCTTTGTCCGGCGGCTTTCGCGACCTCGGCGAGTTCATACAGAATGCCAGCGTAATCCTCCTCACGCTCATCTTCAGCGAGCATCTTGCCAATCTGCGCCGTGCGATTGGCGAGCATGCGGTGAGATTCCAGGAAATGGGCGCGCGCCGTGATGATCGCCTCGCGTATCTTTTCGATGGCAGGATCGTTCGTTGCATGCTCGCGGCCAGCTTCCCGGCTCGCAAGCCAAAGCGCAGGGTCGACATGTTCGTTGGCGCGTAGCCAGATCTCGCTGCTTTTTTCCTCCTGCATCTCGATCACGTCATTCGCCTCGCTCGCGCGCTCCTCTTTGCCGCAAGCGGCGCAGAGGAGGCACGCGGCGAGGGCGGCGCCCGTTTTCGAGACGCGGGGCAGCCTCATGCTATTTGCCTTCGACCTTCTTCTTCAGGCCCTCCAGCCCGTTGTGGAGATAGGCAGCCATCGCCGTACGCGCAGCATCGTCGTTCAGATTGTCCGGCGGCTCGTTGCTGGTGTCGCCGCGATAAAGACGCCCGTACCATTTCACTTGGCTGCCGCCGCCCGCAGCCAGCTCGACAGAGAAGGAAAGCGAGTAGGAACTCGCGGGCATCGCGTCGAGATTGGGATCGGACATGCGCCAACCGAGCTTGTGCGCGGCGGCGTCATACTCGTCGAGGCCTTCTTTCAATACGCCGCCCTTCTTGAGCGTCACTTCGCGCTCTGCGCCGGCCGCGTCGCCCCCCGTGGCCTTCACCGACTGGACGTCGGGATGCCATGCAGCGAGCCCGTCGAATTTCCCGGCCACGGCCCAGACGGCTTTGGGGTCGGCGGCAATCACGATCGTTTCGTCGACCTTGATCGGCGTCGGCCCATGCGCAAGGGCAGGCGCGGCGAGCAAGAAGGCCAGCAGCGATAATGTTCTTCTCATTTGAGACTCCCTCATTGTTGTTTCCAGGCGAAGCGGGTGGAGCGCCGCTTATCCGCGATGCGTTCCAAAAGCGGACTGATGGAGAAGGCCGCGAACAGACAAGCCGCGGAGAAGACGCCGAGATAGGGGCGAAGATCGAGCGCTCCGTCGCGGGCGTGCTCACTCCCAGCGGCCCGATAGGCGTCCAGAAGGCTCGCCTTGTCGTCGAGATGGAAATAGCCGAGGCCGGTCTTTTCCGAGAGCGTGCGGAGATATTCCTCCTTTACCGAAGACAGATGCTCCACGCCGACGGCCGCCGTGGCGCCAAAAGGCGCATTACGCGCGTTGAAGCCTTCGCGCTCTTCGGCTCCCTTGGGTGGAAGCCCGAACCGGCTTTCATGCGGCACTTCGTCGATCGCGACAAAGCCGACCTCGCGGCCTCTGTCGTCGAATTTCGGAATCGGCGAGAGCTCATAGCCGCCGACGCCGACGATCAGTCCACGCGTCTCGCCGGCTTTCCCTTCGAAAGCTGACCCGCCCGAGGCCGGCAGGGGCGGCGCCTCCTGGCCGTCCGTCAAGAACAGCAGATCCGTCTTCAGCTCACGCGCCATGTCGACGGCGCGGAACAACCCCGCCGAAATCCGGCTATCGCCCTCCCAGGCCATGCGCCAGTCGATCGCTCCTATCGCCGCTTCGAGGGGCGAGAAATCAGCGCATGCGTCGATTGGCTCGAAGAGCAGGAAAGGGCGCCGCTCGGTGAAGACGCCGAGCGCGACGCGCGACGGACAAGGCAGCGCGACAATCAACCCCCGTAACGCCGCCTTGACCCTTTCAAGCCGGCTGATCGGTTTTCCGCCGGCAATGTAGTCGCGAACATTCATGCTGCCGGTAATGTCGACGATCGCAAGAAGATCGTAACCCGGTCGCGTCACCCGCAATGTCGGCGCAATAAAGGTCGCCAGGAGAAGCGCCGCTGCTGACGCCAGCAAGATCAGGCGAGGTTCGCGCAGAATTGGACGCATCACGGCAGACCCTTCGGCTTGCCCGGAATGTCGGTCCAGAGCTTCTTCGGATCCGCGCTGAGTTCGTCGCCGCTCTTTCGCTCGAAATCCGGGAAATCCCGCACGAGCCGCGCCGCCACGTCGATATTGAATTTCGCGTCCCAAAATTCCGGGTCGAGCTGGAGTGCGCGGCGGTATTCTCGTTTCGAAAGATTGACGAAGGGGCCAGCGGCTTCGAGCTCGGATTTCTCGATATGCTCCAGCGCCGTTCGAAGCAGCGCATTTGCGATAAGATAATGGGCGCGCGCACGCATCGGCGCGTCCCCGCTTCGATCCAACGCTTCGAGGAAGCCGCGCGCTTGATCGAGACGATCGCGCTTCGCCAGAAAGGCGATTCGCGCGAACAGTTCCTCGGGCTGTGCGTCGCGATCGACGGGGACGTCTCGCCCGGCGCGGAGCACCTCGATCATGTCATTTGAAGCAACCGCGCGTCGCCACTCGACGCCCTCGAAGACCGTGGCAAAGGCTAGGCCGAAGGCAGCCGCGACGAGAGCCATGGAGCGCTGCGCCCGCCAAAAACGGACGATTGCCTTGGGCAAATGACCGATCATCGCGCGCCTCTCGCGGGACAAAGGGGCGCCTCCGCCAGCTTGGCTAGGAAAAGCAGGCACACCGAAAACAGTGCGACAGCAAAAGGCACGCTGCTGAGATCGCGCCGGGGCAGCTTCTCGAAATAGCGCATGGGTCGGCGTTCGAGCCGATCGATCTGCCGAAGCGCGTCCTCTGTCGCCTTAGGCCCTTCCGCCTCAAAGGCGCGATAGGGCACGCCGAGCGATTTGAAGTAAAGATCGAGATGCCGTTCCGGCGCCGCTTGCGGGGACTCGGCGTCGCCGTCCGGCGCTGCGTAAATCCCTCGGCTGCCTTCCGTGCGCAGGAAGAGCCAATAGAGATTGACGCGGGTCTTTCTGAAATCCGCGCGCAGATCGTCCTGGATCTTCGGATCGATCACGCCGGCGCCGTCGGAGATGAGTAGGATGGCGCGCGAATGATCGGCGTCGCTCGCGCGAAACATCGACAGCGCCATTGCGAGGCCACGCGCAATATTTGTGTAGTCGAGGCCCGGACGATCTATCGCGTCGATCGCCGCCTTGGTCGCATCGGGGTGATCGGAAAGGGGCGTGACCAGCATGGGCGACGTCGAAAAGGCCGCGACGCCGACGAGATCGCGCCGGCGGCTGTCGACAAAGGCTTTCAGGATGCGCTTGGCGGCCGCCGCCTTGGATTCTTCGCCACCCGACGGGTTCCTCCCAGCGAAGGTCTCGTTCATGCTGCCGCTACGGTCGATCAGCATGACGATCTGCGCGCCCTCGGCGAGGCGCTCGACTTCCTCACCGGGGAAGAACGGCCCGGCCGCTCCCAAGAGGCTGCAAAGAAGAGCCGCCACGCCAAGAAATTTCAGCGCAATGGCGACGAGGCTGGACAGGCTGTCTTGCGGAGCGCAATCCAAGGACGTGATCGTCGACCCGCGCAATGCGGATCGCAGCAAGGGCGCGACGGCGACTGGCGCGAGCAGTAACAGCTCGGGGTGATCGAAACTGAAGAACGTCAACGTCATTTTGCGCGCTCCAGCCGCGCGAGGGCCTTGACGAAATCAAGCAGATCTTCGAATTCGTAGCCGTCCCCTGGGCCTATCGAAAAGAAGGCGTCGCGCGATGCGGCGAAGAAGCGCTCGAAAGACGGCTTCAATGACGCGAATTCTGGACGGCGCACCAAGAAGACTGGGATATCCGCGGCGAGCAGCGCACCGCCATTGGCGGAATCGATCGTTCGATGCACGCTTTGCATGGCTGCGGGAAGAGCATCGATTCCCCCATGCGACTTGGATGCGAGCTCTCTGGCCAGCGTGTTGAAGATGCGCGCGCGCCTTTTCTGGAAAGGCGGCCAGGCGCGATCCCGCGCGACGGCGCCCAGCGCGAGGGCGCAAAGCGCCCCGAAGGCGATCGCGAAGCGCTTGGGTTGCGTCTCCTCGGCGAAAATCACTGGCGCATCCGGGCGCAGATAATCGTCGGGACGGTCTTGTTTCATCGGGGCGATTTCGCGCAAGGGCGCGACACCGACGCGCCATGCCGGCACCCGAATTGTTTCGTCCCCGAACCGTACGTCGAAACCCGGGATTTCGATATTGCGCACATCGAGCGCGACATAGAAATTTTGATAGACGAGATCGAGGTCCCAGCGCTTCTCTTGCCCGATCGTCGTCGCGTGAACGTCGACGGCCTTAAGATCCAAAGAAACGCTGAGCGTCCCGGGGCGTGGTAGCGAGGCAGCGGCGAGGGTCGCATCCCTCGGCGCCGTGATCTCGACGCGCGCGCGAATGATATCGCCGACGAAATAGCCGAAAGGCCGCGCGGAGTGGATTGTCACGCGCGGTTCACCGGCCCTAGTAGGACATTGCCAGAGCAGGCATAGGATGATGATTAGGCCGAAACGCATCCTGCGCCTCACGCCGCCATCAGGCGCGAACTGAGGGAATGGGAGTCGAAGCGATCTTCGACGAAAATCGGCGGCCGCACTCGTCCCGCCGCTATCTCGATCAATTCCTTACGACGCTTGGCCTCCGCCTCTACCCACTTTTCGCGCAAGGCTGGCCGCATGACGATCAAACGCCGACGGGCGGTCTCCGGGTCATGCAATTCGAGCAGCCCCCAACGCGGCGGAGAAAGCTCGACGGAATCGACGAGGACGACAGGCAGAACGTCGTGAAGGGCGAACGACTCGAAGACCCTAGCGATCAATGTTTGGGGCCAGCGAAAGTCGGATATCAGAAGGACGAGCTTTCGAGCGGCGCCGAGACGCTTTGCTGCGCCAACGAGGCTTTCGGCGTGGGCGCTGACGGGCCTTATACTCTCCAAGCGCTTGACGGCGCACATCGCCGCACTTCTTGATCGCGTCGCCGGCAGGAACAGGTCTTCACGCAATCCGGCGCCGCCCGCGATGAGGCCGAAGCGGTCGCCGATCCTCGTCGCCGAAAAGGCGAGCGCCGCGCAAATATCGCTTGCGACACCGAAGCGATCGACAGCCCCGACGAAGCCCATGGACGCCGACAGATCGACAATCGCATAGACGTCGATCGCGCTTCTCTGCTCGAAGCGGCGGACATGCGTCTCGCCAAAGGGGTCGCGTAAGGTGGCGCGCAGATCGATGCGTCTGGCGTCGGGGTAGCGCAGGAACGGAGCCTGATCGCGGAACACGCCGAAGCCGCCGACTTCGCTCGATCCGTGCGGGCCGGCGTGATTGGACCGGAAGCGCCCGCGTGGGCGATACAGGATGTCGGCGGGAGTCTTCATGGGACGGGCGTGGCGTCAAAGACCGCGTGGCAAAGCTGTCTCACCGGTTCGTCGCCTCGAAGCGCATGAATGGGATCGACAAAGATGCGATGCGCCATCACCTCGAAGAACACCTCCTTGACGTCGTCAGGCGTCATGTAATCCCGGCCTTCGAGCCAGGCGCGCACGCGCGCCGCGCGCGCTAGCGTCGCGAGGCCGCGCGGACTGGCCCCGCCTTTGACGAGTGTCGAGACGTCGACATCCGGGAGAGAGATGCCGACCGAGGCTGGCTGCGTCAGGCCCTGCCATAGGTTGAGAACGTAGCTCTCGAGGGTATCGCTCGCCTTGACGGTCTGCTGGATTATCCCCGCGACGCCGCCAATCTCGCGGTAATCCACCGTGCCCGGCGCGACGCGTTCGAGCAGCCTGTCGACATCCTGGAAGACGGGGTCGAAAACCAGTTTGCGCCTCGCCTCGCGATCCGTCGGCGCGGCCATGGAGATTTCCATGAAGAAGCGGTCGCGCGCGGCGGCGGGGAGTTCGAAGGTCTCTTCGCGCTCGACCATATTGCGGTCGGCAAAGACCTGGAGATAAGGGAAACGATAGAGCCGATTGAACGCCGTGACGCTTTTTTCAGCCATCAGACGCAGGAGCAGCGAATGCACCTGCGGACGGGCGCGATTGATCTCGTTGAAGAAAAAGACGGGCAGCGTCTCGGCGAGGCGTAGAAGCTCGGACGGGTCGACACGGGGACGACCATCGTCGCCAAGATAGGTATGATAGAGGATATCGCTCGGCATCATGTCGACCGTGCCCTCGATGCGGGCGAAATCGCCGCCCAGGGCGCGAGACACGGCGCGCAGCAAGGTCGTCTTGCCGACCCCGACATCGCCTTCGATCATCACATGGCCGCGCGAGAAGATGCCGATGGTGACAAGGCGGATGACACGGTCCTGGCCGACGACCGCCTTTCGGATTTCCTGCTCGAAGGCGATCGCGCGTTCGCGCCATTCGGCGAGCTTAGGCTCGGATTGGGAGACCTTGTTCAAGGCGCGACCTTACGCTCTCGACAAAAAAGGCGGCCACGATCTCGGGAAAGGACTCGATGCGCTGTTGTTGAATAACATCGATTCCAGATCGTGGCCGCTTCATATTCGCCGCGTTGCCGCGCGGCGAAACCTTACTGAGCGATTTTGCTCACGTCATATTCCCACTTGCCGGTCTTCTTGAAATTCTCGACCCGCTTCTTGTTGCGCTCTTCCATCGCCTGGACCGACGCGCCCTGCTTGGCGAGCTCCTTCGGATCGTGCTTGGGATCGTATTTCGAACCCTCGACCTTGTCCGGGAAGCCGGGCTTGGGCTCCCAGCAATTGCCGGGCGCCTTGCACTTGGTGCCGTCATAGGCGAGAGCGCCGCCGGCGGTGAACATGAAGCCGACGGCGAGCGCCGCGGCGAAATGCATCTTACGCATCCCTGGTTCCTCCATTTGTGCGAGGCCTGCGCCTCTTTGTTTGCGCCTCCGGCCGATGGGGGCGGAACTCGCTTCTGGCTGGCCTTACTTCTTGGCCTGACACTTGCCGGGTGGGTTATCCGGCAGAGTCTCGTGACCGGCGTAAGGCTTGAAAGACTTGCGCTGATCATCCGACAGCCACGTCGCCTTCTCCGGCGCTTCCTTGAAGAGATGACGAACCCAGGCCATCACCTTCAGCATCTCGTCGAGCTGAAGATTTTGATACTGCGGCCCCATGGAAGCCTGCGCGCCGCCATAAATCGTCGAGAACAGACCTTCGTCGGTCTCGTTCTGCGGATAGGTCCAATAGGCGTCGTTGAGCCCGGGACCGATCTTGCCTTCTCCGAGATGGCCGTGGCAGCCAGAACATGCGGAGAGAAACGTCTGCTCGCCCTGCTTGAGGCAGCTCACATCCTCATTGTACGGGTTTTTGCCCGTGGTCATGAATTCCTTGACGGCCGCCGTGTCCTTGCCTTCCGGCAGCGCGTCGTTGAAGTTCAAAATCTCGCCCGTAATGGTGTTACGGAAGGTGATTGCCGTCTGCGCGATTGCGGAAACCGCCACGAAGGCCCCAACCGCGGCGACGACGATACGGGTCGCCTTTGTCTTCTGATTCAACACTTTTTGCTTCCTATCCGGTAGTCGCCGCACATTTATGGGTTGATCGGCAGAAGGGGCACGCCTTCCGCCTTGAGGATTTCCTCGATCTTCGGCTTGGCAGCGACGAGCGCCGCATCAACCGCGGCCAGCAGCGCCTTGTCGTCCCGACGAACGGCGACCGATTGATCGAAGCGCTGCGGCACCTTCTCGCCATTGCTCTTCGCCGCGTCGTCTTCGATCAACGTCATCCGCAGGGGAACGGTCGACCCTTTGACATAGCGCGCGACATCCGGCGCGAAACCGACGGCGATCTCCGCGGCGCCGATCACGACCTCGCCGACCATGCGACTGGGGTCGATTTGCGTATATTGATTGCGCGCCGATCTGAAATTCACCAGCGAGTAGAGATAGGCCATGTTGTCTTCATAGACGCCCATGTCCTTCAACAGCACTTCGCCGGGGGAGCCGAAGGCGACCACAATGTGGCCGAGCTTCTTGAGACGGGCATCGTTCCAGGACTTGACGTCGAGATCGCGGTCTGCCCGGCTCACGAAGACATAGCCGGTGCGATAATAGGGCTTCGACGTCGCGACGCGCGGATCGCCCGTGTCCAGGCCGACGATCACGTCGCATTGATTCTTGTCGAGATAGTCGCGCACGAGGTAAATCGCCGGCTTCTCGGACCAGACAAATTGCGCCTTGCGCTTCAGGGCGTCCGCGAGCGCGACGCCGATTTTGTTTTCCAGCCCAGAACCGTCCTCCAAGGAGAGCGGCGGCTGGTTCTTCGCGGCGCAGATGCGCAGCACATTAGGGTCTACAGCCGGCGCCGGCGCGGCGGCGGGAGTGGTATCTTTGACGGCGTCGCCGGAAACGCCGAGAGAAGCGGCGCTCGCATTGGCAACTCCGAGGAGCGTCATGGCAGCGACGCCAAACCAGAAGGATGAGCGGACGCGCAACATCGCAGTTTTCTTTCGCTATTATGTTATTGGGCGTCGCTCGGACGCGCATGAGCGCATCCGAGCGATCTTCTCACAGCGCTCTTTCAAGCGGGGAGGAGATCAGTTCGCCTTGTATTCGCCGACATTCACGTCGTCGTACGGGCCCTGACCATTGAGCGAGAACACCATCACGCCGCCGCCCATCTGGGTATAATTGGCGAGCTGCTTGAATGCGCCGACCGCGCCGAGACCGGCCGTCGGATCCTGAAGGTCGAACACGAGGCCAACGCCCGGCCAGCCGCCCACGCCGTAGAGGATGGCGACATACTCGACGCCCTTGTGCTGGTAGACGATCGGGTGACCGATGACGCCAGAGGGCAGCTTGAACTTCCAGAGGAGTTCGCCGGTATCGCTGTGACGCGCCTTGATGAACCCGTCGAGCGTTCCGTAGAAAACGACGTTGCCGGCGGTCGCGGCGGTGCCGCCCCAAACCGCAAAGCGCTCCATCTTCTCCCATTTGAACTGGCCGGTGATGGCGTTGTAGGCCTTGATCTGACCGAGGCCCTCACCCTTCTGGCGATCGCCCTTCGGACCCGGATACATGTTCAGCGTCGCGCCGACAAAGAACTGACCCGCGCGGTAGGGAAGCATGAAGGGCTCCCAGTCCATGCAGATGTGATTCACGCCGAGGAAGAACAGCTCCTTTTTCGGATCGTAGGAGTCGAGACCCTGATTGTGATAGCCCATCGCCGACGGACACACGTCCTTGGCCAGGTGGTCCATACGCGTGCCATATTCCGGATCGCGAACCGGGAGACCGGACTTCAGGTCGATTTTCTTGAAGACGTTGACCGTGTCGTCGATCTTGTCGGCGGAGATCAGCGTGCCGTCGGTGCGATCGAGCGTATAGACGATGCCGTTGCGGTCCGGATGGGTCAGCAGCTTGCGCAGCTTGCCTTCCTTATCCTTCTGCTCCGAGAGCATCATGAAGTTGATGCCGGCGTAATCCCATTCGTCGTGCGGGGTCTTCTGATAGCCGAACTTAGCCTGGCCGGTTTCGAGGTCGCGACCCCAAATGGTCATCGTCCACTTGTTGTCGCCGGGACGCATGGTCTCGTTCCACGGAGCCGGGTTGCCAGAGCCGTAATATACGAGGTTGGTGCCCGGGTCATAGGCGAACCAGCCCCAATTCGTGCCGCCGCCGATCTTCCAGGCGTCGCCTTCCCAGGTCGACGTGCCGAGGCCCTTCTGGCCATAATGCGGATTAGCCTTGTTGAAGTCGTCGCCGATCAGAACGTCGGAATCCGGACCCGTTGCATAGGCGCGCCACTTCTGCTCGCCGGTGCGAACATCATAGGCGGTCATGTAGCCACGCACGCCGAGCTCGGCGCCCGAAGAGCCGATCAGGACGATGTCCTTGTAGATGTGCGGGGCGACGGTGAGCGTCGAACCGACCTTGAAGTCGGAGTTCTCGACTTTCCAGTATTCCTGACCGGTTTCGGCGTTGAGCGCCACGACATTGCCGTCAAGCAGCGTCTTGACGATCAAGGATGGGGTCTTGCCGTCGCTCGGCCAATAAGCAAGGCCACGATTGACGATGTCGCAACAAGCGACCGCGCGGGCGGCGGCGTTTTGCTTGGGCTTGTGCTGCCACAGGATGCGGGTCGGATCGCTGAGATCGAGGGCAAAAGTGTTGTTCGGGAAGGATGTATGAACATACATCTTGCCGTCGACGACGATCGGCGAGCCTTCATGGCCGCTGAGCAGGCCTGTCGAGAACGACCAAGCAACCTTCAGATTCTTGACGTTCTCCGCATTGACCTGAGTCAGCGTGCTGTAGTGGTTGGCGCTGTAATTCTTGCCTTGCATCGCCCAGTTGTCTTCGCTCTTGGTCAACGCCTCGAGCTTGTCTTCGGCCTGGGCCATCGTCGCCATCCCCATGGGCGCGGCGATCAGGACCGACAGCAGGGAAACGGAATTCAGGAATTTCCTCATAGACGAGTCCTCCTGCGACGTCCTGCAAGGCCGTTCTTGGCTTCTTGAAAGGATGGCGTCGCCTCGTAAAGACGCTCCATCTTTTGTAATTGGAGCTGTCTCAGTTCGTTGAAGGTCGCTTCCTTGGGAGCGCTTGCCGCGCTTTATGGGAGAGACGATCCGAGTGCATATAAATTTACGCCGCGCGGTCTGTCTTCACGATTTATCGGTAATGTGCGTCGGGAAAAAATGGCATTTGCTGTGCCTGTATTTCCCAACGGAACGGCGCTCGCCTTAGGGGAGGCTGGACGCCTTGACGGGCACGCGCGCGCGGTATTTCCTCTCGCCGAACGGCGTCTCAATAAGAAGAACAACATGACCGATCGGATGATCCGTCGCCTGACAGGCGTATTTCTGCTGTCGCTTCTCATCGCCGGCTCCGAACGGCTCAACGCACAAATTGTCGAGGTCGCGCTCTATCCTCGGGACGGACGCCGTCTCATGAGCGAAGCCGATGCCGCGCGCTACACCGGCGCCGGGGTGCTCTTGTGCTATTCGGATTACGGCACGCTGGAGCGCGGCGCGGCCGCCTGGCTCATCGGCGCTCACGATCTCGTTGTTTTGAACGCGCATAATTTCGTGGATCGCAAGCTGGTTCCGACGCACCCCGTGTCGGATTGCTTCTTCCGCATCGGCGGCAGCGACTATTATTTCGATCCCGACAGCTTGCACATTGGCGCATCGGTGGCGTCGAAGGGTCTGCACATTACCGACGACTGGGCGCTGCTGCGCCTCATTCAACCGACGCCCGACGACGTCAAGCCGCAGCCCATTCCCGACACGAGCGACGTCGCCACGGGGTCGGGGATGAAAGTGACGATGGTTTCGCCCGCCGGTCACTCCAACACGCGTCTTCCCGCGACAGTGGAGGCATGCGCGATCCATCGAATCGACGAGCCCACGGAGGGCCATGTCCGACGGGCGCGCCATGATTGCAATGACGGCTATGGCGGGTCGGGTTCCGGCCTGTTTTCAGAGGACGGACGGTTGATCGCGTTGCATAGCGCGTCGCTCGACATGAACTGGACGCGGCCCTTCGATATCGAAACACATTACGGCTCCGCCATTGTTTTCGAGGGCGATCTTGTGAGCGCCATTCGAAAGGCCGTAGAGAAGCCGCACTGACCTATTCCTTTGCGGGAACAGTCCGAAGATAGGCGACCAGCGCGTCGAGGTCTTCCGGGGACATCTTGGCGAAGTGGGCCTTGGCAAGGTTAGACATGGGCGGTTTGAGCGCTTCGCCCTTGCGCGAGACGCCGTGCGTGATCGCGCGCTTAATCTCGTCATCAGACCAGGCGCCGACGCCCTTCTCCGGATGCGGCGTAATATTCGACGCGACGGCGACGCCCGCCGGGGTTCGGAAGATCTTGCCGCCAGCGCCGAGCCCGTTCACATAGTCTGGCGCATCGTCGACCTCCGTGCTGTGGCAGGCCAGGCAGCGGGCGATCGACGCGACATAAAGACCGCGCTTAACTTTCTCGGAAAGCGCCGCCTCGTCGAACGCCGCTTCTGCGCCGGGCGCCGGATGGGGAGACCACTTACCTTGCCGCTGCGGCGGCGCCATAGGCTGAGCCTTCACGGGTGATTGCGCTCGCAGGAAGGCGGTAATTGCATTGCGATCGGCGTCCGTCAGCACGCGGTAGGAATCGGAAGGCATGGCGGGCGCAAGCTGCCCGTCATCGCCGACTCCGGCGACGATGGCTGCACTGACCGCATCGTCGGACCATCCGCCAACCCCTGTCTCCTTGTCGGGCGTGATATTGGAGCCGCGCGCGATATAGTCTTTGCCGGTGAAAGTCTGCGAGCCGCCGGAAAAGCGCGCGGATAGGTCGTAGCCATTGGGACCGCGCGGCGTGTGACAATTGTCGCAGGCCGCCAGCGCCTCCACGAGATATTGCCCGCGCAGCTGATCCGCCGCCAAGGAAGCGCCCGTGGTAAAGACGCCGGCGCCCATACAAATGGCCGCAACGGCAAATGCTCGATTGATCATGGGCAGGACCTGGTTGCCACATGGCGATGTTGCCGCCCAAGTTCCTAATCGAGCGGCGGAGATCGGTCTGCTTCATAGTTTCCCAACAATTTCGGGAAAGACCGGCAAGCTCCCCGGGAGCTATCGCGTCAGCGTCAAGTTGGAGCCGTCGAGCACCGCATAATCGAAGCGCGCGCCCGTAACGATTGCGCCGGTAAAGTTGGCGGCGTTCAGCACCGCATGAGTGAGATTGGCGCGCGTCAGATCGGCGCCGTCGAAACTCGCTTCCGGGAGTTCGGCGCGCACGGGAACCATTCCCTGATTGGCGGGGTCGGCTCCAAGATCGGCGTCGATGAGTTTCGCCTTGACGAATTTCACGCCGCGCCCGCCGCCGATAATCCGCGCGCGCGTCATATCGGCGCCCGTGAAGTCGGCGCCGTCGAGCAGCGCGGCATAGAATGTCGCGCCGCGGAGATTGGCGCCGGAAAAGTCCGCGTTTTGCACGTCGCTGCGCGTGAAATTCGTGGACGCAAGGCGGGCGCCCTTCAACTTGGCGCCCGAAAGTTTGGATGAAAAGAAGTCGGCGCCGTCCAGATCGAGACCGGAAAGATCCGCGCCGGAAAGATCGAGATTGGAAAAGTCGGCAGCGGCGTCCTTGCTCTGCATCAGTCGCCGCTCGATCTGTGCGCGCGTTAGATCGGAGGCGAAACACGCCCTGCCTACGAGGCAGAGAACACAGGTCAATATAACGGATAACCCGAGCCGAAGCGACATGAGCCCTCTCGCTGACGACTGTCTGGAGCAGGACAATGACCATCGGCTGCGGACGCTCGCAACGGGAGAGTTTCACCTGTCCATGGGAAAAATCGGAAGTCGTCTTTACAGCCACTCGACCAGATCGCTATGCGACAAGCAAAATTGACACGCTCAGGCCGAGATCATGATTATCGCACCTTCCTGCAGGCGCCTCCTTGCGGCCACTATGGCGCTCGTCGGCACAACGTTACCACGAGGATCGATCTTGGCGGATACATTGTCGTCAGAGCTGCCAAAGCGAGCGCCAGGTTTATGGCGGATCATCACGGTTTCTCCCGAGATCGGCATGCAATCTCACAACGTCTGTATCGCTGAAGGAGACAGTATCATCGGACCTCAGGCTGCAGACTGCGCCCGTCCATCGGTCGCGCGCGCAGGGGATCAGGTGATTGTGACGATCGAATGTGGCGCCAGCGACAGACGCAGCGTCAAGAGCCTCCTCTTCACGGGAGATTTCAAGTCCTGGTATCGTGCGCAATCCAAGATAAGCTCAAGCGACACGCACTCTGGCTTTTCGATCGACGCTAAATTTCTCGGAATTTGTTTGCCTTAAAAGGGAACACAACCGCGACAAGATAACTCGCACTTGAGATTTGCTGCGGTTGTCTCGGGCATCCACGAAATCTTGTGAACCGTTGGCCAGATAGAAAGGCGTTGCAGTATCGGGACTGACGAAAGTCAGAGGAAATCGGCGTATCCGCGACGGGTTAAGGACCGAGAGAGAGGCTCCCGGCACCCGTCATGGAGAAGCCCCCATGACCCAGGTTGAGATTTTGGACGCTGAGCGCGGACGCGAAGGTGGCTACAAAGTGGATACGAGCCGCGGCGAGCGGTTGGGACGCGTTTCGTCGGAGTGGTTTTCGCGCCCAGCGGACGAGCGCTATCTATCGCTGTCGGAGCTGTTCACCGCTGTGCGTGGCCGGACCGAGCGCAGCCGAACGCGGACGGTCGAGAGCGCCGCGATTCGTGTGGAAGCTAGCCGCGATTATTCAGAGCGTCTCGCGCTCATGCTTCCGGGCTCGGACGCGCCCGTCGCGCCGACGCATTGGAGCTTCGGCCAGCTCGCCAGCCTTGTTGGCGCGCCGGCGACATATCTGCGCCAGCTTCCTGCGCCGCTCGCCGGCATCAATCTGCAATATGGCTTGACCGCGCATCGCGCCGAACAGGTCAAGACGCTGGAGATCGAAGACGGGCGGGTTGAACTGCGCGCGGTCACCGGGCCCGACTATGGCCGGATTTACGATCACGAACTCGTTTCCGCCGTGCAGCGCATCGCCGGCAATGGCACGGGCGATACGCGCTGGAAAGTGCCGGGCCTGCTCGACTGGTCGACCGGGATCTACAATCCCAATGTCGACGTCACACAAGACACGACAACGCTCTACGCCTCGGACCGCGACGTGTTCCTGTTTCTGGTCGACGATCTGAACCCCATCGAAGCCGGACGGCTGCCGGATGGCTCGCCCGATCTGTTCTTTCGAGGCTTCTACTGCTGGAATTCCGAGGTCGGCGCGAAGACGCTCGGCATCGCGAGCTTTTATCTTCGCGCGGTCTGTCAAAACCGCAATCTCTGGGGCGTGGAGGATTTCGAGGAGATCACGATCCGTCATTCCAAATATGCGGCGTCGCGCTTCGCGCATGAGGCGGCGCCGGCGTTGACCCGTTTCGCGAATTCCTCGCCCCTTCCCTTCATCAACGGCGTCAAGGCCGCGAGAGAACGGATCGTCGCGCGCAACGACGACGACCGAACGGAATTCCTGCGCAAGCGCGGTTTCTCGAAAGCTGAGACCGCGAAGATCATCGACACCGTGCTGGCCGAGGAACGGCGCAAGCCCGAAAGCGTCTTCGACTTCGTGCAGGGAATCACAGCGATTGCGCGGAACAAGACGCATCAGGACGCAAGGCTCGACTTCGAGGCGCGCGCGAAGAAGCTCTTCGAGCGCGCGGCGTAGATTCAGTCCCGCTGGCGTGGGGGGCCCCTGTCCGACAAGCAGTTTCACCACAATGATTTACGGCGTCGCCCTCAAAGTCAGAGGGCGGCGCTGCGCTTCGTGACGGGTTCGAGGCCGAGAGAGTGTCTCCCGGCCGCCCGTCGCGGAGTTGATCCCCATGGCGAAGTCGGTTCAAAAAATCCAGCTCAGCGCCTCGCGCGACATTCCCTTCCACAAGCTCGTCTTGTCGCAGGCCAATGTACGCAAGATCAAGGCGGGCGTCTCGATCGAAGAGCTCGCGGAGGACATCGCCCGCCGCACGCTCTTGCAGAGCATCACGGTGCGGCCGGTGCTCGACGATCAGGGCGTCGAGACTGGCACGTTCGAAATCCCCGCGGGCGGGCGCCGCTACCGCGCGCTGGGGCTGCTGGTGAAGCAGAAGCGCCTGGCGCGCAACGCCCCCATCCCCTGCGTGGTGCGATTGGAGGGCACGGCCGAGGAAGACAGCCTCGCTGAGAACGTTCAGCGCGCGCCTCTCCATCCGCTGGATCAGTTCCGCGCCTTCCTGACCCTTCGCGAGAAGGGTCAGAGCGAGGAAGAGATCGCCGCCGCATTTTTCGTCAGCGTAGCGGTCGTCAAGCAGCGCCTGCGGCTCGCTTCCGTGTCTCCGATGCTACTCGACGTCTATGCCGAGGACGGCATGACGCTCGACCAGCTGATGGCCTTCACCGTCAATCCAGACCATGAGCGCCAGGAACAGGTCTGGGAGGCGATCCAGCGCTCGCATAATAAGGAAGCCTATCAGATTCGCCGACTTCTCACCGAGGGCGCGGTCCGAGCCTCGGACAAGCGGGCGCAATACATCGGCGAAGATTATCTCGCCGCCGGCGGTCCCATCATGCGGGACCTCTTCCAGAGTGACGACGGCGGCTGGCTGCAGGACGTCCCCCTTCTCGAAAGGCTCGTCGCAGAGAAGCTGGCCCGCGACGCCGAGCCGATCCGGGCCGAGGGCTGGAGATGGGTCGAGACAGCGATCGACTTCCCCTATGGCCATACCTACGGGCTCCGCCATCTGCAGGGCGAACGTCAGCCGCTGACTGATGAGGAAGCCACAACGCGGGAGGCGCTACGTCTCGAAGCGAATCAGCTCGAAGCCGCCTATTTGGATGCCGACGAGATTCCCGAGGACGTCGATGCGCGCCTTGCCGAGATCGAGACCGCTCTCGAAATGATGGAAGATCGTCCGGTCACTTATACACCGGAGGACATCGCCCGCGCGGGCGTCTTCGTCAGCATCGACGGATCGGGGCGACTGCGGATCGAGCGCGGCTATGTCCGCCCGGAGGACGAAGCGCCGATGGACGAACCCGAAGCGCTGATCGACGAAGCCGAGACAGAGGACGTCGGTAGCGGGCCTTGGAGCGCGGCGACTCTTGCTCAGGGCGCGGCCCCAGGTGGCGACGATGCCGTCCGTTCCGGCTCCGCCGAGGATGAGGAAGACGAGGGCCTTCGTCCCCTGCCCGACAAATTGCTAACCGAGCTCACCGCCTATCGCACGCTAGCGCTGCGCGAGGCGCTCGGCAATGAACCGGACATGGCCTTCCTCGCCGCGCTACACGCGATCTGCCTGCGCCTCTTCTACCGCTACGGTTCGGACACCTGCCTCGAGATCGAAGCCAAGAATATTTCCTTCGGCGCGCAGGCGCCGGGGCTCTCCGACACGCCGCTCGCTGCCGAGGTCGACGCCCGTCATCTCGACTGGTCGCAGCAGCTCCCGGCGGAGCCGCAAGACCTCTGGGACGTTCTGACGACTTTCGATATGGAAGCGCGCCAGCGTCTCTTCGCGCATTGCGTCTCCCTGACGGTCAACGCCGTGCATGAGCCCTGGAGCCGGCGCCCGCGCGCCATCTCCCATGCCGATCGTCTCGCGGCGTCCCTTCCCCTCGACATCGCAGCGACGGGTTGGACGCCGACGGCCGACAATTTTCTTGGCCGCGTGACCAAGGCGCGGATCGTCCAGGCAGTGAGCGAAGCAAAGGGCGCGGATATCGCCCGGCGCATCGAGGCATTGAAGAAAGGCGACATGGTCCAAGAGGCCGAACGGCTCCTCTCGGGAACGAACTGGCTGCCCGAGCCACTTCGCACGGCGGGATGCGCCCGGCATTCGCATGCCTCCGAAGGAACGGCCCCCGAGCAGACCGTCGAGGAGGAAGCCATCCCGGTCGAAGAATCGGCGACGATCGAGAGCGAAAGGGCCGTCGACGAAACGGCGTCCGAAGAGGATGCTGATCAGGCGTCGGTCGACGAGCCCCAGGGCGTCGCCGCCGAGTAGACCTCCCCGAGGCCGCCAGCGTGGGGCTCGCCAGCAATGGCGGGCCCCTTTTCTTTTGGAGGGTTAGCCGTGCCCAGTTCAGTCGCTTCGGAGATGGCGCGCCGCCTTGCGCGGGACGCCGAAGCGGTCTGCCGCCGCTATCTGTCGAACGGCCGCCGCGAGGGCCGCTATTGGCTCGTCGGCGACATTCACAATGCGCCAGGCCGCAGCCTGTTCGTTCGCCTCAAGGGACCCGAAGCAGGCAAGGGCGCCGCCGGCAAATGGACCGACGCCGCGACAGGCGAACATGGCGATCTTCTCGACGTCATCCGCCAAAGCGCCCAATGCGCCGACTTCGCCGAGGCTCTTCATGAAGCGCGCAGCTTTCTCAGTCTGCCGAAGGATGATCCTTCGATCGAACGCCGGCGATCGGGTACGCCTACGGTGTCGCGGCCCATAGACTCGGCGCGACGGCTCTTTCACATGTCACAACCGATCGCGGGCAGTTTGGTCGAGCGATATTTGCGGCATCGTGGCTTAGCAGGTCTAGGAAATCTCTACAGCCTGCGCTTTCATCCACGCTGTTACTATCGGCCAGATAAATCGTCCGCTGTCGAAGCCTGGCCCGCCATGATCGCCGTCGTCACCGATGTCGACGGCAAAATCACCGGCGCGCATCGCACCTGGCTCGATCCATCTGGGCGCGACAAGGCGCCGATCGCCAATCCGCGACGGGCAATGGGGGACATCTGCGGCAATGGCGTGCGCTTTGGCGCGTCGCTCGACGTCATGGCGGCGGGCGAAGGCATCGAGACCGTGCTCTCCGCGCGATCTCTTCTGCCAAGCATGCCGATGATCGCTGCGCTCTCGGCCGCGCATCTCGCCGCGTTGATGTTTCCGCCGACGCTCCGTGCCCTTTACGTCTTGCGCGACAACGACCCCGCCGGCAGGAAAGCGACCGCGCAGCTGACCGAGCGAGCAATCGCCGAAGGGATCGACGCGATCACCCTTGTTCCCCAGCTTGGCGATTTCAATGACGATCTGCGCCGCTTTGGTGAAGAGGCCTTGCGGGCAACGATCCGGACTCAGCTCGCGCCACAAGACGTAGCCCGATTCCTCAACTTCGATATCACTCTGGGGAGCGAACATTCTCGCGGCTAACTGTTCGCCCCTGCGATCGTCACCAATCAGCTTCCCTCCGAGAGATCGGGCCGCAGCCCCGGCCTTCTGAGAGGGCGACCTTTGCGTCGCACGCGCCCGCCAGGCAATGGCTGCGGCCGGCTATTTTCCGTCGCGCCCTGCGGGCGCTTTACAGCGCGAAACAAAATAGCCGGCGCTTCGCCATCCTCCGCTGCGCTTCGGCCCGTCGCTGCGCTCCCGGTGCCAGCCGGTCTCGTCCGCCGCCTTTTGTCGCCACGAAGGCCGCGAGGGTCGCGGCCCATCCGACGAAGGAGAACGCCAATGACGACCGATCGCGACGACCGAGACTTCGAGACCGCGCAAGCCGCCTCGCCAACCGACCGGGTTCTCGCTGAACTCCAGCTCTACGGCTACCGCCCCTTTCACGACGAACCCGATCCCCGGCCACTGCCCGAGCCCAGCACGATCACCGGCGCCGTCGCCGACATCTTCGACGCGCTTGTCGCGACCTTGAGCGATAGCCGCCTCGAACCCGACCTCGAAGGCCTGCTCTGGTCGACGGTCAATCTCTTCCACCGCGCCATCGCCCGCATCGAGCGGGAACTCGACGATAATGAGCAGGCGCAAAAGCGCAGCCAGAAGGAGCAGGATGGTTCCGAAGTCCGCTCGGTCGAGCTTGAGCGGCTGATCTGCGAGGGTCAAACCCTTATCGAACGCCGCGACAGCATGGAGTTCTTCCGCGACCAAGCCGCCGACGCCTTCGACCTGCACCCCGGCTCGTCCTGGCGTCCCCGCGCCGGCTCCAAGGTCAACCATCGCTCGCTGACCGCATCGCTGATCGACAGCCGTGACTTTCTCTCCGCTAGGCGTCGCGCCGACACCGAGCTTCTCCTACCCGCCGGCCCGCGGATCGCCTTCACCGGCGGGCTCGACTTCAATGACCATCGCGCCATCTGGGATCGACTCGACAAGGCGCTGGCGAAACATCCCGGCATGGTGCTGTTGCATGGCGGTTCGCCCAAGGGCGCGGAGCGCATTGCTTCGTGCTGGGCCGATAATCGCAAGGTGACGCAGATCGCCTTCAAGCCCGACTGGGTGCGTCACGCCAAGGCAGCACCCTTCAAGCGCAACGACCGGATGCTCGAAACGCTTCCCATCGGCGCCATCGTCTTTCCCGGCTCCGGCATCTCCGCCAATCTCGTCGACAAGGCGCGGGCGCTCGGCATCCCGGTGTGGAGATACGATGACGGCCGCGCATAGGCGCCGCCACCCAGTGTTCGACAACGCGCCGTCGCCAAGGATTTTCCATATTCCTCTGACGACGATGCGCGTTGCGCCATGGCGGAGGTGGGGGCGCAGCCTCGACTCACGCCATGGAGCAGCAAAGATGTTGTTCGCCATCCTTTTCAATCTCGCAGGCCTGGGCCTCTTCTGCTGGCTCCTTTATGCGCTCGCCGTCGACGCGCTCGCTTTCTTCGCGGCGCTTTCCATCGCCTTAGCCGCGTTCGACGCTGGCGCCGGCATCGTCGGCGCCGTCGCTCTGGCGCTGATCGCGGGCGTCGGCGTCCTGACCACTATGCGGATCGGCATCGCCGCGACCCGCTCCTGCCCTGTCCGGCTCGCAATCACGCTGATCTACGCCATCCCCGCGGGCGTCGCCGGCTATCAGCTTTCGGACGTGTTCGCCGGCCTTGGCGGCGCAAGCGGAGCCTGGCGTGACGCCATGGCGTTTCTTGGGGCGCTCGCAGTGGCCGCAGCGGCGCGGGCGCGATTGCAAGCGCCTCCTCCCGCTCCCGCGAAATGACGCGCCACGAACCGCGTTGTTGCCATTCTAGCGCCTCGGCGAGCCGCGACGGATCTTTCCCCTCGTCGCGCAATCCGAGTTCGAAAGGCTGAACGTCACATTTTTCGGTGACGAGAGACTGCGGCAGCGTTTGACGCCGAGGCTGCGACCCGGACGCCGCTGCAATGAAGACACGCGTTGAGGTTTTCGTCGTCGCGATGGCCGTTCAGATCCGAGGTCAAGTCCCCCGAACGTCGCCGACGCTTTCTTTTCCTTCGCTTCGTCGATCGCGGGACTCGTCCTGCAATCGATGTTGTGCGCCAACTCTCCGCATTGATCGCGATCCAGCCCGGCGCCAACGCGGGCTCTCTCTTGGCTTCATCTGGACGAAGGACGGCTGCGCCTCGATCGCCTGAGACGCAACAGCGGGTCAGCAACTTTCTTCCCCTGCCGCCTGCGGCGTCATTCCTCGCGAGGCAAGAAAGCCGCCTCTCCGCCGTCCTCCGCTTTGCTGCGGCCCTGCGGGTGCGTCGGCGAATCGCCGTCGTCTCTCGAAGCGCCATCGAGATCCCATGACGGCAGACAAGGCGCCGCTTGGTAAAAGCCGATCGCGCGATTGTCGCTGGGAGAAAGATCATGCAGTTTGGAGACGAGAGTGGAATAGCCGGTGAACTGAACGCGATCTTCGTGTCGTTGGAATTGAGCCGAAGCACTTGGTTGATCACGTCGCTGTCGCCGGGCGCGGGCGAGAAGATTTCGCGGCACACGATCGAGGCGGGCAATCTGGCGGCGCTTCTCGAGCGCTTTTCGCTGTTGCGGGCCAAGGCCCGGCAGCGGAGGCAGCGAGAGTATCCGATCGTCACAATCCACGAGGCTGGCTTTGATGGCTTCTGGGTTCACCGCGCACTGTTGTCGGAAGGGATCGACAGCCATGTCGTGGATGCCGCCTCGATCGCGACCTCGCGTCGCAAGCGCCGGGTCAAGACGGACCGCGTCGATGGCGAGACGCTCGTCCGAACCTTGCTCGCCTACAAGCGAGGCGAGCCGCGCATCTGCGCGATGCTGCGCGTCCCGTCGCCGGAAGAAGAGGATCGGCGTCGCATCGGGCGCGAGCGCAAGACCCTGATGAGCGAGCGCATCCAGCACAGCAATCGGATCAAGGGACTGCTCTTCTCGCAGGGCATCACGACTTTCTCACCCTTGCGACGCGACCGCCGCGCGCGGCTCGAAGCGCTGACGACCGGCGATGGTCGTCCGCTGCCGGAGCATATGAAACGGCAGATCCTGCGCGAAATCGATCGCCTCGAACAGGTCATGGAGCAGCTGGCGACCGTCGATGCCGAGCGCGACGCCATGCTGGCTGCTGAGAGCAGTCGCGATACGTCTGTTGTAAGAATGTTGACCAACGTCGTTGGCATCGGCGCCGAGTTCGCTGCGGTGCTATGGTCGGAGGGCCTGTTCCGGCGCTTCGACAATCGACGACAGGTCGCCGCCTATGCCGGACTGGCGCCGACGCCATGGCAAAGCGGCGCTGTCGCGCGCGAACAAGGCGTAAGCAAGTCCGGCAACGGTCGACTGCGCAGCACGCTGATCCAGCTCGCCTGGCTCTGGATTCGCCATCAGCCGGGGTCCGAGCTCACCAAATGGTTCCGCAACCGTGTGGCCCAGAACGGCGGCCGGATGAAGAAGACGATGATCACCGCGCTGGCGCGAAAGCTGTTCGTGGCGCTCTGGAAATACGCAACCGCCGGCGTCGACATTGAAGGTGCGGTTGTGCGCGCATGATGTGATCTTGAGTTCCGTCGGGGCGTGATCAGCCCTGCGGATCGAGGTGGGCGACCGTATCTGCGGCCTGGCATAAAACGCCGTCATCGAGTCTGGTATCGCCCTCCTGAACCCATGCCGCCGAAAGCGGGATTATGGTGCGTCCGCCCAGGCGGCGACCGGATGTGAGGTTGATACGTGCATTGGCGCGGATCACGAACGGGTTCGGACCTCGTGTTGAAGTGGAGGAAACGCAACCGCCGCTGGCCGCCTTGACGCTTCTAACGGCGCGACGATCTTCATTGCCGTTTCTCGGCCGACAATGCCGAGCGAAGCCGCCGAGCGGCCTCTCATGGGGCTGGTCTGGCGCCGGGCCGTCCTATGCCTGCAACGGCTTCGCCGACCTTCTTCCCCTGACCGCAAGCGGTCATTCCTCGCGAGGCAACAAGCTCGGCTGCCGCCGTCCTCCGCTGCGCTGCGGCCCAAGGGTGCAGGCGTCCGTCCCGTCACCTCAAGACCGCCACGAGGTCGCATCGGGCGGCTTCGGGCAACAGCCAGGAGATACGACAATGGCTCAGATCGGCACCTTCACCCGGAACGACGACGGCACCTTCACCGGCACGATCCGCACTCTCAACATCAACACCAAGGCGACCATCAAACCCGTTGCCACCAAGGACAGCGAACGCAGTCCCGACTTCCGGGTCGCCGCCAACGGCGTCGAACTGGGCGCAGGCTGGAGCAAGGCCGCCAAGGACTCGGGCGCAGAATACGTCTCGGTGAAGCTCGACGATCCGTCCTTCACGGCCCCGGTCTACGCGACCCTGGTCCAGGGCGACAACGCCGAACACAAGCTCATCTGGTCGCGCTGACTTGCGCTACGGACGCTCCGCCTAAGGCGGAGCGTCCGATCTGCAACCCACAGTACCCCAGAGCACGCCGCCCTCTTGACCAACGGTCCCTCATGTGAGGCCGCGATGGTCGCGGGCTCGAAATCGAGATCAACAGGAGATCATCATGGCGAACATCGGCTCCTTCAAAAAGTCCGGCAACGAATATCAAGGCGAAATCGTCACCCTCAGCGTCCAGGCGCGCGGCGTCCGCATCGTCCCCGAAACAAACCGCGCCAACGATAACGCCCCCAGCCACCGCGTCTTCGTCGGCCGCGCCGAGATCGGCGCCGCCTGGCCGAAGCGCTCCAACGAAGGCCGCGACTATCTCTCCCTGAAGCTCGACGATCCGAGCTTCACCGCGCCGATCTACGCCAACCTCTTCGACGACGAGGAAGGCGACGGCTACAGCCTCATCTGGTCGCGCGGCCGCAAGGCTAACGGCGATTGACCGCCAGCGCCCCGCCCGAGCGATCGGGCGGGGCCCCCAAATCGCGCCCTCGTCGAGCTTATGATGGCACGGCTTTTTTGGTCTTTTGCGGCGCGCCGCCGCCACTCGCGCTGGAGGCGGCTTTCGCTTTGCCCCTCGTTATTCGGGCCCCGCCTGCCTTGGCGGCGCCGCTCGAAGGCGCGCGACGCCGCGCCTCTTCCTCCAAAGCGGCTTCGTCTGGCGCAACGAGCGCCACCTGATCGACGTCCAGCGCGAGCGCGAGTTCGTAGAGACTGAGGATTGTCGGGTTTCGCTTACCCTGTTCCAGCCCGCTCAGATATTGCTGCGTGAAGCCTGAACGTTCGGCGAATTGCTCCTGCGTCAGGCCCTTTTCGAGCCTGATCCGCTTCACATTCCGCCCGACCAGCTTGTTATTCGGCGTGCAATTTTGACCCCTATACGAGGGGGATCGGCGTCCAAAATTGACCCCCTCCGGTGAAGCCGGGACAGTCCGCTCGCTTTGGTTGAACGGCGGGCGGTGGGGGGATGTTGATTGTGGAGACGATCGGGCGAATCCGTCGCGAGCATTTCGTCAAGGGCAAGACGATAAAGGAGATCGTTCGCGATCTGGGCATTTCGAGGAACACGGTCCGGAAGGCGTTGCGCTCGGAGGAAACGTCCTTCGCTTACGAGCGCGATTATCAGCCGTTTCCCAAGCTCGGACCTTGGTCGGACAAGCTCGATGAGATTCTGGCGGAGAACGAGAAGAAGGCGCCGCGCGAGCGGCTGACCCTGATCCGCATTTTCGAGGATCTGAGCGGGCTGGGCTATGCGGGCGGCTATGACGCCGTGCGTCGCTACGCGCGCAAATGGCGCAGCGAGCAAGGCGCGGCGACGGCGGCCGCTTATGTGCCGCTGAGCTTCGCGCCGGGCGAAGCCTATCAGTTCGACTGGAGCCATGAGATCGTTCTGCTCGACGGCGTGACGACGATCGTGAAGGTCGCGCACATGCGCCTGTGCCACAGCCGCATGCTCTTCGTTCGCGCCTATCCACGCGAGACGCAGGAGATGGTTTTCGACGCGCATGAGCGCGCCTTTTCCTTCTTCAAGGGAGCCTGCACGCGCGGCATCTACGACAATATGAAAACGGCGGTGGAGACGATCTTCATCGGCAAGGAGCGCAAGTTCAATCGTCGCTTCGCGCAAATGTGCAGCCACCATCTCGTCGAGCCGGTCGCCTGCACGCCGGCGTCCGGCTGGGAGAAAGGCCAGGTCGAAAATCAGGTCGGCTTGGCGCGGGAGCGGTTCTTCACGCCGCGCCTGCGGTTCAAGACCTATGACGATATGAACGCGTGGCTTCTCGATAAATGCGTCGGCTACGCCAAGGCGCATCCGCATCCGGAAATCGCGGACAAGACGATTTGGGAGGCATTCGAGGAAGAGCGCCCGAAGCTCGTCCAACTTCGCGGGCGGTTCGACGGATTCCACGAGCTGACGGCGTCGGTGTCGAAGACTTGTCTCGTGCGCTTCGACAACAACAAATATTCGGTCAATGCGAGCGCCGTCGGCGCCCCGGTCGAGATCCACGCCTACGCCGATCGCATCGTCTTTCGTCAAAAAGGACGCGTCGTCGCCGAACATGCCCGCGCCTTCGGGCGTGGCGCGACGATCTTCGATCCCTGGCATTACGTGCCGGTTCTCGCGCGCAAGCCCGGCGCGCTGCGGAATGGCGCGCCGTTCAAGGACTGGGTATTGCCGGGAGCGATCGAGCGCGTGCGGCGCAAGCTCGCCGGCAGTGACGATGGCGATCGCCAGATGGTCAAGATTCTGGCCGCCGTCGTCGACGACGGATTGATCGCGGTGGAAGCCGCCTGCGCGGAGGCGCTCAGCCAAGGCGTCCATTCCGCCGACGTCATTCTCAACATTCTCGCCCGCCGGCGCGAGCCGCCGCCCCCGCCGGCGATCCCGACACCCGAGTCGTTGACGCTGGTGCACATGCCGCTCGCCGACTGCGCCCGCTATGATCAATTGAGGAGAACGGCCTGATGGAACGCACGCAGCTCTTCGATCTCATGGGAGAGCTCAAGCTCTTCGGCATGAGATCGGCCTATGACGAGGTGATGTCGACCGGAATAAAGAGGCAGCATGAGCCGCCGCGCATCGTCGGCGATCTTCTCCAGGCGGAGATCGCCGAAAAATATGCGCGCTCCATCAAATATCAGATGACGATCGCCAAATTGCCGCTGGCGAAGGACATCGACGACTTCCAGTTCGACGGCACGCCGATCAATGAAGCGCTGGTGCGCGATCTCTCGAACGGCGGCTTCCTCGATCAACAACGTAATTGCGTTCTCGTCGGCGGAACCGGCACGGGGAAGACGCATCTTTCGATAGCGATCGCCAGAAATTGCGTTCGCGCCGGAAAACGCGGCCGATTCTTCAACACCGTCGAGCTCGTCACCAGGCTCGAGACCGAAGCGCGGGGAGGCCGTCAGGGGCGCTTTGCGGAATATCTCACGAGAATGGACTTCATCATTCTGGACGAGCTCGGCTATCTGCCATTCGCACAATCGGGCGGACAATTGCTCTTCCATCTGATCAGCCGGCTCTACGAACGCACCTCGATCATCGTCACCACCAATCTCGCTTTTGGTGAATGGCCGAGCGTGTTCGGCGACGCGAAAATGACCAGCGCGCTGCTCGATCGCCTCACCCACCATTGCGACATTGTCGAGACCGGCAACGAAAGCTGGCGCTTCAAGAACCGCGCCTGACGCTCCCAATCATATCGCCACCTGGAACGCACTCGCCCCGGCTGCGCTATCCCGCCAGCTCCGCCGGGGCGAGCGCTCGCGTTCCGCCCTGTGAAAAATGGGGGTCAATTTTGAACGCCGATCGGGGGTCAATTTTGAACGCCGATTGACAGACCAGCTTCCGCATATCCATGCAGGGAGGCTGGCCTTTTACGCACCATAATGTTTATCCACTATAGTATGTAAAAGGCCCTGCCCGCCTTGGGACACACCGAGCAAAATTCCTGTAGAATGCTAACGATGCGGCAGGCCAATTGAGGAGACGAGACGCCATGAGCCGTCCCGACCCCATGCTTGTCGCCGATCTTGCGCCCAGCGAAACGTCCGTCACCGATTACGACCTCGCCCACGCGCCGACATATCTGCGTCTGCTGGATGCGGCGACCGAAGGCGCTTCATGGGAAGAAGCCTGCCGGATTGTGCTCGGCATTGATCCCGATCGAGAACCGGAACGCGCGGCAAGCGCGCATCGATCTCATCTTGAACGGGCGAGATGGCTCACCGAGCAGGGCTATCGAGATTTGTTGAAAGGCACCTGAACCCTAGCTTCCGCCAACCTCCGATTCGACCCCGTTACCGTCGATGTCCCATTCCGGCCGAATTCTCACGCGATTCTTGACACGTTTTTCCACAACCTTCGCCGGCATTATTCATTCGTCGCGAGAACCCCCATGTCGGATCAGGACTGGCGCTCGCCAAAAGCATACGATTATTTGCAGGATTTGAGCGCTCCGGGCCTCGCCTGGGAGTTTCTCAGACGGAACGCGGATTATCGCGCCGACTTTGCAAACCCAGACATTCGAGCTGCGCTCGACGCCGGCGCCGCCGGTTCGACGCGGCGCTGGGGGTTGCGATTTCGCGGTTGATCCCAAGCTGTGCGCCGATGAAGCGGAGATATTCTGGCTGCCTGAGCTGCGCGCGTCGAGCGTCATCCTCGTCAAATCGCCGATTGAACCCGCTTCCGACGAGGAACCGCCGGCGCCATTTTCAATCCCGCCTTCCGGCCCTGATTTGCTCAGCCATCCCGCGTTAGTCGGGCGCCGAACAGGCGACGATGGCCAACATCTACTGTTGGGATCAACGCGCGACCAATACCAGCTTTGGCTCCCCGATCGGCAGGCAGGCGACGGACCACTCGCCGCAGTGATCCTCCTCGACGAACTTGCGCCGCACCGAGCCGAAGCCGCGTTGAGATTCTGGCGGTTACTGCGCGACAAGCCGCCGCATCGCGCCGAACATCCTCCTGATCTGCGCCGCGTCTTCTCCCTTCTTCGCGCCCTCGACGGCCATCTCGGCGGCGCTTCCTACCGCCAGATCGCCGAGCGCCTCTTCGGCAAGGCCCGCATCGCCGCTGATCCCTGGAAAACAGCCTCCCTTCGCGACGCCACGATCCGCCTCGTTCGCGGCGGCGTCGCGCTGATGCGCGGCGGCTATCGCAAGTTCCTCAAAAAGTAGCGGCGGTCGCACAAGTCACCAGAATGTTGTCGCGGGTGGCGAACTTCACCCACGTCATCTTCACCATCCCTCCCGCCCGTTTCCCTCCGCCATGGTGATCGAGCCAAGCCGCCGATAGCCGGCGGCGCTCCATGATCTGCCGAGGCTCATCCATGTCCGCACAAACAGCGCCCCTGCCGCCGCGTTACCTTCGCACGCCCGAAGCCGCGCGATTTCTTGGCCTTTCCGGCCGCACGCTCGAAAAGCATCGCACCTACGGAACCGGCCCCCGCTATTCGAAGCTCGGCGGTCGGGTCGTCTACCGCGTCGAAGATCTGCAGGCCTGGGCCGATCGCGGCGCCAAGGCGTCGACTTCCGACCCCGGCGTCGGAACCGTCCTCCCCGCGCGGCGGCACCCCAACGGCCTTGCGCAGCGCGCCGCTCAACCGCGCGGCTGATCTTTCGGGAGCGACGAGAATGACGCCCCGAGACCCACACGCACGCAGCTGCGGCCACGAACGCGAGCAGCTCGAACTCTTTCGAGCGCTGCCCGGCGAGCTCGCGCCACGCGACGCGCAGGACCTCATGGCCTATCCCTTTTTCAGCCTCGCAAAGTCGAAGCGAACAGCGCCCATCGACTTCAGGACGGCTCAGATCGCGATCAAGGTCGAAGCGACCGCCGAGCATGGCATGGCGACCATCTGGGACGCCGACGTCTTGATCTGGGCGGCGTCTCAAATCGTCCAGGCGCGTGATCGAGGCCTCAAGACCTCGCGCCTGATGGCGACGACGCCCTATGAGATTCTCACTTTCACCGGCCGCGCCACGGGCGCCCGCGACTATCAGCGCCTGCGCGCCGCCTTTGACCGGTTGCAGTCGACGAGCGTCGTCACCTCCATCCGTCAGACCACCGAAAGACGCCGTCGGCGCTTCTCCTGGATTAATGAATGGAAAGAGACCGCCGATCCGAGCGGACGCCCTCTGGGCGTCGAACTCATCGTCCCCGACTGGTTCTACGAAGGCGTCCTCAACGAAGCCTTGGTGCTCACAATCGACCGGGCTTATTTCGGGCTGACGGGCGGTCTTGAGCGCTGGCTTTATCGTCTCGTTCGCAAGCACGCCGGAAACCAAAGTGGCGGCTGGAGCTTCGATTTCGCGCATCTCCACGCCAAGTCCGGCGCGCTCTCGCCGCTCAAACATTTTGCGTTCGATCTGCGCGACATCGTTCGGCGCCAGCTCATCCCCAATTACCGGCTCGACATCCGCCGAGGCCCATTCGACCGCGAACTTCTGGTCTTCACGCCACTCACCACCGATCCGCTCGAACGCGCCGTTCAGCGCCTCGACCGCCGTCCCGCGCCTGGGGAAAAGCTGTGAATAGGCTCGTGCTATCGGGGACCGCGACTATCGTGCTATCGGGGACCAAATCCTCGTGCTATCGGGGACCAAAATGGCGCCCAAGCCATTGTCGTTGCGTCATTCACGGCGCTCTTAACGTACTAACTTCGGAATCCTTCGGATTCCTTCTAACGGCGGGCGCCTCCCGCTTGGCTGCTGCCCCACGAGCAAAAAGCCAGCCGGTAAGAGAAGAAGGCGCGCCCGCAGCTCGGCGCTGGCGACGCACACGCAGAGGCGACCATCTGGGCAATAGCGACGCCGTCTTCGCCCCGGGGCAACGGGCCGTCGCACTGCGCACAATTCCTACGTTCGACCATGACACGAACGGAGGTCGGTCATGAGCGCGCCGACCGAGGTCGAACTCTATTTCGTCAAAGGCAAAATCGAACGCTGGCTGCGCTTCGGCAAACCGATCAGCGAGCAAACGCTCGATCGCCGGCGACGCGTCGCGACATTCGCGCCGGGCGCCATCTTTGCCTTCATCCGCTGGGCGTCGAATGCGCATGGAACGCTCGTTTCGCGCATCGACATCCTGCGCGCCTGCAACGACGACGAGCCCTGCTCGACCGTCCCGGGCGTAAAGCCCGGCGCAGAGATCTTGCTGCGGACGGTCGGCTGGGAGAAGGTACAGCGCGTCCTGCGCGCCATCGACGCCGTCGAAGCGCTTGGCTTTCTTCCCCACGAAGTCTGTCCCGACCATTGGCGGCACGTCCACAACCGGCTCGCCGCCGGTCTGCCGCCGCGCGCCTATTCGCGTGAACGCCACCGCGCCTGGCTGCTGCGCGCTGGATTGGAGCGACGCCCATGAGGACGCTCGCTCTCGCTTTCGTCGCCGTCTGCGCAATCACGTCGACCTTCGCCAGCGGCCGTGAGCCGCTTCTCGTCTGGAACGCCTCCGCCAGCGCGCCCATCGGGCTCTATGCCGTCCGTCCGCTCGGCGCCCTCGCCATCACTGATCTCATCGTCGCGCGGCCGCCCGAACCCCTCGCCGAGTGGCTCGCCGCACGCGGATATCTGCCCAAAGGCGCGCTGCTCATCAAGCGAGTGGCTGCGTTTCCCGGACAGAAAGTCTGCCGAACTGACTTCACAATATCTGTCGACGGCAGCGTCGTCGCAGAGGCGAATGCGCGCGATCACGCGGGCCGCGATCTGCCGCGTTGGAGCGGATGCTTTACGCTCAAGCCCGGCGAAGTCTTCCTGCTCAATTGGGATCGTCCCGCCTCGCTCGACGGGCGGTATTTCGGGGCGTTTCCAGTTGACGCTGTCATCGGCCGAGCACGACCGATCTGGGCGGAGGCGGAGTGATGGTCGATCCATCCCTCTGCGGAGACGTAACTTGCTGCGGCGTTTCCATCCGTCGGGGTTCGGCAAGATTTCAAACCAGTGCGCTCGCCCTGCTTTCCGTCTTGTCGGCGCTTCCTGCTTTTGCAGAACCCGTGCGCCGCGAGCCAGTAACGAACGAAACATCGCGCCATCTTGCTATCACAAGCGCACTCACCGAGGCGTCCAATCGTTTCCGCCTACCGGTCCATTTGCTGCGCGCCGTCATGCGCGCCGAAAGCGGCGGCGACGCCAAATCCATCTCCAGCAAAGGCGCGATCGGGCTCATGCAACTCATGCCGGCGACCTACGCCGACTTGCGCGCGCGCTACGGTCTTGGCGCCGACCCTTTCGATCCTCACGACAATATTCAGGCCGGAGCCGCTTACCTTCGCGACTTGCTCGACCGATACGGCGAGCGCGGCTTTCTGGCGGCGTATAACGCCGGTCCAGGGCGCTATGAGGACTATCTTCGCGGTCGCATTTTGCCGGCCGAAACGACGGATTATGTCCGAAGGATTGCGTCCGCACTTTCACTCGGCGGAAATTCCGCGGCGCCTTATCCAGCTTCCTACGGCAACCACGCCTCTCCAATTTTTGTCGCGATCACCCGACCCCAAGGGCACGGCGATCAGCAGCCGAAACACGGCGCCGATCCCACTCTCAAAGTCGAAGAACCAACAAAACGCTCTCTCATCCCGGTGCAGCCAGACCTCAGAATGTTTGCAACATATTTGCACACAGCGAGCGACCCCAACGCTTCGTCACCTGCTGCTCTTGCGCGCGCATCCGGCCTTTTTGCCGTTCGCCGGCCTTCAGGAGAACCCCGATGACAGCAGTCTGCTACTTTCTCAGATTGGCGCATGTCCTCGCGCCTTTGCGCGCGAGCCCCGCCGAGGGAGCGCCAGCGAGCGAGCAAATGCCCGCGTAATTGGGCTTGCTGCGGAGATTACGAAATTCGCCGGAAAGGAAGCGGCGGCTGTCCATAGTGCCGACGCAAAATCGGGATCGGTTGAGCGCTCCACGCGCCGACGGAGAACCGCCATGGAATATTTTGCTGGATTGGACGTTTCGATGGATGAAACAGCGATCTGCGTCATCGACACGGACGGGAAATTCGTGCTCGAAACCAAGGTCGAGACCGACCCCGACGCAATCGTCGCGGCGCTCGACCCCTATGTCGGCCGCCTGCGGCGCGTCGGTCATGAGGCCGGATCCTTGTCGCCCTGGCTGCAGGTGGAACTGCAGCAGCGCGGTCTGCCGGCGGTCTGCCTCGAAGCCTATCATGCGCGAGCGGCGCTGTCCGCGATGCGCAACAAGACTGACCGCACCGACGCCCAGGGGATCGCCCATATCTTACGAACGGGATGGTTCAAGCAGGTCCATGTCAAGAGCGAGGAAAGCTACCGGTTGCGGCTCTTGTTGACGCACCGGCGCAACTTGAAGCGCAAATTCCTCGACATTGAAAACGCGATCCGGCATTCGATCAAGACTTTCGGATTGAAGCTCGGCGCCGTCAGTCGCGGGCAATTCGAAGCGCGCGTCCGCGAGCTCACAGCACACGACGCGTTGATCGCAGGCATCGCCGATTGCATGCTGCGGGCGCGCGCGGCGCTGTGGCAGGAGTATCTGCGGCTGCACAAGCTCGTCGTCAAAGCGGTGAGCAAGGACGACGTCTGCCGGCGCTTTTTGGGGATTCCGGGGATTGGGCCAATTAGCGCTTTGGCCTTCAAGACGTCGATCGACGATCCGCAGCGCTTTCGCCGCTCGAAGACCGTCGGCGCCTATTTGGGCTTGACGGCCAGGCGCTGGCAGTCGGGCACGTCGATTGACGTTTCCGGCCGCATCTCCAAGGCGGGCGACGGCGAGGTTCGACACCCGCTTTATGAAGCGGCCAACATCATGTTGACGCGCTTCAAGGGCTTCAGCAGCCTGAAGGCTTGGGGGCTCAAGATCGCCAAGAAGCGTGGTCACAAGCGCGCCTGCGTGGCGGTCGCGCGCAAGCTTTCCGTGATCATGCATGCGATGTGGCGCGATGGATCGACGTTCCAGTTCAAGGCGCCGGCGGCGCAAGAGAAGCAGCGGACGAAGCGCGCGCCAAAGCTGCTCGCAGGTCCTGCGTAGGGATCCAAATCGAGGCGCGCCGATCGTGCGCTGACGACACATCGAGGTAAAGGAATCCGCGTGAGCGGAGAACGGTTCTGATGCAGACCAAGGGCGGCGGGAAGCACGATATCTTGCCTGTGGCGCGTTCTCGCGACCACGCGTTAATGCTTGTGGATGATGCCCCGCGATCCCGATGCGGACATGTGCCGCGGCGCCGTTGTGACGCCGCAGAGCACGGAGGAGTGCATCGCGCTTCAGAGCTACGTTCGACGCCGGAGGGTGACTGACATGTCAACGCCAATCGTCTGCGCTATCGAACGACAACGCGCGCTTTCGCGCGCGACATCACGCTTGCCTGCGACCAACCGATGGAGGAGAATATGGGGAAGAAGGTCCCGGGACGACGCCCAATTAGGAGGGCAAGATAAAAGGGACAGCCTGCGGGTTTGTCCAGCGGTCGGTTTGTCGTTGCGCTTCAATGCATTCACACAGGCTGCAGTTTCGATACGCAGCCTTTCGCTCGTAGCAAGCACCTGGAAAAACGCATCAATTTCCACCTCGTCTGCGCTTAGCCATGTCGCGTGACGACGACATTCGCGTTAGGCCGGGCCGCATCCGCTCCACGAAGCCGGGAAGAGCTAAGAGCTTCGTGTCGCGCGTGCTGGCCGCGACACAGAAGGCGGGCGGTCTCCATCGTTCGGGCGCGCGCGGAAAGGGTCGCGCCGCCTTCGGCCGCGGCCGGGCGGCGAGCGTCTCGGCGCTGCGCGGCCTGACCTCCCATTCGCGCGGCGTTGTGATCAAGGCGCGCGTCGTGCGACACGGTCCGAGATTGGCACCGCTTACCGCGCATCTTTCCTATCTGCAACGCGACGGCGTCACCCGCGACGGCGCGCCCGGAAGAATATTTGACGCCGGTGGCGATGAGGCGGATGCGCGCGACTTCGCGGGACGCTGCCAGAGTGACCGTCATCACTTCCGGTTCATCGTCTCGCCCGATGACGCCCAGGAACTTTCCGATCTTCGCGCCTTCACCCGTGATCTCATGAGCGAGATGGCGCGCGATCTCGGGACCAAACTCGATTGGGCCGCGATCGACCATTGGAACACGGAGCATCCCCACATCCATGTCCTGGTGCGGGGCCGGGTTGATGACGGCGGCGATCTCGTTATCAGCCGCGATTATATCAGCCGAGGTCTGCGCGCCCGGGCCGAGCGGCTTGTCACTTTGGAGCTCGGGCCCCGCAGCGAGCAGGAGATTCGTCGGGCTCTGGAACGCCAGGTTGACGCCGACCGCTGGACGCCGCTCGATCAGGCGCTGGCGCGGGAAGCAGGGAAGCAGGACGGCATCGTCGACCTTCGGCCGGACGCTCAGGAGAACGATGTGGAACGGTCGATGCTGATCGGTCGGGCGCGTAAACTCGAAAAGCTTGGCCTCGCTGCGCCGCTCGGCCCCGGCCAATGGATGATCGGCGAGGAAGCCGAGACCGTCCTGCGGGCGCTCGGCGAACGCGGCGACATTATCAAGCGCATCCATCGCGGCCTGCGGGAGCGCGGCGTCGAGCGGGCGACCGCCGACTTTGTCTGGGACAGCGAAGCGCACAGCGAGCCAACTATCGGCCGCCTCATCTCGCGCGGTCTCGATGACGAACTCAAGGGCTCGGCCTTTGCGATTATCGACGGCGTCGATGGCCGAGCGCATCACGTCCGGCTCAAAGATCTTGACGCCACAAGCGACGCCGCCCCCGGCGCCATCGTGGAGATCAGGCGGCTTCCTCCCCGCTACGGTGAGACGCCCCTTCTCTTCCTCGCCGTTCGATCCGACCTTTCCATCGAGGAGCAAATCAACGCTACAGGCGCGACGTGGCTCGATCGACGCCTCGTCGCCCGGGAGCCCATGCCACTATCGGAATCGGGCTTCGGCCGTGAGGTCCGGGACGCCATGCAAGCGCGCGCCAACCATCTTGCCACCGAAGGGCTGGCCTACCGCCAAGGTCAGCGCCTTGCCTTCGCGCGCGATCTTCTCGACACGCTGCGGTCGCGTGAACTGAGCGAAGCTTCCAACCGACTCGCTGCGCAGACAGGCCTCCCGCGGCATGCCGTCGCCGAGGGTGAGACCGTCGCTGGCGTGTATCGTCAGCGCCTGACTCTCGCGTCGGGCCGCTTCGCCCTAATCGACGACGGACTTGGCTTCAGCCTCGTCCCGTGGTCCCACTCGTTGGAAAAGGAGCTCGGCCGACAGGTGTCGGGGTTGATGACGCCTGGTGGCGGCGTGGATTGGAGCTTTGGCCGGAAGAAAGGAATCGGATTGTAGGCGAAACAATACTGAGCGACGCCGCTCCAATCTGGATGTCCTCGCTCTCGCAATCTTTGAGGTAGTACCTCTCCCGGTATTTGCGCGCCGTAGCGCGACAGGCTGCGACCCCTGATCATTTCGCCTTGCGGACGCGACCGACGCCCCCACAAGCTGGCCCCCATGTCCGCCACCCGCATCCTCTGGGGCCAGATCTTTATCGTCTGCGCCATAGTAATCGCGACCACATGGGGCGCGACGCAATGGACGGCGTGGCGACTGGCGCACCAGCCGGAACTGGGGCCGCCCTGGATGTTGGTCGGAGACTGGCGTCTCTATCCGCCGCCGGCCTTCTTCTGGTGGTGGTATCATTTTGACGCCTATGCGCCGGATGTGTTCGTCGAGGGCGCGGTTATCGCCGCCTCGGGCGGCTTCGCCTCCATCGCCGCCGCCATCGCCATGTCCGTGCATCGCGCGCGCGAAGCGAAAAATGTCGTCACCTATGGCTCGGCGCGCTGGGCGACGCCGGAGGAAGCCGGAGCGGCGGGGCTGTTCGGGCCGGACGGCGTCGTGCTCGGACGATTGCAGGATCGCTATTTGCGCCATGACGGCCCGGAACATGTCCTCTGCTTTGCGCCCACGCGCTCTGGCAAGGGCGTCGGGCTTGTCGTTCCGACGCTGCTCACCTGGCCGGGTTCCGTCATCGTCCACGACATCAAGGGCGAGAACTGGTCCCTCACCGCCGGCTGGCGCGCGCGCTTCGGCCGCGTGCTGCTCTTCGACCCGACCAACGCCGCGTCCTCCGCGTATAACCCCCTGCTCGAGGTCCGGCGCGGCCCCGCCGAGGTGCGGGACGTCCAAAATGTCGCCGACATTCTCGTCGATCCCGAAGGCGCGCTGGAGCGGCGCAATCACTGGGAGAAGACCAGCCACTCGCTCCTCGTCGGCGCCATCCTCCATGTTCTCTACGCCGAAGTCGACAAGACACTCGCCGGCGTCGCCAACTTCCTCTCCGACCCCAGGCGACCGATCGAGACGACGCTGCGCGCCATGATGACGACGCGGCACCTCGGCGAGGCTGGTCCCCATCCGGTGGTCGCGTCGACGGCCCGTGAGCTTCTCAACAAGTCGGAGAACGAGCGCTCAGGGGTTCTATCGACCGCCATGTCTTTCCTTGGCCTCTATCGCGACCCTGTCGTTGCCCAAGTCACGCGGCGCTGCGACTGGCGCATCGCTGATCTCGTCACGGCTGAGAAGCCGGCGACGCTCTACCTCGTGGTGCCGCCCTCCGACATCTCCCGAACCAAGCCGCTCGTGCGCCTGATCCTGAACCAGATCGGACGACGGCTGACCGAAGAGCTGGAGTCGAAGGAGCGGCGTCATCGCCTGCTGCTCATGCTCGACGAGTTCCCGGCGCTGGGACGGCTCGACTTTTTTGAGTCCGCACTCGCCTTCATGGCCGGCTACGGTCTCAAGAGCTTCCTCATCGCCCAGTCGCTCAATCAGATCGAGAAGGCCTATGGCCCGAACAACGCCATCCTCGACAATTGCCATGTCAGAGTGTCCTTCGCGACCAATGACGAGCGCACGGCAAAGCGCGTTTCCGACGCTCTCGGCACCGCGACGGAAATGCGCGCCATGAAAAACTATGCTGGCCATCGGCTGAGCCCCTGGCTCGGGCACCTGATGGTCTCGCGCCAGGAAACGGCGCGGGCGCTCCTGACGCCGGGCGAGGTCATGCAGCTAACCCACACCGACGAAATAATCCTCGTCTCCGGCCTGCCACCGATCCGCGCCAGGAAGGCGCGCTACTATGAAGATCGCCGATTGCAGGTGCGGATACTGCCGCCGCCGAAGCGCCCGGTAGTCGGGGATGGACTATCGGCGCTGAACCCCTCCGGCTCCAATGTGAAGGACGATTGGTCTGCCTTGCCGCCGAGGCGCGAAACCGCATCTGACGAAGATCCCGCAAATGGCGGCATTCGCCGCGAGCCAGAACTTCCCGAGCACGAGGACGTCAGGCCGATCGAACCGCCATCCGCTCTGCCCCTCGACGCTCTCGCCCCCGATGAACCGGATGACGAAGAGGCGATCAAGGCCCGCCTGCTCCGTAGTCAGGGCCGTGCGCTCGCTCGCCAGGCGGCGCTCGATCCCGACGATGGTATTGCTTTATGAGGCGACCCCATGGCGGTTAAGCAGCGTCTCTCGGTCTATCTCGACGCCGACATGATGGCGCGACTGGAAAATCTGGCCGCGAAAGAGCGCGCGCCGAAATCGTCGATCGCCGAGGCGGCGATTATCTCTTTCCTGACTGCGGACGACGCTGATCGCTGGGAGGCGACCCTCACGCGGCGGCTCGACAAACTCACTCGCTCAGTGGACCGCGTCGAGCGCGACCTCGAATTCTCGATCGAGGCGCTGGCGCTTTATATCCGCGCATGGCTCACTGCCACGCCGCCCCTACCCGAAGGTGCGCAAGCGGCGGCTCAAGCCAAGGGACGAGAGCGATATGAGAGTTTCATCGAGGCGCTGGGGCGAAGATTGGCTAAGGGGCAGCGACTGGCGAAGGAGGTCTCGGAGGAGATCCAGTCAGATGTCAGCGACGAGAATTCCTAAAGGATCGCGCTGCAAGAAGACGCGGAGTATCATGCTTCCGGCCAGATGTCCGCTTTCCGCGTTGCTACGACCCATTAAAAAACATTGCCGCACTCGCCAAGAGCCATCATGCATCGATCGTGTCCACCGCTCCGCCGCGGAAGACGAAGATCCCATCACGGGAAATCAAATACAGTTCATCAACACCCAGCACGCACGACATGGCGGCGCAACTGTTGAATGCAGATCCCTTGTTGGGAACGCTCATGGTTGTAGCAGGGGGGTGAAGCCGGTATGACCAGCCCGTGACCTTGTAGCACCCTCTGGGGATCGCGCGCCCCAGCATGATTGCGCCATCGTGAACCGTCGTATTTCGCAAGAGTGCTTCCGAAAGAACATCGAGAAATTGCTCGTCAAACGGCGCACCCGCAGCGGGTGACGGATCCCGTGGCATTGGGGTTGCAAACATAGGCATCGGACCACTGTAGAAGCACAGCAAGACGGGCGGGCAGAGTCTGCCCGAACGAGCGAGTGCGAGGATCAATCTCGCGAGATTGGAGTCTCCTGCAAGACTCAACTTATCGCTTCCGCTGTGCAATGATCGATCATGCTTCATCTCCTCCCAATTCGGATTCTGACAGTTGCCTTCGCGGCGGCAGTAGGACTGTTGATCCTGGCAGCCTTCGACGTAGGTCAACTCGATGCTGGCCAGACGTTGATATCAGCGCAGCTCGTCGTGCGCTGGGCGTCATCTCTGTCGCTCGGGGCATTCGTGCTACTTTACGCAGGATGGCGTTGGCTGCCTATGATCCAGGCAGCGATCTTTCCATACCTGGGCGGACGCTGGGAGGGGAATGTTCGTTTCGGCGAAAACCAAAACCTGCGTTCGAAGCCCGTTACAATGGAGGCGAAGCACACGCTGTTTGGTATCAAGTTTTTACTTGATTCGGACGAGTCCTCCTCCTCGACACTGGCGGTTCATGCCGAAAAAGACCCAGACTTTGACAGGTATCGACTATTTTACGTCTATCTCAATCGCCGTAAGGAGGGGGTGATCGGCGGCGGACAACTATATACGGGCCTCGCGGTGGTTCGGTGGGTAGACGGATCACAGCCGGCATTAGAGGGCGACTATTTTACCGAGACCCATCGGCGCGGCACGCTTCATCTTCGCCGAGTAGAAAAGACCCAATTTTGGAAGCTGTGGCGCTGAGGCTCACGTCCGTCAGTTCTGTCACATTTATTGTTTAGACTGATTCGTCTTGAGTGTTTGAGGCAAATCCATCACGATCTGGGGTCTGGCTAAACGCTGTACGGTGACTGGCTTTGTTCTGCCTGTCGGATTGTTTGCAAGGCCACCTTGTTTGAAGTGGCTGCAAACCTGTCAATGAAAGCCTGACGATCTGAGGTTTGGAGAGGCGAGGTCGAAGGCACCTCCTCATCGAGAAAGTTTCGAAGCAATCGACGCAGGATGTCATGGTCATGGGAGCCGTGCCGGTTCGTGAGAACATCACGCGCCGCGGCCGACAAGGTTTGTTCCGCAAGTTGCCTAGGCGAGAACACCGGAGCACGTCGTTCAGCACTGCGCGCAATCAGGATCGTCCTTATGCACCACAAAGTTCTTTTTGCTAGCAGCGCAGCGTTCAACTCGTCTCCAAACTTGGCGAGGTACCAACCGAACTCGGCGGCCCGGCTGATCTCTTCTTGGTAATCAGGGCGGTAGTGAAACGCCTCCTGCAATTTCTGAAGGTAACCATCGGGATCGAAGAGTGGCTTGGCCTCGCGTACAAGATGGCAGACGAACAGGTTCCCCTCGTGCGCATCTCGCTTCAGCCGGCGCCAAGGATAGACGAATAGCGACAGGCGACCGACCGAAACGTGGCGCGTTTCCGTTGCAAGGTTAATTAACAACAGATCCGTGTCCGATCCTTCCGAATGATCAGAACGCGCGAAGCTCCCGAATAAAAGGGTGGCCGCCACCACCATCATGGCCACCGATCGGATGGAAGATTGCGCTTCGCCGAAAAGGTCATTGCATTGAGCCGCGCGCCCGGGCGAGAGCCTCAATCGACATCTGGCGCGCGAGCGTCCGAGCCTGCGTAACCTCGTCGCGGTTTTGAAGGATGATCTGCTGCTTCTCCGGCTTCAGTACCCCAGGCTCGACGTCGAGGTTATACTCGCTCATGAGGTAAAAGCTTAGGCTGAGACGGCATGGGCGCACAAGGCGCCCGTCCGTCATACCATGTTCGGCCGCGACAGCGGCCTGGCGTTCTACAGATAGGCCAGGGTTAGGGACAATGATGAGATTGATCTTGTGAACCCACTCGAAATCTAGATTGGCGTCGACAGACGTCGGCCGTTGGTCGATGACCCTGCCAATCCTGTTGAGATTGTAGTCTCGAAAGTCATCGTGGTCGCGTGACCAAGAGCGGACGTACCAGCGCCCGGCGCTGTGGGCGAGCGCGTGAGGCGCTATGGTTCGCGACGGCTGGGCGGAGCCCGTCAAGGACGCGTACTCGATATCCAGCTCCAAGCTTCGTTGGACCGCGTCGAGGACGCGTAGCAACACCGCCGGATTGGTCGGCCGTCGCCCGAGGGTGGCCAACTCGACGGGCGGAATAGTGTCGAACCAGGTATCCTCGGTCCGCATCCAGCGATTTTCTATCGCCACGAGTTGCAGCAGGTATCGATCCATAGTCTCGCCTATGAACGCGGGTGCGAAGCTATCCGTGCGCTTGTAGGCTTTCTCCACTCGGTCGTAGCGAAGGTTGTGGGGCGCCCGCTTCTCGTACTGCGCGATGTCGGCAGACGCCTGCTGCGCGGAGATGCCGAAGGTTTCCGCCATGTCGCTGCGGTTAAACCGTCCGTCCCAGAACAGACGGAAATCGATGAACTCGAGGCGTCGGCGGACCCCCCAGCGTAGCTGTTCGCCGTCAGCATCCATACGCCATTCCCCCAAGAAACACGATCCATAGGCAACCATCACATCTAGAAACTTGACTGATGATCGGATCGCCCCCATATCTAATGGACGGACGCGGGAGCAAAGGCAATCCCCGTCGTTTAGAGACGGGGTCGTTGAGTGGGAATATATGAAGAACATCAACAGGTGGATCGGCCCTACCGCGTGCTCAGCCTCGACGGCGGCGGCATGCGCGGCATCTACACGGCTGCATTTCTCGCCCGGCTGACCGACCAATTCGCCCGAATCAGGGGTGAGGCGGCTCTCGATCTCGGCGGCGGCTTTGATCTCATCACCGGCACCAGCACTGGAGCGATTGTCGGATGCGCATTGGCTGTGGGGCGGCCGATGGCGGAGGTCGTAGGGCTCTATCGCGAGCACGGGCCGAAGATCTTCCCACACCGGATCGCAGGCAAGCGGAGCGCTGTCTACCGTGTCACGCAGGGCCGCCGCTTCGTGCGCGAAGGCGCCAAGGCGCTTCGCGAGGCGCTCGAGGCGGTGCTCGGCGACGTTACCATGCTCGACGTGTTCACCGGGCGCGGCATCTCCTTGTCGATCCCCGCGGTCCTGATGAGCGAGCACCGGGCGTGGGTGTTCAAGAAGACGCCGAAGAGTGGCGTACGCGACGACCACTACCCGCTCGTGGACGTCTGCATGGCGACGAGCGCTGCGCCGATATACCGGTCGCTCGCGGCCATCGCCGACCCAAACGCCCCGGACGGCCCGCAGCAGGTGTTCGCGGACGGCGGCCTGTGGGCAAACAACCCCATCATGGTGGGGCTCGTCGATGCGCTGACGATCGCCGCGCCCAACCGCTCGATCGAAATCTTCTCGCTCGGAACGTGCCCGCGTCCGGAAGGCGACCACCTCGACGCAGATAGCGCGCATCGGTCAATGCTCGACTGGACGCTCGGGGCCGACGTCGCGCCGCTAAGCATCTCGGCCCAGGAATTCGCCTTCGATCATATGGCGCGGCTCCTGGCCAACGCCATCAGCAATTGCGGCCGCCCGATCCGCCGAGTGCGGTTTCCCAACAAGCCCGTCCCGGCGAGCATGATGCCGTTCCTGGCGCTCGACGACACCCGGTCCGAGGCGATGGACCGTCTCGTCGGTCAGGCGCACACCGACGCCGACCTGACAAAGAGTGCCTGCGATGACCTCAACAGCGAGGACGGCCGGATGATCCGGCGCCTCATGCTCGACCTGCCGGCGATGCCGGCAACCGGTGCGGTTTGGAACCGCGTCTCAAACCGCAACGCGAAAGGATGAGTTCATGTTTGACTGCGCCAAAGATGTGCGTGCCTACCATGATCAGGACGTGACACTTCCGAAGACTGAGCAGGACGCGATGCGCGACCGCCGCAACTCCAATCGGACACGGCTAAAAAGCGGCCTCGCCAAGGCCGGCAAGCCCGCGCCGCTCGAGTTTGTCAAGCAGGGAAGCTACGCGATGAAGACGATGGTCCGCGATCCGGACAACGATTACGACATCGACGACGGCGTCTACTTCCGCAAGGAGGATCTCGTCGGCGACCGCGGTGCCGAGATGACCTCGTTGCAGGCGCGCCAGATGGTGCGCGACGCCGTCGATGACGGGAAGTTCAATACTCCGCCCGAGGTTCGTTCAAATTGCGTGCGGGTGTTCTATGAAAAGGGCTACCATGTCGATCTGCCGGTCTATCGGCGGGTCGTCACGTCGACCGTCTTCGGCGAGGAGGTCTACTACGAACTGGCGTCGAGCAGCGGCTGGAAGCGGTCCGACGCTCGCGACGTGTCGGAGTGGTACGAGGACAAGCGAGCGGCTTCGGCCGATGGCGCGCAGCTTCGCCGGATCAATCGAGATCTCAAGAAGTATGCCCGTAGCCGCTACAGCTGGCGGAGTGGTATCCTTTGTGGGTTCGGCATCTCCGTGCTCACGACCGAGCGATTTCGGCACGACGGGCGTGAGGATCGCGCCCTCTACGACACGATGGTCACGATCCGGGATCGGCTAACATGGGATTTGCAGATCGCGCATCCGGTGACGCCAGGCGACTATATCACCAGCGGGGCGGATGACGTCCGTTCCCGGTGCTTTCGGGAGAAGCTGACGGAGGCGATCGATGACCTGCAGCCGCTCTTCGCCGCAGACTGTACGCGCGAGCGGGCGCTCAGGTGCTGGGACAAGGTGTTCGCTACCACCTTCTTCAGCGAACGACTGGAGGAGGAGCAGCGGGCCGCGATTGCCGCGCCGGCGATCATCACCTCGGCGTCGCTCCTGACCTCGACGGCCGCGGCCGCGGCGGCAGTCAGCAGCGCCGGCGGCGGCCGCCATGCTTAGGGAAGCGCTTCCCCTCGGCTGGCGACAGGCCGCGCTTCGGCTCGAAGCGACGTTGAGGGAGCTGACGGGGCAGGTGCCCGAGCGACTCGACCAAGCGACCCTCGCCAGTTGCTATCCGACTCGTCGCTGGGTGGCGGCCTGGCGGATCAGCGTCCTGTTCTCAGATGGCGTCACCCGGCACATCGACATCGTGGCGGGCGCTGGCTTTCCTACCACGCCGGTCAGGACGGCGCTTGTCGACCATCCGAAGCCCATGACCTGGCCGCACGTTGAGAGCGACGGCGTCATGTGTCTTTTGCCGAACATGGCGGAGTGGGATCCTGACGATCCATCAGCGGTCGCCGCGAATCTATTGCACCGCTCGATCCGGCTGATCGAGGAGCTTCTGGAGGGCACAATCGTCGATCGCGACTTTCGCGAGGAATTCGTGACCTACTGGGGCTACAAGGCGCATGCGCGCGGGACTAACCTGTACAGCCTGATCGCACCGGCGCCGCCGTCGCGGCTCATTCGCGTCTGGCGAGGCAAAGGCCTCGAAGTCATCGGTGACGATCAGAGGTCGCTCGCCCAGTGGGTAAGGCGACGCTTCGGCGATAGCGTCTCGGCCAAGACAGAGGAAGCCGCGTTGCTCTGGCTTGGCGAGCCGCTGCTGCCCGCGCAGTATCCGGAGACGGCGGCCGATCTCTACGCGCTCGCCGGCGGGATCGGCGAAGATGCTACGGCCCTTCTTGATCAGGCGGCTGGTACAGAGCCGGATTACGTACTTGCTGTGCTCGGCGCCATTGGGCGCGGCGGTGCCGCACTGGTCGGGGTGAAGGCGCTCAACCCGAAACTACTCAAGGGCCATCCGCGCGCGCCCACTGAGCCCTTATCGAAAGGTTTCAGACGCGGGCGCACCCCTCGTCCAATCCTCCATGAACGATTCTTCGGCACGATGGCGGTCAATAGAACGCTCGTGCAGCGCGCCGACGCCGACTGGGTGCATGGGCGAGGTCAGGACCATAGGGCACCGCGCCTTCTCGATGCGACGGTCGTGGTGGTCGGATGTGGCTCGGTCGGCGCGCCGATCGCCTGCTCTTTGGCCCAAGCCGGCGTGGGGAGAATAGTGTTAGTCGACCCCGATACCTTAAGCTGGCCTAATGTAGGACGCCATCCGCTCGGTGCCGCTGCGGTGGGTCGCAACAAAGCCGAAGCCCTCGCGGAACGCCTGCAGCCCGACTATCCTCACCTCGCGATCGATCACCGCCCTTGTGATCTCCACCGCTTGATCGCGAACGAGGGCGACCTTCTCGCGGACGCCGATCTTGTCGTAGCGACCACGGGCAGCTGGGTCGCCGAAAGCGCGCTCAACCGCTGGCATATCGCTCAAGGGCGCGACCGACCGGTCCTGTACGGGTGGACTGAAGCACACGCCTGCGCCGGGCATGCGGTGGTGATCGCCCGCGGAGAAGGCTGCATTCAATGTCACGTAGGCAGTACGGGCGCTCCAGCACTGAAAGTAGTCGAATGGGCGGACGGCGGCGACGCCAATCAGGAAGAGCCGGCCTGCGGTGCCCATTACCAGCCCTACGGGCCGGTAGAACTCGCCTACGTCACAGCCATGATAGCCGAGGCCGCACTGGATTGCCTGGTCGAACCGCCCACGCGATCCTTTGCCCGGGTGTTCGTCACCTCGCCGAGCCGCATCGCCGCTCTCGGCGGTCGCTTAACAGCCGCCTTGCGTTCCGCGGTCGGCGGCAGCGACGCGGGAGGCCGGACCGTCGATTGGCCGTGGCCTGCGATGGCCTGCGCGGCGTGTGGATCCATCCCCGCCGACCCAGCGGTCTGAAGTTTGAGCCTTATCGGGATGACGGAAAAAGCCTTACGGAGATATAGTTCGGCTTAGTGTCGCCGCTTCCCCGTTCAATTCGGGCGTTCACCGCAGTATCGATTTTGGCTTCCGGCGCAAAGCGGACTCGATCACGTTGTCATAAAATAAGGCTTACGTTTTTTTCATCGACCCGGCTAACGAACTACCTCCCTCCTTTTTCCTGTCATTGCACGCTAGAACCCTACGCCCCTAACTGACTTGTTGCACTCCTCCCATTCGCGCCTTTCTTAATCAACCCCGGCTTTGGACCGCTGTCTCGCGGTTCAGTGAAAACCGGGGACGGCCGTGCGCTCTCAAAACGATAACAGCGAAGCGCTCTCGCGCAGCGCCCGCATGTTGCGCACAGCGCTCGGTGAGGAGATCGCAGGGTGGCTCGATGATTCGAGCGTCCTCGAGATCATGCTCAATCCCGATGGGCGGCTCTGGCTGGATCGTCTGACGAGCGGGCTTGAGGATACGGGCGCGCGACTTTCCGCGGAGGATGGCGACCGGATCATCCGCCTCGTCGCACATCATGTTGGTGCCGAAGTGCATGCCGGTGCGCCGCGCGTCTCGGCGGAGTTACCAGAAACGGGCGAGCGATTCGAAGGGGTTTTGCCGCCGGTCGTTTATGCGCCGGCCTTCGCGATTCGAAAGCCGGCCGTTGCGGTGTTCTCGCTCGACGATTACGTCTCTGCTGGCGTCATGGCGCAAGATCAGGCGGCAATCCTGCGCGCCTCTGTCGCTGAGCGCAAAAACATCCTCGTTGCCGGTGGCACCTCCACTGGCAAGACGACGCTCGCGAACGCCCTGCTCGCCGAGATCGCCAAGACCTCCGACCGCGTCGTCCTAATCGAAGATACGCGCGAGTTGCAATGCGCTGCGCCGAATCTCGTTTCCTTGCGCACCAAGGACGGCGTCGCCTCGCTCTCCGATCTGGTCCGCTCATCTCTCCGGCTTCGCCCCGACCGCATCCCCATCGGCGAAGTGCGCGGCGCGGAAGCGCTCGATCTTCTCAAGGCCTGGGGCACGGGCCATCCCGGCGGCGTCGGCACCATTCACGCGGGATCGGCGCTTGGGGCGTTGCGGCGTCTCGAACAGCTCATCCAGGAAGCCGTCGTCACTGTCCCGCGCGCGCTGATCGCGGAGACCATCCAGATCATCGCGGTTCTCGCTGGCCGCGGGAAGGAGCGGCGGCTGATCGAACTCGCCGCCGTTCAGGGCCTCGATTCATACGGCGACTACGCGCTCGCCGACCTCACCTCCGTCACCTTTGGAGACACCCATGAGTAGGTTTTCGATCCGCGATCGATTCCGCGCGCGCATTTGTTTTGTGCTTTCCCTCATCGTCTCAGCGATCGCGCTTTCGACGCCCGCCTTCGCCGTGGGCTCCAACATGCCCTGGGAGCAGCCGCTCCAGCAGATCCTGCAGTCGATCGAAGGCCCCGTCGCCAAGATCATCGCGGTGATCATCATCATAACGACCGGACTGACGCTGGCCTTCGGCGACACCTCTGGGGGATTTCGCCGTCTGGTGCAGATCGTCTTTGGCCTGTCGATCGCCTTCGCCGCCTCGAGCTTCTTTCTCTCCTTCTTCTCCTTCGGCGGCGGAGCGCTGATCTGATGGAGAACGAGACTCTTTCCGTCGACAGCGTGATCGCGGGCTTCCGCGTTCCCGTTCGCCGAGCGCTGACCGAGCCGATCTTTCTCGGTGGCGCGCCGCGATCCATCGCCATCCTGAACGGCACCCTCGCCGCCGCGCTCGGCCTCGGTTTGCGGCTCTGGCTCGCCGGACTCGCCTTGTGGGTCGTCGCGCAATTCGCGGCGGTCTGGGCGGCGAAGCGCGATCCGGATTTCGTTGAAATCGTTCGCCGGCATTTGCGCTACCCGGCGCATTTCGGGGTGTGAGGAGAAGCAAGAATGCTGAACCTCGCCGAATATCGCAAGAAGCCGCAGAGCCTCGCCGACTTTCTGCCCTGGGCCGCGCTCGTCGCGCCGAGCGTCGTCCTCAACAAGGACGGCTCGTTGCAGCGAACCGCACGGTTTCGCGGTCCCGACCTCGAAAGCGCGACGCAATCCGAACTCGTCGGCGTCACGGCGCGGCTCAATAATGCGCTGCGGCGCCTGGGGTCCGGCTGGGCGATCTTCTTCGAGGCGCAGCGCAATCCCGCGCAGGAGTATCCGGCGAGTTCCTTCCCCAATCCGGTCTCAGCGCTCATCGACGAAGAGCGCCGCGCCCAGTTCGAAGAGGAAGGGGCGCATTTCGAGAGCGGCTATTTCTTGACTCTCGTTTATCTGCCGCCCGAAGACGATGCGGCAGGCGCCGAGAGCTGGCTCTATGAGGGCCGCTCGCCGGAAGGCGCGCCGAGCGCCGTTCTCTCAGGCTTTATCGACCGAACCGATCGGCTGCTGCAGCTCATCGACGGTTTTGCGCCGGAAGCCGCATGGCTCTCCGACAGCGAGACGCTGACCTATTTCCACTCCTGCGTCTCGACCAAGCGCCACAAGGTCCGCGTTCCCGAGACGCCCATGCATCTCGACGCCATCCTCGCCGACGAAGCGCTGATCGGCGGCTTCGAGCCCCGACTCGGAGATGCGCATCTGCGCATTCTCACTGTCATGGGATTTCCCTCGGCGACCCATCCCGGGATCCTCGACGAGCTCAATCGTCTCGCCTTCCCCTATCGCTGGTCGACCCGCGCGATCACCCTCGACAAGACCGACGCGACGAAGGTCGTCACTCGCATCCGCCGGCAATGGTTCGCCAAGCGCAAATCGATCCTCGCGATCCTGAAGGAGGTGATGACGAATGAATCCGCCGTCCTTCTCGACACCGACGCCCATAACAAGGCGCTCGACGCCGACGCCGCGCTGCAGGACCTAGGCTCCGATTTGATCGGCGAAGCCTATGTGACGGCGACGATCACCGTCTGGGACGAGGATGCCCGTCTCGCAGACGAGAAGCTGCGTCTCGCCGAGAAAGTTATCCAGGGCCGCGACTTCACGTCGATGGTCGAGACGGTCAACGCCATCGAGGCCTGGCTCGGCTCGCTTCCCGGCCATGTCTACGCCAATGTCCGGCAGCCACCGATCTCGACGATCAATCTCGCTCATATGATCCCGCTGTCGGCGGTATGGGCGGGCCCGCTGACGGACGCGCATCTCCACGCGCCGCCGCTGTTTTTCGGCCGGACCGAAGGCTCGACGCCCTTCCGCTTCTCGCTCCATGTGGGCGACGTCGGCCATACGCTCGTCGTCGGGCCGACCGGCGCGGGCAAGCGCGTGCTGCTGGCTCTGATGGCGCTGCAGTTCTGCCGCTACGAAAGCGCCAAAATCTTTGTCTTCGATTTCGGGGGATCGGCGCGGGCGGCGACGCTCGCCATGGTCGGCAGCTGGCACGATCTCGGCGGGGCGCTATCGGCGGAGACAACCGAACCCGTCGCCTTGCAGCCGCTCGCCGCGGTAGACGATCCCGCGGAGCGCGCCTGGGCCGCCGATTGGATTGCCTCAATCCTCGCCCGCGAGAATGTCGCCGTCACCCCAGAGGTGAAGGAGCATCTCTGGTCGGCGCTCTCGTCCCTCGCCTCCGCGCCGATCGAGGAACGCACCCTCACCGGTCTCTCGGTCCTCCTGCAATCCAACCCGCTCAAGCGCGCCCTCAAACCCTTTTGCCTGGGCGGCCCGCATGGACGGCTTCTCGATTCCGAGACGGAGCTTCTCGGCGCAGCCGACGTCCAATGTTTCGAGACGGAGGGGCTGATCGGCTCCGCCGCCGCGCCCGCTGTCCTCTCCTATCTCTTCCACCGCACCGAAGGCCGGCTCGACGGCGCGCCCGCGCTTCTCGTCATCGACGAAGGCTGGCTTGCCCTAGACGATCCCGGCTTCGCCGCGCAATTGCGCGAATGGCTCAAGACGCTGAGGAAGAAGAACGCCTCCGTCGTCTTCGCCACCCAGTCGCTCGCCGATATCGAGACGAGCCCGATTGCGCCCGCGATCGTCGAGAGCTGCCCGACCCGGATTTTTCTCCCGAACGAGCGCGCCATCGAGCCGCAGATCCTGTCGATCTATCGCCGCTTCGGCCTCAACGACCGACAGATCGAGATCATCGCCCGGGCGACGCCCAAGCGCGACTATTACTGTCAGTCGCGGCGCGGCAACCGCCTCTTCGAACTGGGCCTCGGTCCCGTGGCGCTCGCCCTTTGCGCCGCGTCTTCGAAGAGCGACCAAAAACGTATCGCCGAGGTTTCAGCGGAGGCCGGGCGCGAGGGCTTCGCCCGCGCCTGGCTGTCCGCGCGCGGCCTCGATTGGGCCGCCGATCTTCTCCCTCCCCCCACAATATTGGAGACATCGTCATGACCCGCATTCGTCGCCTCGCAGCCGCGAGCGCCTTCGCTCTGTCGCTGGCTTTCCTCAGTGCGCCCGCGGTAGCGCAATTCGTTGTGTTCGACCCAACCAATTACGCCCAGAATGTCCTGACCGCGGCGAACACGCTGCAGCAGATCAACAATCAGATCACCAGCCTCCAGAACGAGGCGCGGATGCTCATCAATCAGGGGAGGAACCTTGCGAACCTACCTTATTCCTCGCTGCAGACGATCCAGCAGTCGATCTCACAAACGCAACAGCTGCTCCGCGAGGCCCAGCGCATCGCCTATGATGTGCAGCAGATCGACCAGGCTTTCTCGATGCAGTACGGCCCCGTCAATGCTTCGGTGAGTTCCGCGAGCCTTGTCGATGGCGCGCGGCAGCGCTGGCAAAACTCCTTGTCCGCTTTTCAGGACGCCATGCGCGTTCAGGCCGGCATTGTTCAGTCCATCGACACAGCCCGCTCGGAGGCCGGCGCACTCATCTCGTCGAGCCAGTCCGCGCTCGGTGCCCTTCAGGCGTCGCAAGCCGGCAATCAGCTTCTCGCGCTGCAAAGCAAGCAACTCGCGGACGTGACAGCGCTCCTCGCCTCGCAAGGGCGCGCCCAGTCCCTCGAACTCGCGCGCAACGCCGAAGCCCAGGAGCAAGCGCGCGAGCAGATGCGCCGCTTCGTCGCGCCGGGGCAAGCCTATCAACCCGGCAATGTCGCGATGTTTCATTGAAGGAGGGCGGCTTCATGAACTGGAGAGACTGGCTCGCGCCCGAAAATATCGGCTTTGTCGCCGTTGGGATCGTCATCGGCGCGATCGCGCTCATTGGCGTCGAATCCGCCTGCGACGCCGACGTCGCGGCGCGGACGAAACCGGCGTCGCTTTCGCCGATCGGCGCTCCGTCGAGAGAACCCGCCATCGATCCCGAGCTTCTGCGCTGCGCCCAGCTCCCGATTGAAGAAGCCGACGACCCCGCCTGCAAGGCGCTCTGGGCAAAGGAACGCAGACGATTTCTTGGGGATCGCAAGTCGACGACGGAGCCGGCCGAGCATCTCATTGAGATGTACCCGTCGCATCGCTCGCCTTCTGACGGCGCGTCGCCGAAGCCTGCGCGCAAGAGCGAGTAGCGCCATGGGCGGAACCGGCGTCATCGACCGCTTCCTCGAGACCTTCACCCGCTATATCGACTCCGGCTTCGGCCTGCTCGGCGGCGAGGTGGGGTTTCTGGCGACGACGCTCGCGGCGATCGACATCACCCTCGCCGCGCTGTTCTGGAGCATGGGAGAGGGCGAAGACATCATCGCTCGCCTGGTGAAGAAAACCCTGTTCGTCGGCGTCTTCGCCTATCTCATCGGCAATTGGAACAATCTCGCCCGCATCGTCTTCGAAAGCTTTTCAGGGCTCGGCCTCAAGGCCGCCGGCGCGGGGCTCTCCGCCGCCGACGTCCTGCGGCCCGGGCGCGTCGCCCAGGTCGGAATCGACGCCGGACGCCCCCTGCTCGATTCCCTCTCGCAGCTTCTGGGCTACGTCTCCTTCTTCGAGAACGTCATCCAGATCGCCATTCTCCTCATCGCCTGGCTCATCGTCCTCCTGAGCTTTTTCATTCTGGCGATCCAGCTCTTCGTCACGCTGGTCGAATTCAAGCTGACGACTCTCGCCGGTTTCGTCCTCATTCCCTTCGGCCTCTTCGGCAAGACCGCCTTTCTCGCCGAACGCGTACTCGGCAATGTCGTCTCCTCCGGCGTGAAGGTGCTGGTGCTTGCAGTCATCGTCGGCATCGGCTCGACGCTCTTCGCGCAATTCAAGCAAGGGGTCTCGGGCCAGCCCACCGTCGACGACGCCATGGCGCTGGTGCTCGCCGCCCTTTCCCTTCTCGGTCTCGGCATCTTCGGCCCTGGCATCGCCAATGGGATCGTCTCGGGCGGCCCGCAGCTTGGCGCGGGCGCGGTCGTCGGGACCGGGCTTGTCGCGGGCGGCGCGGCCGCCGCGGGCTATGGCGCCTTGCGTCTCGCGGGCGGGACGGTCTCGGGGCTTGCCGGAAGGAGCGAGACGCAGGCCGCGGCGACATTGCCGCCCTCGCGGGGACCGCAGCCGCCTGCCGGCGATGCGCCGCCCTCCGCGCCGCTCGGTGGCGCGGGAGGCGGATCGTCGAGCTCTGCCGCGCGACCGTTCGCTTCAGCCAGCGCCGCGTCGGCCCCTCCGCCTGACGGCGGCGCCTCCGCAGGCGTTGGCGTCAATCCAGCGCCATCCGGCGAACCCGCTTGGGCGAAGCGCCTCAAGCGCTCGCAATCCGTCTCGCACGGCGTCTCAATCGCCGCCCACGCCCTTCGTTCCGGCGACGCCCATGGCGGCGGCGCCTCCGTCAATCTGTCCGAGGCCCGCTAATGTTCAAACGAAGCTCCGTCCGCTACGGGCGCATGCCCGAACCCGAAACGCCCTATCAGAAAGCTGCACAGGTCTGGGACGAGCGCATTGGCTCGGCCCGCGTCCAGGCGAAGAACTGGCGGCTCATCGCCTTTGGCAATCTCTTCCTTGCGGGCGGTCTCGCCGTCGCCCTCTTCTGGCAGAATGCGCGTGGCTCGGTCGTGCCCTGGGTTGTGCAGATCGACAAATTCGGCGAGGCGCAGGCCGTCGCCCCCGCGATCGCCGATTACCGGCCAACCGATCCGCAAATCGCCTGGCATCTCGCCCGCTTCGTCGAGCATGTCCGCGCCATTCCTGCCGACCCCATCGTCGTGCGTCAGAACTGGCTCAAGGCCTATGACTTCGTGACCGACAAGGGCGCGCTGGCCTTGAACGACTACGCCCGGGCAAACGATCCCTTCGCCAAGGTCGGGCAGGTCCAGATCGCCATCGACGTCGCCAGCGTCATTCGCGCCTCCGAGGATTCCTTTCGCGTCGCCTGGACCGAGCGCCGCTATGAGAACGCCAGCCTCGCCGCGACGGAACGCTGGACCGCCATTCTCACCATCGTCGTTCAGCCGCCGCGCGACGCCGAGCGCCTGCGCAAGAATCCGCTCGGCCTTTTCATTCACGCCATCAACTGGTCGAAGGAGCTTGGCCAATGACGCCATTCTCGTTTCGGGCTTTCATGAGCCTGCTTTTCTCGTCGTCTTTGCTCACCGGCTGTTCGAGCTTCAAGCCGCCGGAGATCGCCTATGACGATTTGCCTGTCCCCGCGAGCCTGCAGAGCGATCCGCCCGGCCCGGTCAGAATCGTCGCGGTCCCAAAGATCCTGCCGCTGCCGGGCCAGCTCAAATCCCTCGCACGGGGCAAGGGAGAGCGCCCCGAGCCGATTGATCCAAAGGCGCGGATCGAACAGGCCAACGCCGCCGCCCGCATGGAGCCGCGCCGCGCCGGCTATATCAACGCCGTCCAGATCTATCCCTTCACCGAAGGCGCGCTCTATCAGGTCTATTCCGCGCCCGGCGAGATCACCGACATCGCGCTGCAGGATGGCGAGTAGCTCGTCGGCTCTGGCCCCGTCGCCGCCGGCGATACGGTGCGCTGGATCATCGGCGACACGGAAAGCGGCGCCGGCGCCGCCCGCAAGACGCATATCATGGTCAAGCCGACGCGCGCGGATCTGATGACCAATCTCGTCATCAACACCGACCGGCGCACTTATCATCTGGAGCTACGTTCGACCGAGAAGACCTATATGGCCTCGGTCTCCTGGCAATATCCGCAGGATGAACTTATTGCGCTACGACGCCAGAACGTCGCCGCCGAGGCCGCCGCGCCGGTCGATGTCGGCCTCGATCTCGCCCGGCTCAATTTCCGTTATGCCATCGAGGGCGACGCCGCGCCCTGGCGGCCGCTGCGCGCCTTCGACGACGGCCGCAAGGTCTATATCGAATTCCCGCGTGGCGTCTCCCAGGGCGACATGCCGCCGCTCTTCGTCACCGGCGCCTCGGGCGACAGCCAGCTCGTCAACTACCGCGTGCGCGGAAATCACATGATCGTCGATCGTCTCTTCGCCGCAGCGGAGCTGCGCTTCGGTTCCGACGACCAGAGAGTCGTCCGTATCGTGCGCAGTGACGGAAGGTCCGTTATATGAGCGGGCCGGAGCACGAGAAGAAGCTCGCGGAGGAGCTGCGGCTGCGACCCGAACGCCCGCCGGTGACGCGCCTCTCGCGCCGCGTGCTGATCGCGATCGCGGGCGTCTCTTCCGCAGCCCTTCTCGGCATGACCATCTGGGCGTTGCAGGGGCGCTTGCGCTCCGGTCCACCGCCGGAGCTCATCAATACCGAAGCGAAGGCCACCCCCGACGGCCTTGCATCCCTGCCGCACGACTATGCCGGCCTACCGAAGAACGTCCCCAAGCTCGGCCCGCCGCTTCCCGGCGATCTCGGACGGCCGATCCTCACCGCCCAAGGGCAACTGCCGTCCGCCGGGCCCGATCCCGAACAACAGCGCATTGGCCAGGAGCGCGAGGCGGCGCGGACGGCGAAACTCTTTGCGACGACGAACGTGCGCGAGCGGCCGTCGAGCAATGCCGAGGACGCTCAAAGATCGACGGTTGATCCGAGCCTCCACGCATCGGCGCTTCCAACCGAACCGGCCCCAATCGATCCCGGCGATGTCCAGAACATGCAGGATCGCAAGCTCGCTTTCGTCAATGCGCCAGCCGATCGGCGCACCGTCAGCCCCGACCGTCTCGCCGCGCCGGCGTCGCGCTATGTCCTGCAGGCAGGCGCGGTCATTCCTGCCGCGCTCCTCACTGGCATCCGCTCCGACCTTCCCGGAGAGATTACCGCGCAAATCACAGAGAACGTCTATGACAGCCCCACCGGGCGCTTTCTGCTCATCCCGCAAGGCTCCAAACTCCTCGGTGCTTACGACTCACAAATAGCCTTTGGCCAATCGCGCGTCCTTCTCGTCTGGAACCGCCTCATTCTCCCCGACGGGCGCTCCATCGTTCTCGAGCGCCAGCCCGGCGCCGACGCCGCCGGCTATTCCGGGCTCGAGGACGAAGTCGATCATCATTGGCTCCGCCTCGCCGGCGCCGCTGCACTGTCAACCATCGGGACGCAGCTCGGGACAACAGGGACCGAAAACGCTCTCATCCAGGCGCTGCGTCGTGGCGGCGCGCAAAGCCTCAATCAGACCGGCCAGCAGGTGGTCGGGCGTAATCTCAATATCCAGCCGACGCTCACCATTCGACCAGGGTTTCCAGTGCGGGTGATCGTGACCCGCGATCTCGTGCTGGCGCCTTACCGCGAGCCAGGCGACGCCGCAGCGACAGGAAGCACGCCATGACCAAATTGAAGCTCTCCACCGTGGAAGATGAAAAGCCCGTCAAGGTCACCGTCCTGCTGTCGGCGGTCCTCCATCGAAATTTGGTCGCTTATGCGGAGATCCTCGCGCGCGAGTCCGGAAAAACGGTCGAACCCGAAAAGCTCGTCGCGCCAATGCTGGAGAAGTTCATCGCGAGCGACCGCGCGTTTAGAAAGGCATATAGGTCATCCTGCAATCAGCCGTAAATGCTCACCGATACAGGATGGAAAAGTAAGACCACCCCCGTTTTCCAATGAGCTGAATTTGCGGAGAATTTGATAACGACCAATTACGCCAAAACCCGTTCTAGGTTCTCCTTGCGCTCTCTCCAATCGGGCATCATCTGCTCAAGGAGGTTGAAGAAAGCCCGTCCGTGCTCGGGGTGGCGCGTGTGGACGAGTTCATGCAGGACGACATAATCGATACAGGGTATGGGCGCGCGAATGAGGTCGACATTCAACGTGACCCGCCCCTTAGCGCTATAGCTACCCCATCGCTGTTTCATCGGTGCCACCGACAGCGCGGGGATGCGGGGAAGCTCTCGGCCGTAGCGTTCTGAGGCGGCCCTATAACGCTCGGTCAGCTTGTCGCGAGCATGCTCTCGATACCACTCGGTCATTAGGTTGCGAACGCGATTGGAGGTTGGGGGTCCTGATACCGAGACTTGAAAAAAACCTCTGTTAAGGCGAACGCGGTCACCGTCGCCCTCCTCGATCTTGAGTCGGTATTGACGACCCAGGTACAGGTGCGTCTCTCCCGCAATGAACCGCCGCTCCGGCGTGCGAGGCCGGAACTGATCAAAATATCTCTGCTGCTTAAGCACCCAACCAGCTCGGCGTAGCAGCCGCTGCTCGATAAGCTGTTGCCCGAAGCCCTCGGGCGCGACGACCTCGACGGCGCCATCTGGATGCACGGAGATAGCCAATGTCTTGCGTGCCGAATGCCGGGCTCGATAATTGATGATTTGTCCCGCGTAATTGACGCTGCCACGCATATAGGTCAGCCCGGCATGCGAGCCCGAGCGACTCTGAGAATGCTGTCGATGATCGCATCAATTTGTTCGGTCGAAAGCTCGATTTCGTGCTCGCCGCAAATATGATCAAAGAAGAAGTCGTCCATCCGGTTCCTCATCGCGTTTTGAACGTCCGGGTTTTCCTCCCAATTGACGACCTTCAGGCTTTTGACGATCTCGACCAGCTCGATCGCCGCCGAAGTTATGATCGGCTCTAGGTTGGGGCCCTGCGCGGTGGCAATGCCCTTCATCGCATTACCGAGCACATGGAAGATGGCAACGGCGTTATCGTTGGATTTGATTGCCTCTGGCACGTCGTCATGCTTCGGCCGTCGCACCTGCTCAGCTGCGTCTCGGATGCGGGCGAGATAGTCATTGTCGCTGAGACGTTTGGCGCGATGCTCAGCTATCGCCTCCGCTATCAGATCGGAAATCTTCTTGTAGAAGACGGGATCTTCTTCCATGCGCTCCGTGATGGTGCGCTTCGTTTGGCTGGCGATCAGGTCGGCTTTGGACGCGGGCGTGGACTGTTCCGCAACAGCCTTGTTGAAAGCCGGAGCATCGAAAATGTTGACCGGATCGGTGATGATCTCGACGGCGTCCGCGCTGATGTGGGTGTCCAGCAGCTTGCGGATGCGCGCTTCGTATTGGGCAAAGTCGATTGCTTCGCGGTAGCGCTTTCGAACCGCCGTGCGGAGCTTTTGAAACCGTCGGAGATCATCCTTGTATAGGCGCGCCTGCGCTTCATTGCGTGGGTCGTTAGCCCATTCCGAGGTAGCGAGCGCCGTGGCGAGCAGCCGCGCGAATTCCGCCAGCAGCTCATAGAATTCCTTGCGCAAGGCCTCGTCGGCCAGGAAAACCTCGTAGGCTTCCTCGTCGCGGGTCTTTTCGACACCCTTGAAGTGGTTCAGGAGGTTGGCGTGCGCCTGAGGCAACCTGGCGATCTGCGCCGCGACATCGATTATGGCATGGCCGACGTCGATGTCTTCCGGATCGAACTCGCCAAGCGCGGAATACTGACGCATGGCTGTGTCGAGTTCGCCAAGCACTCCGGCATAGTCGACGATGTAGCCATATTCCTTGTCTTCCTCGACACGATTCACGCGCGCGATGGCTTGCAGCAGGTTATGGCCCGTCAGCGGCTTGTCGATATACAGAACCGTGTTGACGGGCGCGTCGAAACCCGTGAGCAGCTTCGAGACGACAATCAGCAGCTCCGGCTCCTCGCGCTTCGTGAAGCCTTCGACGATCTGGCGGTTATACTCGGCCTCGCCGCCATATCTCGTCATCATGGTCTTCCAGAACCGGTTGACGGGCTCCGTGACTTCCTCGGCCGGATCGTCGCCGGTCGAACGATCGTCCGGCGCGGACATGATGACCTCGGCCGAAATCGAGCCCATCGCGTCGAAGATATCCTTGTATTTGACGGCGGCGTCGCGCGAGCGGACTGCGAACTGCGCCTTCCAGCGCGTGCCCTTCCAGAACTTGGTAAAATGGTCGGCGATGTCGTACGCGATCGCTGTCAGCGTCTGGTCGCCCTGGGCGATTTCGCTGTAGCGCGAGAATTTGCGCTTCAAATCCGCCCGCTGTTCGTCCGACAGACCCCGGGTCACGCGCTCGAACCATGCATCGACGCCGGATTTGTTCACCTCTTGCGCGACCTGCCGGCCGTCGTAGATCAATGGCAGGACCGCTTTGTCGGCGACAGCCTGGTCGATCGCATAAGTGTCGATGATTCCGCCGAACCGCGTCGCGGTCTGTTTCTCGCCCGTCATCAACGGCGTGCCGGTGAAGCCGATGTAGCAGGCGCGCGGGAACATGCGCTTCATGCGCGTGTGCATCTCGCCATACTGGCCGCGATGACTTTCGTCGACGAGCAGGAAAACCTCGGTCGATTTGTCCTGAAAGTCGCGCTTGGCGACGGCCGCCTCGAATTTGTTGATGACCGTCGCCACAATGGCGGCCTTGTTGCGGGCAACCAGCTCCAGCAGGTGACTGCCCGTCTTCGCCTGTTCGACGGCAATGCCGCAGGCGTTGAACGTTTTCGTGAGCTGATCGTCGAGGTCGATGCGGTCGGTGACCAGCACGACCCGGCGGTTGGCGATCTCGCGATCGAGGCCGAGGGCCTTCGCCAGCATGACCATCGTCAGGGACTTGCCCGAACCCTGCGTGTGCCAGACGACGCCGCCGCGACGGGCGCCATTCTCGTCGCGCTCGCCCTTCACGCGCGCCAGAATTTTTCTCACCGCGAAGAATTGCTGATAGCGCGCGACCTTCTTGACGCCCAGGTCGAACAGGGTGAAACGACGGGCGAGGTCGAGCAGCCGATCCGGTCGGCAGAGAGCGTAGATCAGGCGGTCCTGCTCGGTGACGAGGCGGCCTTCCTCCAGGCGATGCTCGAACGGCGCCTGCTCTTCGGCGAAGCCGTCGCCGAAGGTGCGCATCGTCTGACCGGAATCGAGCGGCGCATTGACGAGGCGCTCTAGCGCCGCGTCCTCAAACTCCTTCTCCTTCCAGACGGCCCAGAACTTGGCCTGCGAGCCGACGGTCGCATATTTGGCCTCTGAGGGCTTCGCCGTCAGGACGAGCTGTACGCTGCGGAAGAGATGCGGGATCTCGTCGGCGCGCTGATAGGTGATGATCTGGCCGACGCCCTCGGCGATGTCCTTGTCCGGCGCCTTGCATTCGACGACAGCGAGCGGGATGCCGTTGACGAAGAGCACGATATCCGGCCGGCGCGTCTCGTGGCTCCCCGCCTTCTCGACGTCGAACTCCGCGACCGCGTGGAAAACATTCTTCTCCGGCCGGTCCCAATCGATATAGCGCAACGAGCGGCCGCGGGTGACGCCGTCGATGGTCTGGTCCAAAGAGACGCCGAGTTGCAGGAGGTCGGTTGTCCTTTCGTTGAGCGTCATCAGCCCGAGCGGCTCTGGCATGCGCAGCTTTTCGATCGCCGTGCGGATATTCGCCTCGGAGAAGGGGAAGAAGCGGCCGTCCTGCTCGATGCGGTTGAGCGCCGTCAATTGGGCGGCGAGAATGTCTTCGAGCAGGACATTGCCGAGCCGGCCGCGCCGCTTGCGGTCGACCTCCGCCTTGCTCAGCAGCGTCCAGCCCGGCTGCATCACCTGAAGAAGGTGAAGCGCCGGCACCTGGCTCAAATGCTTCTCGCCGTCCCGGAAGCCGCTCACTCGGCGGCCTCCCGCGATTTGGGCGCGCGCACCGGCCACTCACCCGTCAGCAGCTTTTGCATCAGCCCGCGCTTTTGTTTGACGAGGGCGTCGCGTTGCTGCTCGAGAATGGCGATCTCACGCCGGCCCGTATCGAGCGCCTCGACGATGCGCGCCTGCTCTTCGATGGGAGGAAGCTCGAGAACGAAATCACCCAAATCTTCGTAATAGATGCGCACGCGGACGCCGCCGCTGCCTGCGGTCTTGACGAAGCGGCTCCAGATCGATGTTCGACGAAGGTGATCGAAATAGGCAGGCAACAAGGCGCCCGCATCGGTCTCGAAGGCAACATAGTCCGGACTGACGAGCACGTCGCGCCCGTGATCGTTCTGAGCGATCGAGCCGATGTTGAGGCGCATCGGGTTGTAAGCGAAAGCTCCCGGGCGCACGATTTTGTATCGCGACAGATCGGCAGCGCGGACGTGGTCCTTCATCGGGATCATGCCTAGCTGCTTGTTGACCCCCATGACGGCGTCGACGCCGAGTTGGCCCTCCTTATTCCGCGCCGTTGCTTCGAATGTGACTTCTGTAAGAGAGACCGACAGCCAGTTGGTGCGCTTTCGTCCGAGTCGGCGACGGCCTGTCAGCAGTGTATAGGACCACAGATCGAATGCGACGGCTTTCGCCGCGATCAATCGATCATTCTTTAAAATAGCATCGTCCCAAGTTTGCAGAATGTCTGCGATACAATGCTGCTCCGCTGTGCAACTAGGGAATGGCACGTCGAAAGATTCGATAAGGCTCTTACTGAGATTTTCTTGTCCGCCAACATTCGAAAGCTTCCTCAGATTCTGATATGAAAATTCTAAGTAGTAATAAAGGTAATCAACCGCCACGCGGCTATCAGGGATGAGGGCCGCGCAGGCTTGATTCGTTGCCGCCTCAACGGCCAGCCGCGCGACTTGCCCGCGAGTCTTACCCTGGCCGTACATCGCCATAAGCAAAGTTCCTTTCGGGAAAATCTTCGCCGCCGAGTTTCTGAGTCCTATGTCGGTAATGCGTTCCTTGGTGCTGTAGATCGACCGATAATTGACCTCCGCGGTTGTTACCCACGGAATCGTCCCGCCATGCCAATACGTCGCTTCGCTGCGGCTAGGTGTGCCACCTGTCTGCACTTCGGCAAACTGACCGACTTGCAGTCGCTGCCACCGGTCTCCATGTCGATTACGCATCGGCGCCAAGCTCCCTGAGGTAGCCCGCCATGCGCTTTTTCACCTCGACCAGCTCGGCTTCGAGCTGCTCGATTTCAGCCCGCACCGCCTTCACATCGATCTCGGCCTCGGCCTCGAACGTATCGACATAGCGCGGGATGTTCAGATTGAATCCATTCTCCGCGATCTCGGCGGCCGGCACGACGCGCGCATATTTCTCGACGTCATGCCGCGCCTTGAACGTATCGACGATCTTCGCCGTATGCGCCGCTTCCAGAATATTCTGCGTCTTGGCCTGCTTGAACTCGCGGGACGCGTCGATGAAGAGTACGTCGGTCGTACTGGCGCGGGCGCCGCCCCTCTCGCGCCGCCGATCGAAGACCAGCACGGCGACGGGAATCGACGTCGACTGGAACAGATTCGCCGGCAGGCCGATGACGGCGTCGAGCAGGTTCTCCTCGATCATCTTCTGCCGGATCTTCCCCTCCGCACCGCCGCGGAAGAGAACGCCATGCGGCACGACCACGGCGACGCGGCCGAATTTCGGCTTCGCGGTTTCGACCATATGGGTGATGAAGGCCCAATCGCCCGTGCTCTTTGGCGGAATGCCGCGCGTCCAGCGTTTGAACCGGTCCTTCGGCGCGTTCTCGGCGCCCCATTTGTCGAGGCTGAAGGGCGGATTGGCCACCACGACATCGAACGCCATGAGATGGTCGTCTTCGATCAGCAGCGGATTATTGAGCGTATCGCCCCACTCGATCCGCGCGCCATCGATGGCGTGCAGGAACATATTGAGCTTGGCGAGCGCGTGGGTTCCTCCGTTGACCTCCTGTCCGAAGAGGGCGAAGTCCTTGCTGCCAACCTCATACGCCGTCTCGATGAGCAAGGAGCCGGAGCCGCAGGCCGGATCACAGATGCGGTCGCCCGGCTGCGGCTGCACGAGCTTTGCCAGCACCTGACTGACCTGAAGCGGCGTGTAGAACTCGCCAGCCTTCTTGCCGGCCTCCGACGCGAAGCGCTCGATGAGATAGATATACGCCTCGCCGATGGCCTCGTCCTCGACCACATGGCCCGGGCGCAAATCGAGCTTGGCGAAATCCTCCAGCAGGTTCTTGATGCGCCGGTTGCGATCCTTGGTCTGCCCGAGCTTCGTTTCAGAGTTGAAGCTGACATTGCGGAAGACGCCGCCGAGCTTCGCCTTGTTGGTGTTTTCGATCGCTTCCAGCGCGATGTCGACGAGTCCGCCGATATTGTCGGCGTCGCGTGCTTCGTACAGCTCGTCAAAATTGGCGCCCTCGGGCATGACGAAGCGCTCGCGCTGCATGCGGCGCTTGACGCGCACCTCGTCGCCTTTCAATTCGCGGCGATAATCGTCCTCGTGCTGCTTCCAGACGTCCGAAATGAACTTCAGGAAGAGCATGATGAGGATGTAGTCTTTGTATTCGGCCGGGTCGATCAAACCGCGAAAGGTGTTGCAGGCCGCCCAGGCGACACGCTTGATGTCGTCCATCGAGGTCTTCTCTGCTTGAATTTTCTGGTCAGTCATGACGCTCGTCTCTTAAACGCGACAATTATGCATTGCTGGTTCGGTGGGGGCGCAGAAGCGTCCCCACCTCACCCGTAAGTCTGCTAGCGATCGCCGCAGGGCGGATTATACGCGGCGCGCAGCTCGCGCTCGATCCGCATGCGGCTCGCCTCGTCGCAGTAGAGCGCCGCATAGGTCAGCGGCAGCCCCTGACGCGCCCACGCCGGGGCGCGATCATGGGCCGCAACGCGGGTGCGAACCGCGCCGGATTCGCCGATGTCGACGACCTTCAGACCTCCTGTCGTCGCTCCGAGCACAGCGTAAACGCCGGAGCGATCCTGGAGATGAGCCGGCGAAGGAAAAGCGCCGTCGAACGCGTAGTTGCTGATATTGATACCCATCTGTAGAATCTTTCTGTCTTGGGTTTTCTAGGACCATGGCCTGGGGGCGCTGTAACGCCCGTCAGACCGCTTCATGAACCGGAGGCGTTGACGCGCCTCCGGTTTTTTTCCGCGCACTTCTCAAGAAGCGCGCGAAGCTCGATGCGGCGAAGCTCGGCAAGCCGAGCCTCGATCCGCGACTGATGGCGTAGGGTTTCGCCCAGCGCGACGATTCTGTCTTGGTCATCCAGCGAAGGCAGCAGCACCTCGAGCTGCTCCAAAGCGCTTCGCTTCAGGTTCGCGATGGTTGCGCCAGTCGCCATCTTGCGAAGCTCCGCCTGCGTGGTCGGATCGTTCAGGAAGTGAGCCAGGTAGGCCGCCCGCATTAAAGGCTGCGAGTGCAGGATCAGCAGGCTTGCGGACGCCACCAATTTGATATCGGTCGCCGGCACGACCGCCGCTCGATAGGCCTGCCCGCGGCACTGCAGCACCACCTCTCCGGCCGCGAGGGTCTGAGGGTTCGGGGGATTTGGGATGCCCGTCACTCGCGTAACCCGGTCGAGGTCGATATCCCCATCGACGCCGATATCCCCCGCCTGCACGACGCCGATCTCCCCATGCTCCGCGTGCCGAATCGCTTCCCGGAATTGGATTCCGGGGCGGATGCTGGCGACGAGACGAAGTTGCATTTTCATATTGAGTAGGCGCTTACCTGCACAGAAGAATGATTGTTCATCCTCAATATCGCGACGCTATGGATCTGTCAATTCGCAGTAGGCGCTTTCCTGCTAGAATTTTTTCGAGCTGACATACAGGCGTCGGGCGCGGGCTCTCGACGACCAGCTTTACGCAGGTCGTGGATTAAAGGCAGGCGGGAGATGACGATCTTGGAAGGCGTGCGGAAGCAATAGGCTTTGCTCAAGGCAGGCTTATGTACCGGCGCGGCGCTGCCCCGCTTTCGAAAAAGCGAGCGGGTGGATACCGGGAGCCAAATGCGGCCTCGCCTTGCGCCAAGTGGTCACCATCTGGTCACCAGCGAGCGGCAAGGCACCGTACAAAATCTGCAACCTATTGATTTTGCTGGTGCCGCAAGAGGGATTCGAACCCCCGACCCCATCATTACGAATGATGTGCTCTACCAGCTGAGCTATTGCGGCGTCGCGCGGTGTTGCGCGGGTTTCTCTTATCGGCGCTCGGCGGGATTTTCAAGCGGCTTCGCGGCAGGTTTTTGAACCTCGCGCGTTTATCCCCCGTCGCATCGTCAGCGTTTGCTGGCCTTGGCGTCGGACGGGAGTGCGGCGAGGGCCTGCTGCCGAAGCTTTTCGATCTCCAGCCTCGTCTTCTTCGCCTCCGCGCGCGCGACTTTCGCGGCGCGCCGCACCGGCAGGTGGCTCAGCCAGGACGAGACGCCGCCCGCGAGCACGCCGATCGCCATCGACGCCAGCACGACGAGGAACATCGGCGCCTCGACATAAGGCGCGGACCCGTCGTTCGCAGCAAAGGGATCGAGGCCGATCTTCACCGGACTCCGATTGGCCATCGAGAAAAACAGAATGATCAGCGCGAGCGGAACGAAGAGGACGATGCGCAGAACGGATTTCATGACTTCTCCCTATGGTCGGCGCGCGCGCCGGATCGGTTCGACAGCGCGTTGGCCGCGGGAGCCCGGCGTCATGTCTCCGCCGCGCCCGGCTCGAGCGCGGCCAATCGGCGCTTCAGCCCTGGTAGTCCTCGTTCAGCCGCTCACGCATCTCCTTGCCCGTCTTGAAGAAGGGCACGCACTTCTCCTGCACGGAGACCTGTGCGCCGGTGCGCGGGTTGCGGCCCGTGCGCGCGTCGCGCTTCTTGACGGAGAAGGCGCCGAAGCCACGCAACTCGACACGGTCGCCACGCGCGAGCGCCGCGGTGATCTCGTCGAGAATCGTGCTGACGATCGTCTCGACGTCGCGTTGGTACAAATGTCCGTTTCGGCGCGCAATTCGCTGAATAAGCTCTGACTTGATCATGACCCAGCCTGTATTGTTCTTGCTGTCGAAAATGCCGTTTGAGCCGGCGTCAACGCACGCCGAAACCCTGCCAAATCGCCAATAGACCGTCAAGACTTGCGCGTCTCTCGGCGCCTGCCGCCTGCTCCAGCGCCCCGGCGGCGGTCTCCAGCCCGATCACATGGGCGACGGCGGCCGCGCCCTCGACAAGGCCGAGCCGTTCGATGCTCGACTTCTTCTTCCAGTCGCGCACAGGCAGGTCCTTGGCGATTTTCTTGTTGGTCTCGAGCCAGGCGATCGCCTCGCGCTCGCCGCCGATCACGTCCACAAGCTTGAGCGGCGCGCCCTGCCGCGCGGTGAAGACGCGGCCGTCCGCGACCCTGGCGAGTTCGGCGTCGTCGAGGTGGCGGCGCTCCTTCACAAGATCCTTGAACCAGCCATAGGAGTCGGCCACCAGGCTGGCGACCGCCGCCTTGGCGGCGTCGCTCGTCGGCTCCAGGCCGTTGGGCGCCGCCTTTAGAGGCGAGGATTTGATCTCCTCGACCTTCACCCCGACCGAGTCGAGCAGCTTGTAGAAATTCGGGAACTGGAACAGCACGCCGATCGAACCGACGAGCGAATTGCCCTCGGCGACAATGGCCTCCGCGCCGAGCGCGGCGATATAGGCGCCTGAGGCCGCGAGCGTTCCGACGACGGCCACGACCGGCTTCTTTTCGTTCAGGCGGCGCAGCTCGTCATAGACCCGCTCCGAACCCGCCGTCGTGCCGCCGGGGCTGTCGATCGCCAGCAGGACCGCCTTGGCCTGATTCGACTCGCCGATCTTCTTGATCAGGTCGATCGTGTCCTTGTCGCCGACGATCAAGCCCTGAAGCGACAGCCTGGCGAGATGGGGCGTGAGTTTATCGGCCGAGTCGGCGCCCGAAAAGCGCGCGACGGCGATGAGTCCGGCAAGACCCGCCGCGGCGATGGCCGCCATGCGCCACCAGCCGAGCTTGCGCCGCAGACGACGACGGTCGAGCAAATAATCCGTGGTGACCGACATTGGGCGTCCTTCGAGAGCGTTCCGCTTCGGCGCTCTAGGTAAGCTTAGTTTCGGCGTTTGAAAAGCGGGGCGCTCTGAGAGGAATCGGGCTTGGGTCGCGCCGCGTTCTGGCGGAATCGCCTAACTGCGGATAACGCGAGCTCTTTTAAAGGTTTGGAACGCGCTTTCACCGCCTCCCGGATAATCGGCTCCGCCATGATATCGCCCGGACGTCGCCCACTCGGGCCCCGCTTCGCCGGGCGCCCTTCCGATAAGGAGAGGACGGATTCGCTCACGCCGGCGTTCATGCGATTACCCTGCCCGGCGTCCGCTTTTTCGCTGCGCGCTCGAGCGTCTGTTCAATCCTGGCGCGTGGCGTCCACGAGCCAGGCCCGGTAGTCCGGATCGACTTCAGCGGCGTCGATCCGCAGTAGTTCCGGCGTTTCGTAACTATGAAGACGACGCGTCAGCGCGGCGAGGGCAGGATAGTCCTCCGCGCGGCATTTCATTTCCAGGCGGAATTCCGTCTCCTCGCAATATTCGCCCTTCCAGGCGTAATGGCTCGTGATGCGCGTGATTTGAACGCAGGCCGCCAGCCGCTCGGCGAGGGCCGCGCGCGCAAGCGCGCGCGCCTTTTCCTCCTTGTCGATCGTCGTGACGAGGATCGAGACGCCGCTCACTCCGATCTCCTGCAAGCGCTCCGCACGGTGCGAGGAAAATTCATGATAAGCTCCCGTCAGCACAAGCATTTTTATCGCGGGTGCGGAAAGCCCGTCAGCCGCCGACAACCGTCGTGAAGACCTGCCCGCCGCGCGCGAGCGTAATCTTCCAGTAATAGGCGCGGCTCGACGTCGCCTTTTCCAGGTCGCGGGTCGACTCGATCTTCTGGTCATTGACGGCGAGAACGAGGTCGCCGCGCTGCAGATTGAGCTGCTGCGCCAAAGAGCCGTCGTCTACTTCCGAGACGACGACGCCGTTCGTCGCGCCCTGCACGGACATTTCCTCGACGACCGCCGGCGAGATGTTGATCACGGTCGCGCCGGCGAAAGGCGACTGCCCCTTGAGCTTTACAGGATCGCGCGGCGGAATTTCCGGCGCGGGGGCGAGACGGATTTGCGCGACGATTTTCTTGCCGCCGCGCAGCACGCCGACCGTCGCCTGTCCGCCGAGCGGCCTGGTGCCGAGGCGATAGCCGACGGCCTCGGGATCGTCCGCCGTCTGGCCGTCGACCGATATGATCACGTCGCCGCGCTTGAGCCCTGCTTCGGCGGCCGGCCCCTTGGGGTCGACGTCGGCGAGCAGCGCGCCGGTCGGGCGGTCGAGACCCAGCCCCTCGGCGATCTCCTGCGAGATGGTCTGCAGCGTCGCCCCGAGCCAGGGGCGTTTGACCATCTTGCCGCCGCCCTTGGCCGCCGCGAGCACGCTCTTGACCATGTTGACGGGAATCGCGAAGCCGATCCCGATCGACCCCCCGGACTTGGAAAAGATCGCCGAGTTGATGCCGACGACGCGGGCGTTCATGTCGACGAGCGGGCCCCCGGAATTGCCCGGATTGATGGCGGCGTCGGTCTGAATGAAAAAGCCGTAGTCGGAAATGCCGACATGGGTGCGCGCCAGCGCCGAGACGATGCCCTGCGTCACCGTCTGGCCGACGCCGAAGGGATTTCCGATGGCGAGCGTCAGGTCGCCGACCTCCAGCGCGTCGGAATCGCCGAGCTCCATGGTGGGGAAATTGGAGCCCTCGGTCAGCTTCAGCACGGCGAGGTCGGTGCGCGGATCGCGCAGCAATATTTTGGCCGGGATCTCCCGCTTGTCGGCGAGCGCCACCTTTACGTCGGTCATGCCTTCGATGACATGGTTGTTGGTGACGACGAGACCGGTCGGATCGACGATGACGCCGGAGCCGAGCGACTGCGCCGTATTGGGCCGGCCGGGCATCGCGCCGCCGCCCTCGCCGAAGAAGCGGCGGAAGATCGGATCGTCGAGGAAAGGATTGACCGGCATGCGCTCGACGCGCGAGGCGAAGACATTGACGACGGCGGGCTGGGCCTTCTTTACGACCGGCGCGAAGGAATAGGCGATTTCGGCGCGGCTTTTGGGAACCGCGGGCGCCTCGTTCGTGGAGACCTGCGCGACGGCCGACGTCGGCTCGGCCGCGCGCTCCAGATAGGCGGCGGAGACGCCGGCGGCACAGGCGAGGACTGCGAAAAAGAAATACCGCAAGGTCAGGCGCATCGGCCGCTCCAGAATGAATCGCATGGTCGCGAATATAGGGATGAAAGCCGACCGATGCGAGACGGCCCCGCTTAGCCGCGCGAGCGCCCGACCCGGCCGAGGTGAGTCGACGAGAAAGCCGCGCCATATTTCAGGCCGAAGCCAAGCGCGCGGTCGAAGCCGATATGAGCGAGATGAATGGCCGCAAGCTGGAGCAGGACGGGCTGCCCCAGCGCCGCGCCGAGCGCGCCATAGGCGAGCGGGCCGATCGTCGTATGGGCCGCGTTATAGACGACCGCTCCCGGCGCCGGTCCCGCGAGATAGGCGAGAAGCGACAAATCGGGGACGAGAAACAGAAGCGCGAACCGGCCCCAATCGCCGCCGGCGATCGCGTAATAGAAAAGGGCGGCCGCCATGAGCGCCGCCCCTTCAACTCTCAAGAGGAGTTTCGGCCAGCCGGAAACGAAACCCGAAGCCGCGCCGATCGCCTCCATGGCTTACGCCGCCTCGTCCTCGCCCGGGACCGGGCCGGAGTCCTGGCCGCGCGCGTCGACGTCGCGGTCGACGAATTCGATGACGGCCATCGGCGCGTTGTCGCCGTAGCGGAAGCCCGCCTTCAGCACGCGGGTGTAGCCGCCATTGCGGTCCTTGTAGCGCGGGCCGAGCACGTCGAAGAGCTTGCCGACCAGCTTGACGTCCTTGATCTGCGCGATCGCCTGCCGGCGGGCGTGCAGGTCGCCGCGCTTGCCGAGCGTGACGAGCTTCTCGACGACCGGACGCAGGTCCTTCGCCTTGGGCAGCGTCGTGATGATCTGCTCATGCTTGATCAGCGCCTGCGCCATATTCGCGAACATGGCCTTGCGGTGCTCGTGGGTGCGGCCGAAACGGCGCTTCTTGTGACCGTGATACATGTGGCTCTCCGTTGGTTATGCGGCCGCCGTGCCAAGGAACGGCCGTCTGCTTATTCCCCAGGTCGCGTCATATGCGCTTGGGGATGATCCCTATACCTCCCCCTTGCGGGGAGGTCGGCGGTCGAAGACCGCCGGGTGGGGGGCCGCGCCACGATGACCGGTTTGCAGCTCGACCCCACCCGACCTCGCTTCGCGGGGTCACCCTCCCCGTAAAGGGGAGGGATTGGGCTCACGCCCGGTTCAGTAATGCTCCTCGAACCGCTTCGCGAGATCGTCGATATTCTCCGGCGGCCAGCCGGGGACTTCCATGCCCAGATGCAGGCCCATCTGCGCGAGGACTTCCTTGATCTCGTTCAAGGACTTGCGACCGAAATTCGGCGTGCGGAGCATCTCGGCTTCCGATTTCTGGATGAGGTCGCCGATGTAGACGATGTTGTCGTTCTTCAGGCAGTTCGCCGAACGCACCGAAAGCTCCAGCTCGTCCACCTTCTTGAGCAGCGCGGGGTTGAAGGCGAGCTGCGGGATCGACGGGGCGGCCTCCTCGCGGCGCGGCTCCTCGAAATTGACGAAGACGTTGAGCTGATCCTGCAGGATGCGCGCGGCGAAAGCGAGCGCGTCCTCCGGCGTGATCGCGCCGTTGGTCTCGATGGTCAGCGTCAGCTTGTCATAGTCGAGCACCTGGCCCTCGCGGGTGTTCTCGACGCGATAGCTGACCTTGCGGACGGGCGAATAGAGGCTGTCGACCGGGATGAGGCCGATCGGCGCGTCCTCGGCGCGGTTGCGGTCGGCGGGGACATAGCCCTTGCCGGTCGAAACCGTGAATTCGATGCGGATCTCGGCGCCTTCGTCCAGCGTGCAGATCACGAGGTCGGGATTGAGAACCTGAACGTCGCCCGTGGCCTGGATGTCGCCCGCGGTGACGGCGCCCGGGCCCGTCTTCTTGAGCGTCAGGCGCTTCACGCCCTCGCCCTGATATTTGATGGCGATGTCCTTGATGTTCAGGACGATGTCCGTCACATCCTCGCGAACGCCGGGGATCGACGAGAATTCGTGCAGAACCCCGTCGATGTGGATCGAGGTGATCGCCGCGCCCTGCAGCGAAGAGAGAAGAATGCGGCGCAGGGCGTTGCCGAGAGTCAGGCCGAAGCCCCGCTCGAGCGGCTCGGCGACCGCGGTCGCCACGCGGCGCGGATCGTCGCCCGGGGTCACTTCGAGCTTGTTCGGCTTGATGAGTTCCTGCCAGTTCTTCTGGATGCTCACTGGGACGCCTTTCCTTGAAGCTCCTGATCGCAGCCCGGCGGGGAGAAAAGTCGGACCGCGCGCGAAATATGCTCGGATGAAAGCAGCAGGCTTTTCGAGCGGCTCCACAAAGCTGATGAAGCCCTTTTCGGCGAACCGCCCCGGACGCATCCGGGGCGGTCCATGCCTCTCGCGCGGCGCGCCGCGCGATGGAGGGCGCGCTCCGCGCCCCGGCGTCAGACGCGGCGACGCTTGCGCGGGCGGCAGCCATTATGCGGGATCGGCGTCACGTCGCGGATGGAGGTGACGGTGAAACCCGCCGCCTGCAGCGCGCGCAGCGCCGATTCGCGGCCCGAGCCGGGGCCCGAAACCTCGACCTCCAGCGTGCGGACGCCATGCTCGCCCGCCTTTCGGGCGGCGTCCTCGGCCGCCATCTGCGCGGCGTAGGGAGTCGACTTGCGCGAGCCCTTGAAGCCCATCGAGCCGGCCGACGACCAGGACACGGTGTTGCCCTGCGCGTCGGTGATGGTGATCATGGTGTTGTTGAATGTCGAATTGACGTGCGCGACGCCGGAGACGATGTTCTTGCGCTCGCGGCGACGAACGCGGGTGGTGTCCTTGGCCATCTATCCTTGCCTTTCGATATCGACGCCGCCGTAACGCCAGCGGCTCCACCTGAGGGGCGACCGGCAGACCGGCGGCCGGCGATCGGGATCCCGACCGACGAAGCCCGACTGCCGAAGCCCGGAAATTACTTCTTCTTGCCGGCGATCGGCTTCGCCTTGCCCTTGCGGGTGCGGGCGTTGGTGTGGGTGCGCTGGCCGCGGACGGGCAGCTGACGGCGATGGCGCAGGCCGCGATAGCAGCCGAGATCCATCAGACGTTTGATGTTGATCGCAACTTCGCGGCGCAGGTCGCCTTCCACCAGATAGTCGCGGTCGATGGTCTCGCGGATCTGCAGGACTTCCGCGTCGGTGAGCTGGGCCACGCGGCGCTCTGCGGGGATGTTCACCTTCTCGCAGATTTCTTCGGCCTTCTTCGGGCCGATGCCATGAATGTACTGGAGCGCGATGACGACGCGCTTGTTCGTCGGTATGTTGACGCCTGCGATACGAGCCACGATTTTCTCCATTTCGGGCGGCAGCCTTGCGGCGGCGCCGGATGATGAACCCGCGTCCGGTGGAGGCCGGCCCCTGCGGGATTTTCGGATCGAGATTCTCCGAAACGCAAAAACGGAAGCCCTCCGAAGAGAACCTCCTGGAATTTCGTCGGAAGTGAGCCGATAACCAGCGATTGCGCGCGAGTCAAGGAAAATGCGCAGGGAGAAGCAAGATTTTTCCCCCGCCCCGCGCAATGGTCTCAAGCGCTGCGACGAAGCGCATCAGAACCGAATTTACGCCGCGCGTCCAGCCCCAGTCCGTAACCGACGGCGCCGAACATGTCTCCGTCGATGATTTTGGCGTCGGGCGTCACGCCCGTGACCGCCGCGCGCACCGCCGGGATCGCTGTGGAGCCGCCGGTCAGGAAAACGGCGCCGATGCGGTCCCCCGACAGGCCCGACGCCGCGAGCGTCTCTTTCAGCGTCCGCGTCAACGAGCCAAGCTGGTCGGCGATCGCGTCGTTCAGCGTTTTCGGGTCCGCGTCCGCAGCAAATCCGCGCTCGATCTCGGAAAGATCGATGACGGCGGAGTCCGCCTCGGAAAGCTCGATCTTCGCCTGTTCGACCGCGAGGGCGATCGAATGCCCGCGCCGCGTCTCGACGATCTCGGCGAGACGCGCGATCTTCTCCGGAGCCAGCGCGTAGCGCCGCAGCTCCTCGATGTCGCGCGCGACCTTCGGCGCATAAAGCAGATTGATCCGGTGCCAGGTGGCGAGATCGACATAGAAGCCGTTGGGAACCAGGATCGCCTTGTCGCTGAACGGCATGCGCATCTCGCTGCCAAGGCCCAGATGGGGCATGACCGTTTTCAGGCTGAAGAGCCGGTCGATGTCCGTGCCGCCGATATGCACGCCTTTGTTGGCGAGGACATCCGACGCCCGGTCTGCGCGGAAGCCGCCTTCCGGCGAGACGCGCACGATCGAGAAGTCCGAGGTGCCGCCGCCAATGTCCGCGATGAGCGCATATTGCTCGGCCCGAACCGTCCGCTCATAGGCGAGCGCGGCGGCGATGGGCTCGTATTGGAAGGCGATTTCCCGAAATCCTTGCGCCCGGGCGATCTCCTCGAGCGCGTCCTGCGCCCGGCGGTCGGCGGCGGGATCGTCGTCGACGAAATAAACCGGACGGCCGAGCACGACCTGTCCGACGTCCGCCCCCGCCGCGGCGTCGGCCTCGCTTTTCAGGCGGCCGACAATCAGGCCGATAATGTCCTTGAACGTGTAGCTCCTGGTCCTGATGCGCGTCGTTTCGTCCATGAGCGCCGTGCCCAGGACGGACTTGAGGCTGCGCATCAGACGCCCTTCGACGCCGTCGACATAGGCCCGAATGGCCGCCCGGCCGAAAACCGGCGCGCCGGTCGAAAAATCGAAGAAAATCGAGCTCGGAAGCGTCCGGGAAGCGCCTTCCAGCGCGATCAGGGTAACGTCCTGCGCGCCTTGAACCGCGACCGTCGAATTGGACGTGCCGAAATCGAGGCCGCAAAAGGACTTTGCTTCCATCGGGGCGTTCTCTGACGTCGGAAGAGTGGAAAGAAACGGCCCGGCGAAGCCGGGCCGGCTTATTGACAAACCTCCGAAGCGGCCGCGTCCTTCGAAACGCGCGCTGCGCGCGCTTCTCAGGATGAGGCCGTGGTGTTTGGCGCAGAAGAAGACGCCCCTCATGCTGAGGAGGCTCCGCAGGAGCCGTCTCGAAGCACGAGGGGCGTCAACCCTATTTTATCAGCAGCCTCGGCCCGGCGGAGCCGGGCCCGGTTTTTTGACAAACTTCCCAAGGCGGCCTCGTCCGTCGAGACACGAGCTTCGCTCGCTCCTCAGGATGAGGCCTAAGTGTTTGGCGCCGAAGAAGCCCCTGCTTTGTCAGCAGTCTGAGCCCGCCGAGCGACGGCCTTTCGTCGAATTATCAGTGACCGAGGGTCTTGTCTATCGCCGCCGTCACCTCGTCGATGGGCAGCATGCCGTCGACCTTTTTCAGTTCGCCCTTCTCCGCGTAATACGCCGAGACCGGGGCGGTCTGCTTGCGGTAGGCGTCGAGGCGCGTCCTGAAACTCTCCGGGTTGTCGTCGGCGCGGACCGGCTTGCCGGCGGCAAGCGTCTCCTCGACCCGCTTACGCATGCGGTCGACAAGCGCGTTCTCGTCGACGACGAGCTCCACAACCGCGTCGAGGCCGATCCCCTTCTTCGCCAGAAGCTCGCGCAGCGCCTCCGCCTGGGCGACCGTGCGCGGGAAGCCGTCGAGAATGAAACCCTTCGCGCAGTCCGGCTCGTCGATCCGCTGGTCGATGATGCCGATCACGATCTCGTCGGGAACGAGCTGGCCGGCGTCCATGATCGCCTTGGCCTTCAGGCCGATCGGCGTTCCGGCGGCGACGGCCGCGCGCAGCATGTCGCCGGTGGAGAGCTGGGGAATCCCCAGCTTCTCGACCAGACGTGCGGACTGCGTCCCCTTGCCGGCGCCCGGGGGGCCGAGAAGGACGAGTCTCATTTACGACGTCCCTTGAGCTTGGTCTTGCGGATCAGCCCCTCATATTGCTGCGCCTGCATGTGGCCGTGAATCTGCGCGACCGTGTCCATGGTGACGCTCACCACGATGAGCAGAGACGTGCCGCCGAAATAGAAGGGCAGATTCGCATAGGCGATAAGCCCCTCCGGCAGAAGACAGATGATTGCGAGATAGGCGGCGCCCAGCACGGTGATGCGCATGAGGACGTCGTCGATGAATTTCGCCGTGCGTTCGCCCGGGCGGATGCCGGGAATGAAGCCGCCATGCTTCTTGAGATTGTCCGCCGTCTCCGTGGGGTTGAAGACGATGGCCGTATAGAAGAAGGCGAAGAAGACGATGAGGCCGACATAGGCCAGCATATAGAGCGGGCGGCCATGGCCGAAATAGGCCGAGATCGTCGCGAAGATGCTCTCCGATCCGGTCGACTGGTAGAAATTCGCGACCGTCGTCGGCAGCAGCAGCAGCGAGGAGGCGAAGATCGGCGGGATGACGCCGGCGGTGTTGAGCTTCAGCGGCAGGAAGGAGGTCTGCCCTTCATAGACGCGGTTTCCATGCTGCCGCTTGGGATAGGTGATCAGCAGGCGGCGCTGGGCGCGCTCCATGAAGACGATGAAGGCGATGACGAGGAAGGACATCGCGATCACGCCGAGGATAATGCCCGTCGAAATGGCGCCCTGCCGGCCGAGTTCGAGAGTGGAGACGATCGCCGACGGAAACGCCGCGACGATACCCGCGAAGATGATGAGCGACGAACCGTTGCCGATGCCGCGCGAGGTGATCTGCTCGCCGAGCCACATCAGGAACATGGTGCCGCCGACAAGCGTCACGACCGTGGTGATGCGGAAGAAGAGTCCGGGCTCGGTGACGACGCCTTGCTGGCCTTCGAGACCGATGGCCATGGCGTAAGCCTGGAAGGTCGCGAGGGCGACGGTGAGATAGCGCGTATATTGATTGAGGACCTTGCGGCCCTGCTCGCCTTCTTTTTTCAGCGCTTCGAGGGTTGGGAACACCGACGTCAGAAGCTGAATGATGATGGAGGCCGAGATATACGGCATGATGTTGAGCGCGAAGATCGCGCGACGCTGCACGGCGCCGCCGGCGAACATGTTGAAGAGCTCGAGCATGCCCTTGGACTGGCCGAAAAAGCTCTTCGCGAAAGCCTCCGGATCGATGCCCGGCAGCGGCACATAGGTGCCGAGGCGATAGACGATCAGCGCGCCCAGCGTGAACCAGATGCGCTTCTTGAGTTCCTCGGACTTGCCGAAGGCGGAGAGATTGACGTTGGCCGCGAGCTGCTCGGCTGCCGATGCCATGGAGGAACTCCCTCGTCGCGCCGATCGAGTGTGCGGCGACTTTTTGTTGGCGGGCGCTTAGGAGCGGAGGCCCGCCCGTTCGCGCGCCCGGCGATTGCGTGAGGCTTCTATAAGACAAAGCGGCCGCTCATGCGAGAGCGGCCGCCTAAAAACATTACATCAGGCCGAAGCGGCCTCGCCCACAAGGAGCTTGACCGAGCCGCCGACGCCTTCGATCGCGGCGATCGCGCCCTTGGAGGCGGCGGAGACCTCGAAAGCGAGCTTCGCCTTGATCTCGCCCTGGCCGAGGATCTTCACGCCGTCGCGCGGCTTGGCGACCACGCCCGCGGCGATGAGCGCCTCGAGGGTGACCGGCGCCGACGCGTCCAGCTTGCCGGCGTCGACCGCCGCCTGAATGCGGCCAATGTTGACTTCGTTGTAGTCGACCGCGAACGGGTTGTGGAACCCGCGCTTCGGCAGACGACGATGCAGCGGCATCTGGCCGCCTTCGAAGCCCTTGACGGCGACGCCGGTGCGGGCCTTCTGACCCTTGACGCCGCGCCCGCCGGTCTTGCCCTTGCCGGAGCCGATGCCGCGGCCAACGCGCATCCGGTTCTTGCTGGAGCCCGGATTGTCGGAGATTTCGTTGAGTTTCATTGCCGCGTCCTCACTTCTCGCCGACGATTTTGACGAGATGCGCCACCTTGGCGATCATGCCGCGCACGGCCGGAGTGTCTTCCAGTTCGCGCTTGCGGCCGATGCGGGTCAGGCCGAGACCCAGAAGGGTCCGGCGCTGGCGCTCGGGGCGGCCGATGGGGCTGCCGGTCTGCTCGACAACGATTTTGTTCGACATGTCTGAGCCTCCCGGTTACGCGTCGACGGCTTCGGCGTCGACGCCCTGGCGGCGCGCCTGCAGCGCGGAGACCTTGAGCGAGCGACGGGCGGCGACCGCGCGCGGCGAATCTTCGCGCACGAGCGCGTCGAAAGTGGCGCGGATCATGTTGTAGGGGTTGGACGACCCCTGACTCTTCGCCACGACGTCATGCATGCCGAGCGTCTCGAAGACGGCGCGCATCGGGCCGCCGGCGATGATGCCGGTGCCCGCAGGCGCGGCGCGCAGGATCACGCGGCCCGAACCATGGCGGCCATAGACGTCGTGATGCAGCGTGCGGCCTTCGCGCAGCGGCACGCGGATCAGCGCGCGCTTGGCGGCTTCGGTCGCCTTGCGGATCGCTTCCGGCACTTCGCGCGCCTTGCCGTGGCCATAGCCCACGCGGCCCTTCTGGTCGCCGACGACGACGAGCGCGGCGAAACCGAAGCGCCGGCCGCCCTTCACAACCTTCGCGACGCGATTGATGTGGACCAGACGATCCACGAATTCGCTGTCGCGCTCTTCTCTATCTTCGCGGCGGCCGCGGCCGCCCTCTGCTTCACGCGCCATTTCTTTTTCCGTCACTTACGCGGCGCAAGCGCCGCTCGCTTCGTCTTCTCCCTCTCCCCGCCTGCGGGGAGAGGGGCGAGGCGACGCCCCGCACGCTGTAACACCCGCCGCTCCGCCTTTTGCCGGCATTCGACAATCGGCTTAGCCCCTAACCCTCTCCCCGCGAGCGGGGAGAGGGATGAGGCGGCGAACGTCCTTTAGAACTGCAATCCGCCCTCGCGCGCCCCGTCGGCCAGCGCCTTGACGCGGCCGTGATACATATAAGCGCCGCGGTCGAACACGACCTGCGTCACGCCCTTCGCCATCGCGCGCTCCGCGAGAAGCTTCCCGACGACCTTGGCGGCGTCGACATTCGCGCCGGTCTTCAGCGACTCGCGATTGGCCTTCTCGATGGACGAAGCCGAAACGAGGGTCTGACCCTTCTCGTCGTCGATGATCTGAGCGTAGATCTGCTTCGACGAACGGAACACGGAGAGACGCGGGCGGCCATAGGCGCGCTCGCGGATCGCCTTGCGGACACGCGCCTTGCGGCGCTGTTCGATGCTGACATCCTTGGCCATGGCGGCTTACCCTTACTTCTTCTTGCCTTCCTTGCGGAAGATGAATTCGTTGGCGTATTTGACGCCCTTGCCCTTATAGGGCTCGGGGCCGCGCAGCGCGCGGATCTCGGCCGCGACCTGGCCGACCTGCTGCTTGTCGACGCCGGCGATCGTGATCTCCGTCGGCTTCGGCGTCGCGATGCTGATGCCGTTCGGGATCGGATAGTTCACGTCATGCGAATAGCCGAGCGCGAGCTGCAGCACCTTGCCCTGCACCGCCGCGCGATAGCCAACGCCGGTGATTTCGAGCTTCTTCTCGAAGCCCGTCGTCACGCCGATGACGAGGTTGCTGACGCGGGCGCGCGAGGTGCCCCACAGCGCACGGGCGCGCTTGGTGTCGTTGCGCGGATCGACCTTGATCGCGTTGTCCTGATGGACGACGGAAACGTCGTCGGGCACCAGAAATTCGAGCTGGCCCTTCGCGCCCTTCACGGACACGAGCTGGCCGTCGACCTTGGCGGTGACGCCAGCCGGAACGACCACAGGCTTCTTGCCGATACGAGACATTGTTGCAAATCCTGTTAGCTGGCGCGCAAGGTCAGAAGACCTTGCACAGCACCTCGCCGCCGACATTGTTTTCGCGGGCCGCGTGATCGGCCATCACGCCCTTGGGCGTGGACATGATCGTCACGCCGAGGCCGTTGGCCACGCGCGGAACGGCGTCGACGGCCGCATAGACGCGGCGGCCAGGACGCGAGACGCGCTCGATCTGCTTGATGACCGGCTCGCCGTCGAAATATTTGAGCTCGATCTCAAACTCGGTGCGGCCGTTGCCGAAATCCGTGGTCGTGTAGCCGCGGATGTAGCCCTCTTCCTTTAGAACGTCGAGGACATGGGCGCGCAGCTTCGAGCCCGGAGTCGAGACCTTGCCCTTGCGGCGCATCTGCGCGTTGCGGATGCGGGTGAGGAGATCGCCCAACGGATCGTTGATCGCCATTTCAAGTGTCTCCTTACCAGCTCGACTTCACGAGGCCCGGGATCAGGCCGCGGGACCCGAGCTCGCGCAGCGCGATACGCGACATCTTCAGCTTACGATAAAAGGCGCGCGGGCGACCCGACACTTCGCAACGGTTGCGAATGCGGATCGCCGCCGAGTTGCGCGGAAGCTGCGCGAGCTTCAGGCGAGCCTCGAACTGCTCCTCGATCGAAAGCGACTTGTCCTTGGCTTTCGCCTTCAGCCGGTCGCGGCGCCCGGCGTAAGCCTTGACCAGCTTCGCCTTCTTCTTGTTGTTCTCAATCGCGCTTTTCTTCGCCATGAGTATTTAGCCTTTCGGTATCCGCGTTTGAGGGCTTAGCCGCGCGTTTTCTTCGTGCGAACCGGAGTCCGCTTCGCTTGGAAACGCGCCGCCAGCCTCACTGCCGGAACGGGAAATTGAACGCCTTGAGCAGGGCGCGCGCTTCTTCGTCGGTCTTGGCCGTGGTGCAGACGATCACGTCCATGCCCAGAATCGATTCCGCCTTGTCGTAGTCGATCTCGGGGAACACGATGTGCTCCTTTATGCCGAGCGCGTAGTTGCCGCGGCCGTCGAAAGACTTCGGGTTGAGGCCGCGGAAGTCGCGAACGCGCGGGAGCGCCACGGTGATCAGACGGTCGAGAAACTCGTACATGCGCGTCTTGCGGAGAGTGACCTTCGCGCCGATCGGCATGTTCTCGCGCACCTTGAAGGTCGAGATCGCCTTGCGGGCGCGGGTCACGACCGGCTTCTGACCGGCGATGAGACTGAGATCGCCCGCCGCCGACGTCACCTTCTTGGTGTCGTTGACGGCTTCGCCGACGCCCATGTTCAGAACGATCTTCTCGATCGCGGGCACTTCGAGCGCGTTCTTGTAGCCGAACTGCTTGATCAGCTGCTCGCGAACGGTCTCTTCATAATGCTTTCTCATGCGCGGCGTGTAGCCCGCGACGCTCGCCTGAGCGACGGCGGCGGCCGGCGCTTCCTTGGCGGCTTTCGGCGCCTTGGCGGCCTTGGCCTTCTTTTCCTCAGCCATCGATCAATTCTCCGGAACGCTTGGCGACGCGGACCTTGCGGCCGTCGTCGAGAATCTTGAATCCGACGCGGGTCGCCCGACCGTCCTTGGGATCGGCGATCGCGATATTGGACAGGTCGATCGTCGCCGGCTTGTTGACGATGCCGGCCTCGCGGTCCTTCGTCTGGCGCTGATGGCGCTTGACGATGTTGACGCCGTCGACGATGGCGCGGCCCTCGTCCGGGATCACGCGCAGCACTTCGCCGGTCTTGCCCTTGTCGCGGCCGGCGAGAACGACGACCTTGTCGCCCTTCTTGATCTTGGCGGCCATTACAGCACCTCCGGCGCGAGCGAAATGATCTTCATGTGGTTCTTGGCGCGAAGCTCGCGCGGCACCGGCCCGAAGATGCGGGTGCCGATCGGCTCCTTCTGATTGTTGATCAGCACCGCGGCGTTGGAATCGAAGCGGATCACCGAACCGTCCGAACGCTTGATGTCCTTCGAGGTGCGCACGACGACGGCCTTCAGCACGTCGCCCTTCTTCACGCGGCCGCGCGGAATCGCTTCCTTGATCGAGACGACGATGATGTCGCCGACGCCGGCATATTTGCGCTTCGAGCCGCCCAGCACCTTGATGCACATCACACGGCGGGCGCCGGAATTGTCGGCGACGTCGAGATTGGTTTGCATCTGAATCATGGCTTACCCGCCTTTCAACCCGGTCTGGTTTCGGCCCCGCCCGATCGCGACGGCCGACTTCGTCCGGAAAACCTCATTTCCAATTTCCAGCGCGCTTCCCCATCGCATGGATCATGCGATCGAGAAGCGCGCTAGTTTTCAGGGCTCAAGCGGTCGTCTACAGGGCGCGTGGCCCTTTTGTGAACCGCCTCGAGCGGGGTATTTACGCGTTTGCGGCGTTTTCCACAACCCGCCAGCGCTTCAATTTCGAAATCGGCGCGGTCTCTTCGATGAAGACCGTGTCGCCGACCTTGAAGGCGCCGCTTTCGTCATGCGCGTGATAATGTTTCGTGCGGCGCACCGTCTTCTGGAACAGCGGGTGCGTGAAACGGCGCTCGACCTTCACGACCACGGTCTTGCTCTGCTTGTCGGAGACGACGACGCCCTGGAGAATTCGCTTCGGCATGGCGCTTTAACCTTACTTTTCCGTGCGCTTCTGCGCGGCGATGGTCTTGGCCCGGGCGATGTCGCGGCGAATGACGCGAACCTGGGCGGTGTTCTCAAGCTGGCCGGTCGCCCGCTGGAAGCGTAGATTGAACTGCGCCTTCTTGAGCTTCAGCACTTCGTCGTTGAGCTGGTCCTCGGTCATCGCCTTGATGTCGGAGAGGCGCTGCTTGGCTTTCATGTCGTCCTCCTGCTACTCGGCGATGCGCTCGATGAAACGGGTCTTGATCGGCAGCTTGGCCGCCGCGAGGGTCAGGGCCTCGCGCGCCAGCGGCGCGGGGACGCCGTCGACCTCGAACATGATGCGGCCGGGCGCGACGCGCACCGCCCACAATTCCGGCGCGCCCTTGCCCTTGCCCATGCGGACTTCGGTCGGCTTCTTGGAGACGGGCACGTCCGGGAAGATGCGGATCCAGACGCGGCCGGCGCGCTTCATGTGGCGCGTCATGGCGCGGCGGGCCGCTTCGATCTGGCGCGCTGTGATGCGCTCGGGCTCGAGCGCCTTCAGGCCGAACTGACCAAAGTTCAGCGAGAATCCGCCTTTCGCGGCGCCGTGGATGCGGCCCTTGAAGGCCTTGCGGAACTTGGTGCGCTTGGGTGACAGCATGATGGTGCTCTTTAATTTCCTGCCTGTTGCGCCTTACGCCGCGTCGCCGCGGGGCTCGCGCGGCTCGCGGCGACGACGGTCGCGGTCGCCGCGTTCGCGATCACGCTCGTGATGATCGCCGCCGGCGGAAGCCGCCTCGGCGGCGCGGCGCTCCTGCGCCATCGGATCGTGCTCGAGGATCTCGCCCTTGAAGATCCACACCTTGATGCCGCAGGCGCCATAGGCGGTGTGCGCGGTCGCGGTGCCGTAATCCACGTCGGCGCGCAGCGTGTGCAGCGGCACGCGGCCCTCGCGGTACCATTCGAGGCGGGCGATTTCCGCGCCGCCGAGACGGCCCGAGCAATTGATGCGGATGCCCTGGGCGCCGAGGCGGATCGCCGACTGAACGGCGCGCTTCATGGCGCGGCGGAAGGCCACGCGGCGCTCGAGCTGCTGCGCGATCGACTCGGCGACGAGCGCGGCTTCCGTTTCCGGCTTGCGCACTTCGACGATGTTGATAACGACTTCGGAGCCCGTGAGCTTGGCGACGAGCTTGCGGATCTTGTCGATGTCCGCGCCCTTCTTGCCGATCACGACGCCCGGACGGGCGGAGTGAATCGTCACGCGGCACTTCTTGTGCGGGCGCTCGATGACGATCTTGGAGACGGCGGCCTGCTTCAGCGTCTTCGCCACCGCCTCGCGGATCGCCATGTCCTCGTGCAGGAGCTTGGCGTATTCGCCCTTGCCCGCGAACCAGCGCGAATCCCAGGTGCGGTTGACGCCGAGGCGCAGCCCGATCGGATTGACCTTCTGACCCATGGTTCTGATCCTTTAGGCGTTCGCTTGCGCTTCGACTTCGCGCACGATGATCGTGAGGTTCGAGAAGGGCTTCTCGATCCGGCTGGCGCGGCCGCGGGCGCGGGCGTGAAAGCGCTTCATGATCAGCGCCTTGCCGACGAAGGCCTGCGCGACGATCAGATCGTCGACGTCGAGGCCGTGATTGTTCTCGGCGTTGGCGATGGCGCTCTCCAGCGTCTTCTTCACCTCATGCGCGATGCGCTTGCGGGAAAATTCCAGATCGGCGAGCGCGCGGTCGACCTTCTTGCCGCGGATGAGCTGGGCGAGAAGATTGAGCTTCTGGGGCGACACGCGGATCATGCGCGCGACGGCCTTGGCTTCGTTCTCCGCGAGCCGGGGCGGATTGGCCTGCTTGGACATCGATTAGCCCCTCTTCGCCTTCTTGTCCGCCGCGTGACCATGGAAGGTGCGCGTCGGCGCGAATTCGCCGAACTTGTGTCCGATCATGTCTTCGCTGACATTCACGGGGATGTGCTTCTGGCCGTTGTGGACGCCGAAGGTCAATCCGACGAACTGCGGCAGAATGGTGGAGCGGCGGCTCCAGATCTTGATGACTTCCGAGCGACCCGAGGCGCGCGAGGTTTCCGCCTTCTTCAGCAGATAGCCGTCGACGAACGGGCCTTTCCAAATCGAGCGAGCCATGGATCAGCCCTTCTTCTTGCGATTGTGCCGCGAGGACACAATGAAACGGTCGGTGGACTTGTTGCTGCGGGTCTTCTTGCCCTTGGTCGGCTTGCCCCATGGGGTAACCGGGTGACGGCCGCCCGACGTGCGGCCTTCGCCGCCGCCATGCGGATGGTCGATCGGGTTCATGGTGACGCCGCGATTATGCGGACGGCGGCCGAGCCAGCGCGAACGACCGGCCTTGCCGATCGACGTGTTCATGTGATCCGGATTCGACACTGCGCCGATCGTGGCGAAGCACTGGCCGTGAACCAGGCGCTGCTCGCCGGAATTCAGGCGGATGATGACATAGCCCTGGTCGCGGCCGACGATCTGGGCGTAAGTGCCCGCCGAACGCGCGATCGAGCCGCCCTTGCCGATCTTCGTCTCGACATTATGCACGATCGTGCCGACCGGAATATTGGCGATCGGCATGGCGTTGCCCGGCTTCACGTCGACCTGCTGGCCCGACACCACCTCGTCGCCGACCGAAAGACGCTGCGGCGCGAGGATATAGGCGAGCGTGTCGTCCGCATAGCGGATCAGCGCGATGAAGGCCGTGCGGTTCGGGTCGTATTCCAGACGCTCGACCTTCGCCACGACGTCGAGCTTACGACGCTTGAAGTCGACGAGGCGATAAGCCTGCTTGTGGCCGCCGCCGCGGAAGCGCACGGTGATGCGGCCAAGATTATTGCGGCCGCCCTTCGAGGTCTTGCCCTCGGTGAGGGTCTTGACCGGCTTGCCCTTGTAAAGGTCGCTGCGGTCGACGATCACGAGCTGGCGAAGGCTCGGCGTGACCGGCTTGAATGTCTTCAGCGCCATTTTCTAAGTCCTCACGCCTTTTCTTACAGACCGGTCGTCACGTCGATCTTGTGACCTTCGGCGAGCCTGACGACGGCTTTCTTGACGTCGCTCTGCCGACCGCGCACCCCGCGGAACGCCTTCACCTTGCCCTTGCGGACCAGGGTGTTCACGGACTCGACCTTCACGTCGAACAGACCCTCGACCGCCGCCTTGATCTGCGGCTTGGTCGCGGTCCTGGCGACCTTAAAGACCACCTTGTTGCTCTCGGAAGCGAGCGTCGCCTTCTCGGTGATGACCGGGGCGACGATCACGTCGTAATGACGGACGTCCTTGCTCATTTCAGGCGCGCCTCCAGCGCGTCCACGGCGGCGCGGGTCAGGACCAGCTTCTCGCGGCGGATGATGTCGTAAACATTGACGCCCTCGACCGGCAGCACGTCGATCTGGGGGATGTTGCGGGCGGCGAGCGCGAAGTTCTTCTCCGGCGCGGCGCCGTCGATGATGAGCGCGCTCACCAGGCCCGACTTGGCGAAGCCGCCGGCGAGGATCTTCGTCTTCGGCTCGGCGAGTTCCGCCTTGTCCCAGACGATGATGCCGCCATCCTTGGCCTTCGCCGACAAAGCGTGCCTCAGCGCGAGCGCGCGCACCTTCTTCGTCAGGTCGTGCTCGTGGCTGCGGACCTGCGGGCCGAAGGCGCGGCCGCCGCCGCGGAACTGCGGCACGCGGGCGGAGCCGTGGCGGGCGCCGCCTGTCCCCTTCTGCTTGTACATCTTCTTGCCGGTGCGGGCGATCTCCGCGCGGTTCTTGACCGCATGGGTGCCTGCGCGGCGCTTGGCGAGCTGCCAGCGGATCATCCGGTGGATGAGGTCCGCGCGCGGCTCAAGGCCGAATATTTCATCGGAAAGTTCGATCGAACCGGCCGCCTGACCGTCGAACGACGTGACGTCGATCTTCACGGCTCAGTCCTCCTTCGTTTCTTCTTGCGCGGGAGCGGCGTCGGCCAGACGGAACCTGCCCGGCTGCGGCGCATCCTTGGGAAGCGCGCGCTTGACGGCGTCGCGCACGTAAATCCAGCCGCCGGCGGTGCCCGGGACGGCGCCTTCCACCAGCACCAGGCCGCGCTCGACGTCGGTCCGCACGACGCGCAGATTCTGCGTGGTCACGCGGTCGACGCCCATATGGCCGGCCATCTTCTTGTTCTTGAAGGTCTTGCCGGGGTCCTGACGGCCGCCGGTCGAACCATGCGAACGGTGCGAGATCGACACGCCGTGCGAGGCGCGCAAGCCCCCGAAGCCCCAGCGCTTCATCGGACCGGCGAAGCCCTTGCCGGTCGTGGTGCCGGTGACGTCGACATACTGACCGACGACGAAGTGGTCGGCCGTGATCTCGGCGCCGACGGGGAGCAGCGCGTCCTCGTTCACGCGGAACTCGGCGAGCTTCATCTTCGGCTCGACCTTGGCCGCGGCGAAGCGCGTGCGCTCGGCCTTGGAGACATTCTTCACCTTGGCGCGGCCGATGCCGAGCTGGACGGCGGTGTAGCCGTTCTTTTCCTTGGTGCGCTGAGCGACGACCTGACAGCCGTCCAGCTTGAGCACCGTGACCGGCACATGCTCGCCCGCCTCTGTGAAGATGCGGGTCATTCCGACCTTTTGCGCGATGACGCCCGACCGCATGTCCAATATTCCTTCGCGAAGCGGCTGCCTCTCAGGGGCGCCGCCCAATCCGTTCCTAGAGCTTGATCTCGACGTCGACGCCCGCGGCGAGATCGAGCTTCATCAGCGCATCCACCGTCTGTGGGGTGGGATCGACGATGTCGAGAACGCGCTTATGCGTCCTGATCTCGAACTGCTCACGCGACTTCTTGTCGATATGAGGCGAACGGTTCACCGTGAACTTCTCGATCTTGGTCGGCAGCGGAATCGGGCCACGAACCTGAGCGCCGGTGCGCTTCGCCGTGGAGACGATTTCCTTGGTCGACGTGTCGAGAATCCGGTGATCGAACGCCTTCAAGCGAATCCGGATGTTTTGACCGTTCATTGTCTCGTCCTTTGGGACCGCGATCCGCCAGATCGCCGCTCGACCGCGAGCCGTCCGGCTCGCGGTCTTTCCTTTCACTAGCGAGCCGGACGGCTCGCGGTCCAAATTCGCTCTTACTCGATGATGCTGGCGACGACGCCCGCGCCGACCGTGCGGCCGCCTTCGCGGATGGCGAAGCGCAGCTTCTCCTCCATCGCGACCGGAACGATCAGGTTCACTTCCATCGTCACATTGTCGCCCGGCATCACCATCTCGACGCCCTCGGGGAGCGTCACGATGCCCGTCACGTCCGTCGTGCGGAAATAAAACTGCGGGCGGTAGTTGGTGAAGAACGGCGTGTGGCGGCCGCCTTCGTCCTTCGTCAGGATATAGGCCTCGGCCTTGAACTTCGTGTGCGGCTTCACCGAACCCGGCTTGCACAGAACCTGGCCGCGCTCCACGTCCTCGCGCTTCGTGCCGCGCAGCAGGCAGCCGACATTGTCGCCCGCCTCGCCCTGATCCAAGAGCTTGCGGAACATCTCGACGCCCGTCACCGTCGACTTCGTCGTCGGGCGGATGCCGACGATCTCGACTTCCTCGCCCACCTTGATCACGCCGCGCTCGATGCGGCCCGTCACCACCGTGCCGCGCCCCGAAATCGAGAACACGTCCTCGACCGGCATCAGGAAGGGCTGATCCTTCGGACGCTCCGGCTGCGGAATGTAGCGGTCGACTTCCGCCATCAGCTTCAGGATCGCGTCATGGCCCAGCTCAGGAGACTTGTTCTCCAGCGCGCACAGCGCCGAACCCTTCACGATCGGAATGTCGTCGCCGGGGAAATCATACTTCGACAGAAGCTCGCGCACCTCAAGCTCAACGAGCTCCAGCAGCTCCGGATCGTCGACCATGTCGACCTTGTTGAGGAACACGACCAGCGCCGGAACGCCGACCTGGCGGGCGAGCAGAATGTGCTCGCGCGTCTGCGGCATCGGGCCGTCGGCGGCCGACACCACCAGGATCGCGCCGTCCATCTGCGCCGCGCCGGTGATCATGTTCTTCACATAGTCCGCGTGGCCGGGGCAGTCGACATGCGCGTAATGGCGGTTCGTCGTCTCATATTCGACATGCGCCGTCGAAATCGTGATGCCGCGCGCCTTCTCTTCCGGAGCCTTGTCGATCTGGTCGTAGGCCGTGAACGTCGCCCCGCCCGTCTCCGCCAGAACCTTCGTGATCGCCGCCGTCAAGGACGTCTTGCCATGGTCGACGTGCCCAATCGTCCCGATGTTGCAGTGCGGCTTCGTGCGAGAGAATTTTTCCTTGGCCATTGCCGTGCTCCTTCAGAGAGTTCCTGTTAACCCAAGCGGTCGTGAGATCAGGCGTATTTCGCCTGGACCTTCTTCGACTCGGCCTCGGGCACCTGTTCGTAATGATCGAAAAGCATCGTGTAGCTCGCGCGGCCCTGCGTGCCGGAGCGCAGATTGTTCACATAGCCGAACATGTTCGCGAGCGGCACCATGGCGTTGATGACCACGGCGTTGGCGCGCATGTCCTGGCCCTGGATCTGGCCGCGACGCGAGTTGAGATCGCCGATGACGAAACCGGTATATTCCTCCGGCGTCACCACCTCGACCTTCATGATCGGCTCGAGCAGCACCGAGCCGCCCTTGGTGAGGGCTTCGCGGGTCGCCGCGCGGGTCGCGATTTCGAAGGCGAGAACCGACGAGTCGACGTCGTGGAAGGCGCCGTCGATGAGCGTCGCCTTGAGGTCGACGACCGGGAAGCCCGCGAGGACGCCCGAGGTCACAACCGAGTCGATGCCCTTCTGCACGCCGGGAACATATTCCTTCGGCACGGCGCCGCCGACAATCTGGCTCTCGAACTGATTGCCCGCGCCCGCCTCGTTCGGCTCGTAGATGATCTTGACGCGCGCGAACTGGCCGGTGCCGCCGGTCTGCTTCTTGTGCGTGTAGTCGATCTCGATCCGCTTGCCGAGACGCTCGCGATAGGCGACCTGCGGCGCGCCGATATTGGCGTCGACCTTATAGGTGCGCTTCAGAATGTCGACCTTGATGTCGAGATGCAGCTCGCCCATGCCCTTGAGGATGGTCTGGCCGCTCTCCTGGTCGGTCGACACGCGGAAGGACGGATCCTCCGCGGCGAGCTTCTGCAGCGCGATGCCCAGCTTCTCCTGGTCGGCCTTGGACTTCGGCTCGATCGCGATCTCGATGACCGGATCGGGAAACTCCATGCGCTCCAGGATGACCGGCTTCTGCATGTCGCAGAGCGTGTCGCCCGTGCGGGTCTCCTTGAGGCCGGCGAGCGCGACGATGTCGCCCGCATAGGCTTCCTTGATGTCCTCGCGATTATTGGCGTGCATCAGCAGCATGCGGCCGATGCGCTCCTTCTTGTCCTTCGTGGAGTTCAGAACGGTCGTGCCCGACTCGATCTTGCCCGAATAGACGCGCGCGAAGGTGATGGTGCCGACGAAGGGATCGTCCATGATCTTGAAGGCGAGCATGGAGAAGGGCTCGGCGTCGGAGGGGTTGCGCACCATCTCCTCGCCCGTGTCCATGTTGACGCCCTTGATCGCCTCGCGATCGACCGGCGACGGCAGCAGATCCACGACGGCGTCGAGGAGCGGCTGGACGCCCTTGTTCTTGAAGGCCGAGCCGCAGAACACCGGATGGAAGGCGATCTTGCGGACCGCCGTGCGGACGAGGTTCTTCAGCGTCTGCTCGTCCGGCTCCTGGCCGTCGAGGTAAGCCGCCATGGCGTCGTCGTCCATCTCGACCGCAGCCTCGATCAACTGCGTGCGGTACTCTCTGGCCTTGTCGAGCAGGTCCGCCGGAATCTCCTCGTCGTGATATTTCGCGCCGAGGCCTTCATCTTCCCAGACGACCGCCTTCATGCGGACAAGGTCGATAATGCCCTTGAAATTGTTCTCGGCGCCGATCGGGAGCTGCATGCAGACCGGACGGCCGCCGACGCGCGTCGAGATGTCCGAGACGCAGCGGAAGAAATCCGCGCCGATCTTGTCCATCTTGTTGACGAAGACGATGCGCGGCACGTTGTACTTGTCGGCCTGGCGCCAGACGGTTTCCGTCTGGGGCTCGACGCCCTGGTTGCCGTCGAGGACGCAGACCGCGCCGTCAAGGACGCGCAGCGAACGCTCGACTTCGATGGTGAAGTCGACGTGGCCGGGCGTGTCGATGATGTTCAGGCGCTTGCCGTTCCAGAACGTCGTCGTGGCGGCGGAGGTGATGGTGATGCCGCGTTCCTGCTCCTGCTCCATCCAGTCCATCGTCGCGGCGCCTTCATGCACCTCGCCGATTTTGTGGCTCTTGCCGGAATAATAGAGGATGCGCTCCGTCGTCGTCGTCTTGCCCGCGTCAATGTGGGCCATGATGCCGAAGTTGCGGTAGTCCTCGATCGGATGCGAGCGGGGCATGGGATGTCCTCGGGTAGAGAGCTCGGGGGCTTACCAGCGGTAATGCGAGAAAGCGCGGTTGGCTTCCGCCATGCGATGCGTGTCTTCGCGCTTCTTCACGGCGGCGCCGCGATTGTTCGAAGCGTCGAGGAGCTCGGACGACAGCCGGTCGACCATGGTCTTGTCGTTGCGGGCGCGCGCCGCGGCGATGATCCAGCGGATCGCCAGCGCCTGACGGCGCTCGTTGCGCACTTCGACCGGCACCTGATAGGTGGCGCCGCCGACGCGGCGGGAACGAACCTCGATGGCCGGCGCGACATTGTCCAGCGCCTGCTTGAAGACGGCGAGCGGATCGCTCTTGGCCTTCGACTCGACCTGGTCGAGCGCGCCATAGACGATCGCCTCGGCGACCGATTTCTTGCCGTCGTACATGATGGAGTTCATGAACTTCGCGAGAACGATGTCGCCATACTTGGCGTCCTCGATAACCTCGCGCTTCTCCGCCCGGTGACGTCGCGACATTTGTGTCTCTCCCTACTTGGGCCGGATTACTTCGGACGCTTCGCGCCGTATTTCGAACGGCGCTGCTTGCGGTCCTTGACGCCCTGCGTGTCGAGCACGCCGCGCAGAATATGATAGCGAACGCCAGGAAGATCCTTCACGCGGCCGCCGCGGATCATGACCACGGAGTGCTCCTGAAGGTTGTGGCCCTCGCCCGGAATGTAGCCGATGACCTCGAAGCCGTTGGTCAGGCGCACCTTGGCGACCTTGCGAAGGGCCGAGTTCGGCTTCTTCGGCGTCGTCGTATAGACGCGCGTGCACACGCCGCGCTTCTGCGGGCAGGCGCCGAGATGGCGGGCCTTCTCGCGATACGTCTTCGGGTGACGCGGCTTGCGGATCAACTGGCTGATCGTCGGCATCAAAAAGTCCTTCGCTTCGCTTCTGACGCGAATGGCGGATGTTCGGGGAACCCGCAGGCGCATCGTCAAAGACGCGCAAACGAGCGAAGCGCCGATGGCCGCAAGGCCAAGGCGCTCCTGACGCAGAGGACCCCGGGGAACCCGGGATCGTGCCTTCCTGTCCGTCGCCGCTTTTCGCGCTTTTCGCTCGCATCGGATGCGAGCGAACAGATTTCGCGCCAATTGGCGACGTATGATTACCAAAGGTGCTTGGCGGTCACAGGCAAGGCGACAGCGTATAAGTTCGGAAGGTCGAGAGCGCGGCGCTCGCCGACGGCGTGAACTTACGGCCTGTCGAAAGTGGGCGGAACCTAATCGCGGGTGGGCGACGCGTCAAGCGAAGATTCAGCGAAAGCCAATAAAAAATTAGGATCTGCGCGACTGTCGGCCCCGCATGCTCTGACGGATGTGGCGAAGATGCCGTCCGATCATTGAAATTGCACGCAATAGGCCGGCGAGCGTCATCGCCGCCGTCGCGATCCGTCTCCGATAATTTGGGAAAAAGGCGCGACATGGACGCCCATCGCCGCCTCGCCCCCGGCGACGCCGGAAGGATTGTCGGCGGCGGCGGCCAAGGGTCCGAGCCCGCGCGGTTCCTGTTCATTCATCCTCCAAGGCGGAGCCTCGCTTGCGCGCTTTCGCCGCATGAACCGAGGGCTTCTGTTTGGCCCCCGAAAGCCGGTAGAACCGTCTAGGCGACGCCAGGAGGCGTCACGGCGATAATTAAAGGAGAGAGACCGAAAATGAGCCATGTCGCACATGAGCTTCACGAAGAATTTCCGGAATTCGCCGAAGCGATTCACAATTTGAAGGCCGGCAACGCCCGCTTCGCGCGCATCGCCGAGGAATATCATACGCTGAACCGCGCGATTCATCGCATGGAGGCCAATATCGAGCCCGCCGACGACGCGACGATCGAGGATCTCAAGAAAAAGCGGCTCTCGCTCAAGGACGAGATCGCGGGATTTCTCGCGACGGTCTGAATTCCGATCGAAGGCGCACGGCCTGTCGCAACCGGCGCCGCGCGCCTTCGAATCCGTCCTCAGGCCTCGCGGGCGAGACGGGCGAGTTCGACGAGAACCTCTCGCGACTCCGCCGGGGATTTAACGGGCCTGGGAAACGCGATCCGCGCCGTCCAGTCGCCGCAGACAAGATCGAGCCCCTCGGGGTCGATCCCGCTGGCCCGCCATTTTCCGGGCTTCGCCCCCGCGAGCTTCTCAGCATATAGCGCCAGCGCGTCGGCATGGTCGGCGTTCATATGGTTGAGAATCTCGGCCTCCGCCGCGATCAGCGGCTCCGCGCCGCTGGCGTCGGTCAATAGCTGCGTCGGACCGAAATCGGCCGCGCGCGCGAAGCCGCCATTGAGGTGAACGGCCTCGATCTCCGCCCGCCAGAAGGAAAAATCCGGAAAATCAGCGTAGAGCTGGGCCTTCGGGTTGCGGGCGAGAAATCGCGCCCGCGCCGTCGGACTCCGGGTGCGCGCGGCTCTGGCGACGAGGGTGAGGCGCGGATGGGCCATCGGGTCCCCCCGGCCGCCCTGCGCGAGAAGCAGCGAGCAACGCCCGTCCCGCTCCAGATTGCCGGTGTGATGGGCGAGCCGAGACAGCAGGAGGATTGGCGTCCCGTCATGATCCGTGGCGATGGCGGTGAGCGTCGCAAAGGGCGCGCCGGACTGGGTCAGCGTCGCGAGCGCGGCTGTTCGAACGGTGCGCAACAGCCGCCTGGATTCGCCCGCCGGATCGAAGGAAGGGTCCTGCCGGGGGTCCCGCGGGGGGCCGTCCTCTTTAACTACTGTCATGATTTTGCCTGTATTTCCATCTCAAACCGGCGCCGGAGTCGCGTCGCCGCCCAAATGTGTATATAAGAGGGGCGTGAGGCTGTCGCAGCCGTCGCCTGTTCGCTTGAACTCGCGGCGAATCGGAACAGGCGCCTCCTGAATGCGCATCGGGCGTTTTTGGCCGCTTTGAAGGCCACATTTCAGCCGCGATAGGTCGGGACCTTGTCCGGGTCGGTGGAAGCCCGTTTGGTCCCGGGGTGACGTCGGAAGGCGCAGCGCCGCGTCGGGCGCACGATCCGCGCTCCGCAAGTCCCTGGACGCATCTATCGCCGCCAACAACAGCAAAGGTTGATCATGCCGACCATCGCTCTCGTCGACGACGATCGCAACATCCTGACCTCGGTGTCCATTGCGCTCGAGGGCGAAGGCTATCGCGTGCAGACCTACACGGACGGCGCCCAGGCGCTCGACGGTCTGCGCGCCAATCCGCCGGATCTCGCGATCTTCGACATCAAGATGCCGCGCATGGACGGCATGGAGCTTCTCCGCCGCCTGCGGCAGAAGTCGGACCTTCCCGTGATTTTCCTCACCTCGAAGGACGAGGAGATCGACGAACTCTTCGGCCTCAAAATGGGGGCCGACGACTTCATCCATAAACCCTTCTCCCAGCGGCTTCTCGTCGAGCGCGTGAAGGCGATCCTGCGCCGCGCCAATCCCAAGGAGGCGGCGGCGCAGAAGGAAACCGAGGCCAAGGTGCTGGAGCGCGGCGCGCTCGTCATGGACCCGGAGCGCCACACCTGCACCTGGCGCGGCGACCCCGTCGTGCTCACGGTCACGGAATTCCTGATCCTTCAGTCGCTCGCGCAACGCCCCGGCGTCGTCAAGAGCCGCAACGCCCTGATGGACGCGGCCTATGACGACCAGGTCTATGTCGACGACCGCACGATCGACAGCCACATCAAGCGCCTGCGCAAGAAGTTCAAGGTCGTCGATTCGGATTTCGAGATGATCGAAACGCTCTACGGCGTCGGCTACCGTTTCAAGGAAACCTAGCGGGCGGGACCGACGCGTCATGAGCGCAGCCGAGTCCGGCGACATCATCTCGGAGGAGGTCCAGGAGGCGCTCGCCTCCGGGAGCGCCTCACAGAAACTGGAGACGCCCGCAAAACCGGCGGCGTGGCGGAGTCGTTCGCTCAACATCCGCCTTCGCCGCCTCTCGCGCGCCGCGCAGTCGCATCTCTCCTCCTCGCTGACGCGCCGCATCGTGGTCCTGAATCTCGGCGGCCTCGTCGCGCTGCTGGGCGGCTTTCTTTATCTTAACCAGTTTCGCGAAGGCCTGATCGACGCGCGCGTGCAAAGCCTTCAGACGCAAGGAGAGATCATCGCGGCCGCCGTCGCCGCCTCGGCGACCGTGGACACGGACGCGATCACCATCGATCCTGAAAAGCTTCTGAAACTCGCGCCGGGGGAGAGCGCGACGCCGGGAGAGGGCCAGCTCGCGATCGAGTTTTCGCTGAACCCCGAGCGCGTCGGCCCCTTGCTGAGGCGCCTCGTCTCGCCGACGCGGCTGCGCGCGCGCATCTATGATCGCGACGGCTATCTCCTCCTGGATTCGCGCTCGGTGACGGGCCGCTCCAACATTCTGCGCTTCGACCTGCCGTCGCCGGGGCGCGCAACGACGCTGGACGCCTCTTCCTTCCTGCAGAAGACGCTCGACTTTCTGCGCCGCGTGACGCGCCGGCCGGAGTTGCCGCTCTACGAAGACATCGGCATGGGCAACGGCAAGACCTATCCCGAGGTCGCCAGCGCGCTGGAAGGGCGCGCGCATTCGGTCGTGCGCGCCAACGACAAGGGCGAGACCATCATCTCGGTCGCCGTGCCGGTGCAGCGTTTCCGCTCCGTGCGCGGCGCGCTTCTGCTATCGACCATGGGCGGGGACATCGACGCCATCATCGCGCAGGAGCGCTGGGGCATCATCCGCATCTTCCTCGTCTCGGCGGGCGTGATGCTGCTGCTTTCGCTCTTCTTCACCAACACCATAACAGAGCCCATGCGGCGCCTGGCCGAAGCGGCGGAGCGCGTTCGAAGGGGCGCCAAATCGCGCCAGGAAATCCCGGACTTCTCCGATCGTCCGGACGAGATCGGCCACCTTTCGGCCGCGCTGCGCGACATGACCGCGGCGCTCTACAACCGGATCGAGGCGATCGAGCATTTCGCCGCCGACGTGGCGCATGAGCTCAAAAATCCGCTCACCTCGCTGCGCAGCGCCGTGGAGACGCTGCCCATCGCCAAAACCGAGTCCGCGCGCGACCGCCTCCTCGCCGTCATCAAGCACGATGTGGGCCGGCTCGACCGCCTGATCAGCGACATATCCGACGCTTCGCGCCTCGATGCGGAGCTGGCGCGCGCCGATATGGGCGACGTCGACCTCTCCAAGGCGCTGATCACCGTCGTCGACATCGCGCGAGCGATCGAGCGCGGCGACGGCGTGAATGTCGAGCTGACCGTCCGGCATTCGTCCAATGAACCGCCGCGCAAGCGCTGGCTGGTGCGCGGGCACGATTCGCGGCTCGGGCAGGTCTTCAACAATCTCATCGACAACGCCCGCTCCTTCTCCAAGCATGGCGGCGGCGTGCGCGTCCTGCTCTGGCCGGAGCAGGCCAAAGGCCCCGGCGGCGCGCCGCTCGACGGCTATGAGATCATTGTCGACGACGACGGGCCGGGCATTCCCGAAGGCGCGTTCGAACGCATCTTCGAGCGCTTCTATACGGATCGCCCCGAACAGGGCTTCGGGCAGAATTCCGGCCTCGGCCTCGCCATCTCCCGCCAGATCATCGAGGCCCATGGCGGGCGCATCCGCGCCCTGAATCGCACGAAAGCCCATCCGCAAGGAACGGACGAGCCGGAACCCGGCGATCTGGTTCTCGGCGCGCGTTTCGTGGTCTGGCTCCCCGCCGCGCGATGACGGCGGAAGCGCCCACGCTTTATCTTCACGCCAACGCGCTTTTGCTCGGCGAGAAAGGCCTGCTCCTGCGGGGGCCGTCGGGCTCCGGGAAGAGCGCGCTCACGCTTGCGCTGATCTCGCGCGTCGAGGCGCAGGGCGACTTCGCCCGGCTCGTGGGCGACGACCGCGTCGGCGTTGGCGCCCGTCACGGGCGTCTCGTGGCGCGCCCGCATCCCGCAATCGCAGGCGTCCTTGAAATTCGCGGCCTCGGCCTGACGCGCGTCGCGTTCGAAGCCGCCTGCGTCCTGCATGCGGTGGTCGACATTTGCGGGTCGGAAGAAAGGCCGGCGCGCTGTCCCGAACCGGATGAGAAAATCGCCTCGATTTGCGGCGTCGCGCTGCCACGCCTCGTGGCGAAGGACTGCACCGATGTCTCAGTCGCGAGAATTCTCTTTTTCCTACAAGGAATTATGACAATCTGCCATTGAAGCGCGCTTTTTGCTTGCCAATTTCGCGGCGACGCACAAAATGGCGCGCCCGACGAGCGCCGGCGCAAAATGGGATGGGCGCGGCGGCCGAGCTTGTATATGCTGTCGTCCGGGACGAAAAGCCGCGGCGGGTTTCGCAAGACACGTCACTTGGCAGCGCGAGACGTCTTCATGAGTGGTAGGGTCGAATGATCGGAATGGTCTTGGTGACCCACGGCCACCTCGCCACGGAGTTCCGCGCGGCGCTCGAACACGTGGTTGGCCCGCAGCAGCAACTCGTCTCGATCTCCATCGGCCCCGAGGACGACATGGAGCGCCGCCGCGCGGACATTCTCGAAGCGATTCACAAGGCCGACAGCGGCGAAGGCGTCGTGCTGCTCACCGACATGTTCGGCGGCACGCCCTCTAATCTCGCCATCTCCGTGATGAATGGCGGCAATGTCGAGGTTCTCGCCGGGGTGAACCTCCCCATGCTCATCAAGCTCGCTTCGGTGCGCGACACGGCGACGCTCGAGCAGGCGGTGCTTCAGGCGCAGGACGCCGGGCGAAAATACGTATATATCGCGAGTCGCGTGCTGAACCCGAAATAACTTCGCGAAGTGATCCTCATGCCCGACGCGCAAGAACAGGGGGCCGAGAACGCCCTCGCCCGCGATTTGCCGATTATCAATAAAAAAGGACTTCACGCGCGCGCGACCGCAAAGTTCGTGCAGTGCTGCGAGAAATTCGACGCGGAGATCACCGTCTCCAAGGATGGCGAAACGGTGGGCGGCAGCTCGATCATGGGCATCCTCACCCTCGGCGCCGGCCAGGGTTCGACCATCACGGTGACGGCGAGCGGTCCTGAGGCCGCCGAGGCGCTCGACGCGCTCGACGCGCTGGTCGCGAGCCGCTTTGGCGAGGACGAATAGCGCCTTCCGCTCAGACGCTCAGCGCGGCGACGGCGGGCCGGCGCGCGGGGCTCCAACCGGCGACGAAGGCTTCCAGCCTGTCGAGCGGCATCGGGGCGGCGATCAGGAAACCCTGGGCCTCGTCCACGCCCGCCTGGCGCAGCCATTCGAGCTGCTCCCGGGTCTCCACGCCCTCGGCGACGACGGTCATGTGAAAGCTCTTGGCCATCTGCGTCACGCCGGCGACGACCGCCGCGCATTCCTTTCGCGTCACGGCCTCGCGCGCCAGCGGCCCGTCGATTTTCACCTGGTCGAGGGGCGATTTGCAGAATTGCGCGAGGGCGGCGTAGCCCGCCGCGAAATCGTCGAGCGCGATGGCGACGCCGGCTTCCGATACTTTTCGAAGCTGCTCCTCGAAAAGCCGAAGGTCGCAAAGCATGGCTCTTTCGGCGATCTCGATCTCGAGCCGATTCGCCGCGAGCCCCGCCCGGGCCAGGGCGTCGAGCAGGCGCTCCGCGAAGTCAGGCCGCTCGAACTGGACGGGCGAGACATTGACGCAGACGCGGAACCGTTCGGCGAAGCGCGTCGCGGCCGCGCAGGCGCTCTCGATCGTCCAAAGGCCGATCTCGTGGATGAGGCCGCTCTTTTCCGCGAGAGGAATGAAATCGACCGGCGGGATTTCCCCTCGCGTCGGGCAGCGCCAGCGCAGCAGCGCCTCGAAACCCGCGATCTCGTCGCTCGCGAGATTCAGGACCGGCTGATAGGCGAGCGACAAATCGCCTCTCGAAAAGGCGAGCCGCAATTGCTCCTCCGAAAGCGGCGCGACGGCCCGATCGTCCTGGTCGCGCCGCGTGAACAGCCGCCACTCCCCTTGCGCCTTCGCCTCATAGAGCGCGACGTCGGCGCTTTTGAACAGCGCCTTCTGATTGTCGCCGTCGCGCGGCGCGAGCGCGCCGCCGACGCTCGCCTCGCCCTGAACGACTCGTCCCTCCAGCTTGAAGGGCTCCTCGAAACAGGCGGCGATCCGGCGGGCGACGGCGCGAGCCGAGTCGTCATTCGCGACGTCGGTCGCGATAATCGCGAACTCGTCGCCGCCGAGACGCGCGACGAAATCGACGGCCCGCAGGGAATTCCTCATGCGCTGCGCCGCCTGCGACAGCAATTCGTCGCCGGCCGGATGGCCATAGCGGTCGTTGACCATCTTGAAATCGTCGATGTCGACGAGAAGCAGCATGAAGCCGCCGCCATATCGCGCCGCTCGCGCGAGTTCGCGCTCGATGACGTCGGTGAAGGCGAGGCGGTTGGGGAGGCCGGTCAGCGGATCGGTGCGCGCCTGCCGTTCTGCGCCCATCTGCGACAATATGCGATCGCGGAAGGCCGCGGCCTCGACATAGACGTTGCGCAGCAGCACGGCCGTATAGATGAAGAGCACGAAGGCGATGCGCGAAAGATCCGGGTCGCGGGCGGCGATCAGCGTCGCGGCGCCGGAGACGGCGATCGGTGCGGAGAAGACCGTCGCGGCGATCGGCGCCCGCGCAAGGGCGAAAGCGCCGCCGAACAGCATGCCGGCGGTCAGCGACGTGACCATGAGCCGCGCGCCGGGCCCGGCATCGAGGAAGAACAGCGGCGGCACAGCCGCCCAGAGCCCGCCGAGGACCGCGGCGTTGATCGCCGCCCGCTTGCCGATGCTGGTCGGTCGGCCCGCCGACTTCCGCCGCCGCGCGCGTCCCCGCCGCGCGCGCAGATAGATATAAATGCATACGAAGATCAGCGCGTCGGTCCATATCGCGACTCGCCCGGCGAGCGGCGTCTCGATGAAGGTGGCGAGAAGCGCCAGGGCGTTGCCGATATTGGCCGCCATCATGCCGGGGGTGTTGCGCCGCAGGGCGTCGAACTGCTCTTCCTGAAGCCGCGCGGCGCAGGCCGGATCGCGCGGATCGCCGAACAGCTTGCGCAAACGCCTTGCGAAGAGGGAAGCGCGCCGCGACAGAGCGTCAAGCATGGACAAGACCCTTGGATGACGCCGAAACTATTTGTGCGGGCTTGCGCGGCGCTAACGACCCGGGCCTTGCGCCTGGGGCGGCCCGCCTGTAAGCGCCTGTCGGGGCGACAGAGCGGGCGAGACGATGGCGGTTCTCAAGATTTATGCGCGCGTCCTTGGACAGTTGCGTCCGCAGGCGCGACTGGTCGCGATCCTTGTGGCGGCCAATCTGTCGCTCGCCATCGCGCAATTCGCCGAACCCCTTCTGTTTGGCCGCATCATCGACCGCATGACGCAAGCGCAGGCGCCGGGCCATACGCTGACATGGGGCGATCTGCTGCCGCTCCTTACCGCCTGGGCCGCCTTCGGCCTCTTTTCGATCGGCGGCGCGATCCTCGTCGGGTTGAACGCCGACCGGCTCGCCCATCGCCGCCGCCTCGCCGTCGTATCCGAATATTTCGAGCATGTTCTTAATCTGCCCCTGACATTTCACTCAAATGTTCATTCTGGCCGCCTGTTGAAGACGATGCTCGAAGGCTCGGGCGCGATGGCGGGCCTGTGGCTGTCCTTTTTTCGTGAGAACTGCGCCTCCTTCGTCGCGCTGTTCGTCCTTCTGCCTTTGACCCTGTTCATCAACTGGCGGCTCGGCGGCCTGCTGATGGCGCTCGTCCTGGTCTTCTACCTAACGACGAGCTTCGTTCTGCGGCGCACGGAAGCCTTGCAGGGCGAGGTCGAACGCCATAATTCCTCGCTTGCGGAACACGCCTCCGACGCCCTCGGAAATATTCCCGTGGTTCAAAGTTTTACACGGGTCGAGAGCGAGGCGCGGGCGCTTCGCCGCATCGTCGATGACGTGCTCGCCGCGCAGATGCCCGTGCTCTCCTGGTGGGCGCTCGTCGCGGTGGCGAGCCGCGCCTCGGCGACGCTGACCATTCTGTCGATCTTCATGCTCGGGACGTGGCTGCATCTCCATGGGCAGGCGTCCATCGGCGAGATCGTGACCTTCACCAATTTCGCAACCATGTTGATCGGCCGCCTCGAGCAAGTCGTCGGCTTCGTTAACGTCCTCTTTGCGCAATCGGCGAAAATCAAGGAGTTCTTCGAGGTTCTCGACACGCGGTCGGCGGTCGCCGACCGGCCGGATGCGCGGGACGCCGGTCGCCTCGCCGGGGCCGTCGCCTTCGAGAGGGTCACATATTCATACGAGCCGCGCCGCAAGGCGGTGAAAAACGTCAGCTTCTCGGCGAAGCCCGGCCAGACCATCGCGCTCGTCGGCTCCACGGGCTCCGGCAAATCGACGACGCTGAGCCTCTTGCATCGCGCCTTCGATCCGGACGAAGGCGCGGTGAAGATCGACGGCGTCGACATTCGCGAATTCACGCTTCTGTCGCTGCGCCGGAACATCGGCGTCGTGTTTCAGGAGCCGATGCTGTTCGCGCGCACGATCGAGGACAATCTGCGCATTGGCGATCCGGACGCGACGGATGAGGAGATCAGGAAGGCGCTGGAGCTGGCGCAGGCCTCGGAATTCGTCTCGCGCCAGAGCGACGGGCGCGCGACCCGCATCGGCGAGCGCGGCCGCTCGCTCTCGGGCGGAGAGCGCCAGCGCCTCTCCATCGCGCGCGCTTTGCTGAAGGACCCGCCCATCCTCGTTTTCGACGAGGCGACCTCGGCGCTCGACGCCACGACCGAGAAGCAGATCCAGAAGGCGCTGGAGGCGGCGACCAGGGGCCGCACCACCTTCGTCATCGCCCACCGCCTCGCGACCGTGCGCAACGCCGACTGCATCCTCGTCTTCGATCAGGGCGAGATCGTCGAAAGCGGCTCCTTCGAGACGCTCGTCGAAAAAGGCGGCCGCTTCGCCACGCTCGCCGCCGCGCAGTTCATGGCCGAACCGCCCCAGCCGACGGCGGGGCTGGAAGGGCTTCACGAAGCGACGGCGCCGCAGGTAAGGGCGGGATAGCCTGGCCTTCGCCAAGCGCGCCGGAAGGCGCGCGGTCTAGGACCGCGGGCCTTCAAGGCCCGCCCAAAAAAAACCGCGCCCCTTTCGGAGCGCGGCCTTAGGCGCAAAAGGCGATCTTCTTACCGGATCACGTAAGGCAGCAGCCCAAGAAACCGGGCGCGCTTGATGGCCTGGGCCAGTTCGCGCTGCTTCTTGGCCGAAACGGCCGTGATGCGGGACGGGACGATCTTGCCGCGCTCCGAGATGTAGCGGGAGAGCAGGCGCGTGTCCTTATAGTCGATCTTCGGGGCGTTGGCGCCGGAGAAGGGGCAGGACTTGCGGCGGCGGAAGAAGGGGCGGCGCGGCGCAGTGCTCATTCGGCTTCTCCTTCAGCGCGGCCTTCCTCACGACGCGGGCGACGCTCGCCGCGATCGCCACGCGGGCCGCCGGGGCCGCGGCGCTCGCCGCGCTCGTCGTCGTCGCGCTTGCGAAGCTGGGCGGACGGGCCTTCCTCCAGCTCCTCGACGCGCAGCGTCAGGACGCGGAGAATGTCTTCATTGATGCTCTGCTGGCGCTCCAGCTCGGCGATGGCCGCCGGCGGGGCGTCGATGTTCATGAGCGTGAAATGCGCCTTGCGGTTCTTCTTGATCCGATAGGCGAGCGACTTGACGCCCCAATATTCGACCTTGCCCACCGTGCCGCCGAGCGACGCGACGACGTTCTTGAACTGCCCGGTCAGCGTCTCAACCTGCTGGGGAGAAACGTCCTGACGGGCGAGATAAATATGCTCGTAGAGAGCCATTATTCTTCGCCTTTCCGTTGACGCGAGCCGTTCCGGCGCCAAGCCCTTCGAGCGCTTCTGGGGAGCAGGTCCCGGGGAAAGGCTCGAGAAGGAAAGTTCGAAGGCGGAGACACGGGAAGGCGGGGCGGGCCCCTCGCAGGCCCCCGCAAGGGCGCGCGCTTCCGTTCAGCCCCCGGCCGGGAACCTCGCGATCCGCGCCTTATACGCAGGTTTGGCGAAGATGCAAGGGCGTAAGTCCCGCGGTCTGCGACGACGCGCGCATTGACCCCCAACCCATTGGTTGCAACCATGAACCATTGCAAGCGGGGAGAGGTCGGATGAAGCTCAAGCTTTTTCGAAGGGCCGTCGCCTTTGTTCTGGCGCTGTCCAGCTTCGCCGCCCTGCCCGCTTGCGCGCAGAATGTGGGCGGCGGCACGATGGACGCCACCCTCGTCAGCTTCATCAATCGCAGCGCGCGCACGCTTTATCTCGGCTTCTCGCCCCAGCCCGGCAGGCCGGCGCCTTTCTCCTGGTCGCCGGATTGCCGTCACGTCAGCGGACAGGTCGTCCTGCCCCCCGGCGCAAATCTGGCCGAGGGGCAGGTTGTCCTTCCCCCGGGCCAGACCTGCACCGTCTCCGTGCCGGTCAGCGCGGGAGCGTCACGCTTCTGCGCGACGGAGAATCCCCTGCCGCCCGGCAAGACGCCGAATTGTTTCGCGGCCCAGCAGGACGGCCTGACGATCATCGAGACGAATTTCACAGGACAGACGGGCTGCGTCAGGCCCAACGACGTCTCGCTGATGCGCAGCTGTGTCTGGTACGACATCAGCGTCGTCCCGGAAGGCTGCACCAACGCCAAATGGGCGGCGGACGCTTGCCGCGAGAGCGGCGGCGCCTCCTACAATGTGCCGGTACAGCTTTTCTGCCCAAACGAGACGACCTTCAGTTGCCGCGGACCGCGCGCCGACAGCGGCGCCCGCTATCCGCTCAATTGCGGGATTCCGCCGGTCTTTCCCTATGGCGTTTCGATAAATGTCGGCGGCGCCTACCCGGCGAACCAGCAGGCCTATTTCTTCCCCATGTCGACTTCGGGCGACTTCAAATATCCGGCGGACCGGCCGCAGCCGATCGACCGGTGCCCGGAGGGCGGAAAGCTCTTCGTCATCTTTCCCGACGGCCCCTGACCGGCCGGTCCCGGAAGGCGCGTGGCCCGAGAAAGCGCCTCCGGACCGCGCGCCTTCAGGCGCGCCAGTTTGTTGACAAACTTCCCAAGGCGGCCTCGCCCTTCGAGACGCGAGCCGCGATCTCGGGCCTGCCCGAGATCGACATTCTTGTTTTGTGCAAGTCGGGTTTTGTCGCCTGCAAAGCAGGGCCGGGTGGGGTTAAGCCCAACCGCTATTATGGCGGCGCGAACGCTATTATGGCGGCGCGAACCCTGCCCGGCGGTCTTCGACCGCCGACCTCCCCGTAAAGGGGAGGTATTGGGCGCCAGTCGTCCAAGACTATCTTTCACCCGATCGCCCTGCGGTCAAACCCGGCCGTCCTTGCCCCGCCCCGTTCCTGCGCGTATGTTCCGCGGCGCTTGCCGCGGAGGATGGAATGCGCCGCAAAATCAGTCTTTGCCTCTTGGTCATTACCGGCGCGCTGACGCTCTCCGCCTGCGACAAATGCGGGGGCTTTCAGGAGATTCGCGTTCCCGGCCAGCCCCACGCCTGCAAGGACGCGAGCCCGCGCTGATTTCGTCGCGATTTAGAGACAGCCGCGCGTTATGACGCAGCGGGAGCCTCGCATGTCGAAAGCCGACCTCTTCCTCGAAAAGAAACGCCGCGGCGAGAAGATCGTCGTCGTCACCGCCTATGACGCGCCCACCGCGCGCATCGAGGCGGAAGCGGGCGTCGACATCATCCTCGTCGGCGACAGCGTCGGCGTGAACATTCTCGGCTATGCGCATGAGCGCGAGGTGACGCTCGCCGACATGGCGCATCACATCGCCGCCGTTCGGCGCGGGGCGCCCGAGATTTACATCGTCGGCGACCTGCCCTACGCGACCTACGACACGCCGGAAATGGCGCTCGCCAGCTCGCGCGCATTGCGCGACGCCGGCGCCGATTGCGTGAAGTTCGAAGGCGCGCAGCCCGGCCTCGTGGCGGCGCTCGCCGCCGAAGGTTATGACGTCTGCGGCCATCTGGGCCTCGAATCGCAGCATCAGGACGTCAAGCGCCGGCAGGGCAAGACCGCCGCGGCAGCCGCGAAACTCTATGACGACGCGCTGGCCGCCGACGCGGCGGGCCAGAAATTTCTCGTCCTCGAACTCGTGCCGCAGGAACTCGCCGGGCGCATCACGCGCGCGATCAGATCGGCGACCATCGGCATCGGCGCGGGGCCGGAGACGGACGGGCAAGTGCTCGTCGTCAACGACCTCGCGGGCGTGACGACCCGGGATTTCAAGCACAACAGGCGCTATGGTCAGCTCGGCGCGGCGCTGAGCGGCGCGATCTCGGCCTATGCGGCGGATGTTCGAGCGGGCGCCTTTCCGGGACCCGAGCACAGTTTTCATATGGTCGACGACGAGCGCGCCGCTTTCGAGACATGGCTGCGCGGCCGCGCCGGGTTCACACCGGGACGCGCTTGACCAAAATGGCGCGCCAATGGGACAAAATCCGCGACGCGCCGCCGCTTCCCTTACGGCGGGACCGTCCTGGATCGAGGGGATTCGTCATTGACCAACCATCATTCCAATCCAGTGACGGGGGCGTCTGAAGAACGCTTCTACGCCGACGGCCACCCGCTCGACGAAGTCCACTACCTAGAAGCCAAGGTCATTTTGAACGGCCTGCGCTTCACCTCCGTCCAGAGCTTCCGCGAATTCGAAAAGTTCGTCCGCAAGGCGGCCAAGGCCGCGCGCGTCGATTTCGAGACCGACCGCTATGAGGGTCTGCGCCCGCAAATCCGCGAAGTGCTCTTCCTCGACACCAAGGAGTTCAAGCTCTACAACAACGCCTTCATCCTGCGCCGCCGCACGGCCTATGAGGACGGCTTTCCCGCCGGCGAGCCGGAGATCGTCTTCAAGTTCCGTCATCCCGATCTCGACACGGCGTCGCAGCTCGACGTGCGGCCGAGCATTCCCGGCATGTATCGCGTCAAGTTCAAGGAGGAATGGCTGCCGCGAAAGGACCGCATCGGCGGCCTTCGCTCGCTCTATTCCCACAATGTCGAATTCAAGCTGGACCCGCTGACCTTCAGCAGCGATCTCACGACGCACGAAACGCTCGTCGAGGTTTTCCCCATCCTGCGCCCGCTGATGGCGAATGAAAACGAACGCCTCGAACTGGTGAACCGCACGGCGGTGGAAGAGGTGCTGCAAAAGCTCGGCGCGCTGGATTTCGGCAAGGGATTCGAGGCGGAAAGCAATGTCGCGGTCTGGCGCACGCGCGGCGACCAGCACCAGCTCGTCGGCGAATTCTCCTTCCAGTGCAAATTCCAGCGCCGCGAGGATCTGAGCGCCAGGGCGCTTCTGAAATGCGACGAATTCTTCAAGCTGCTTCAGCACGAGGCGCAGGACTGGATCAGCCTCGGCACGACCAAGACCGGCGCGGTCTATCGCCTGAAGGGCGCCCCGCCGCAAAGCCATGAGTGACGCGCCCGGCATCCCGAACGTTTCGGTCGCGAGAATCTTCCTTGCCTTTCTCACGATCGGAGCGACAAGCCTCGGGGGCGGCGTGGTCGGCTATCTGCGCTCGAGCCTCGTCGGCTCGCTCAAATGGCTCGACGACGAAACCTTTGTCGAGCTTCTCTCCATCTGCCAGTCATTGCCGGGCCTCAACGCCTCGAACATGGCGATCCTCGTCGGCGACCGGCTGCGCGGCGCAGCGGGAGCGGCGGCGGCGCTGGTCGGCATCTGCCTGCCCGGCGGGCTCATCATGGTCGCGGCCGCGGCCGCGTACGGCTCGACGCATCGGGACTTTCCCATCGTCAATGCGGCGCTCCACGGAGTCTCTGCGGCGGCGGTCGGCATGGTGCTCTATGTGACCGTCGCGCTCGCGCGAAAAACCATCAGTAAGCCGCCGGACGTCTTTTTCGCGGCGGCGACGCTCGCCTTCGTCACGCTGTTGCACGAGTCGGTGCTGCTCGCCCTCTTCACGGTCGCGCCGGTCGCGGCCTTCTGGTTTCGTCCGAGGAAGGACAGAGAATGAAGCAGATGGTCGGTCTCGCCGGGGTCTTCGCCTATCTGTCGCTCCTCACGATCGGGGGCGGTATGGCGGCGTATCCCGAGATGAAGACGATGACCGTCAGCATCTATCACTGGCTGACGGCGGATCAGCTCGTGCGCCTGTACAGCCTCGGCCAGATGGCGCCGGGGCCGAATATGATGATGATCGCCGGCATTGGCGAATGGGTCGCCGGGCCGACGGGCGCGCTCGTGGCGACGCTCGCCTTCTTCCTGCCAACGGCGCTGCTGACGCTCTGGGTCGGCCGCGTCTGGGAGCGTCTCGCCGGCTGGCCCTGGCGCGCCTCCATCCAGCGGGCGCTGAACGCGGTCTCGATCGGCCTGCTGCTCGCCGGCGTCGTCGCCATCGCCAAGGCGGCCGTGACCGGATGGACCGGCGCCGCCATCGCGTTCTCGGTCTTCGCGATCCTGACGGCCACTCACATGAACCCGCTGCCGCTCATGGCGCTCGCGGGCGTCGCGGGGGCCTTCCTGTTTCGCTGAGCTTTTGAGCGGCTTTTCAGCGCAAAAATCCGGGGTTTTTCCCTCGCCCCGCTCGCGGGGAGAGGGTAAGGGTGAGGGGCAAGGCCGCCATGCGAATGGACGGCGTGGCGGCTCCTCGATGAAACGTCAACCAGCACGCTGCGACCTTGCCCCTCACCCCAGCCCTCTCCCCGCAAGAACGGGGAGAGGAGGCGCGCCCGAACGATTTCGCCATATGACCGCCTCCTCAGAGACCCCCGTCGGACTCCTTATTATCAATCTCGGCACGCCCGACGCCCCGGACGTCGCTTCCGTGCGGCGCTATCTCGCGCAATTCCTCTCCGACCCGCGCGTCGTCGACCTGCCGCGCTTTGTCTGGCTGCCGGCGCTGTACGGGATCGTCCTGAATACGCGGCCGAAGAAGACAGCGCACGCCTATGAATCGATCTGGAACCACGACATTGGCGAAGGCCCGCTGAAGACGATCACGCGCCTTCAGGCCGAAAAGCTCGCCCTTTGGGCCGCCGGCCTCGACGGCAAGGCGCCCGTCATCGTCGATTACGCCCTGCGCTACGGCTCGCCCTCCATCTCCTCGCAAATCGACGCGCTGATGGCGAAAGGCTGCGAGCGCATCGCGCTGTCGCCGCTCTATCCGCAATACGCAGCCTCGACCAGCGCCTCCGCCGCCGACGACGCCTTCGCCGCATTGAAACGCATGCGCAAACAGCCGGCCTTGCGCATCGGGGCGCCCTATTATGACGAGCCCGCCTATATCGCGGCGCTGGCGGCGAGCATTAAACGCGAGCTCGCCGCGCTCGACTTCGAGCCGGAAGTCGTGCTCGCCTCCTTCCACGGCCTGCCGCAATTGCAGGTCGATCGGGGCGATCCCTACCGGACCCATTGCGAGGCGACGTGGCGGCTGCTGCGCGAGGCGCTCGGCATGCCGGAAGAGAAGCTCCGCCTCTCCTTCCAGTCGCGCTTCGGGCCGGCGAAATGGATCGGCCCCTATACGAGCGACGTGGCGAGCCAACTTGCGACGGCGGGCGTCAAGCGCCTCGCCGTCGTCGCGCCGGGCTTCTCGGCCGATTGCCTGGAGACGATCGAGGAGCTGGGCGCCCAAATCCGCGACCTGTTTCTGGAGAAGGGCGGCGAGAAATTCGCGCGCCTGCCCTGCCTCAACGACAGCGCGGAAGGAATGGCGCTCATCGAGACGCTCGCGCGGCGGGAGTTGGCCGGCTGGGTTTGAGCGCATTCCCGCTCCCCCGTGAAACGACATGAAACGGGTAAAGGGGGAGACCCTTGCTTAAGCCTCCTTGCTCGCGCCAAAGTTCGCGGCTTCGATAGGCCCATGCAGACTTTCCGCCTCGCTCTGATCGCCGCCGCCTTCGCGCTCGCCGCCCCCGCCCTCGCGCAGGAGGCGCCCCCGACCGGCGGCCGGGCCATTGGCGGCCTTTTCGACGCGCTGGGCCTGCGCAAGCCCGTCCCGGCGGCCCCGGATTTCGTGCGCGAGTCCCGCCCCGAGCGGCTGGACTACGTGCCCCTCGCCCCGACGCCTCAGTCCGACCACAAAAAGAGCGCCGCCGAGCTTCAGGCCGCTGGCGCGGCGCTGGACAAGGCGGCGGCGGAGAACAAGCGGCGCGCGGCGCGGGTGAAGTCGCCGAATTAAGCCGGGGCCGGACAAGCCGGCGGCGGCCTCATCCTTCGAGACGCGCGCGAAGCTCGCTCCTGCGAATGCAGGACGAGGCTGAGTGTGTGACGCAAGAACAGGAACCCGTCACGCCAAGGCGCCCGAAGGGCGTTTCGAAGCACGAGGGGAGTCCGCCCGAATCCCGCATTATTCCGCGCCTGCATGAATCGCCCTCGCCCATTTGGCGAAGCCGCGCCAAGGGTCTAGAATCGCGCTTCTCTGAAATCGAAACCGGTCGAGCAATGTCGGATTTTTATCGCATCAAGCGCCTGCCCCCTTATGTCTTCGAACAGGTGAACCGCCTGAAGGCCAAAGCCCGCGCGGCGGGCGCCGACATTATCGACATGGGCATGGGCAATCCCGACCTGCCCGCCCCCAGGCACGTCGTCGAGAAGCTCGTCGAAACCGCCGGGCGCCCGCGGACCGACCGCTATTCGGCCTCGAAGGGCATCGCCGGCCTGCGCCGCGCCCAGGCCGGCTATTACGCCCGCCGCTTCGGCGTGAAGCTCGACCCGGAGACCCAGGTCGTCGCGACGCTGGGCTCAAAGGAGGGCTTCGCCAATATGGCGCAGGCGATCACGGCGCCCGGCGACGTGGTGCTGGTGCCGAATCCCTCCTACCCAATCCACGCCTTCGGCTTTCTGATGGCGGGCGGCGTCATCCGCTCCGTTCCCTCCACGCCGACGCCCGACTATTTCTCGGCGCTCGAACGCGCGATGATCCATTCGATCCCCAAGCCGATCGCGGTGATCGTCTGCTATCCGTCGAACCCGACGGCCGAGGTCGCCTCGCTCGATTTCTACAAGGACCTCGTCGCCTTCGCGAAGAAGCACGACATTTTCATCCTCTCCGATCTCGCTTACGCCGAAGTCTTCTTCGACGACGATCCGCCGCCCTCCGTGCTGCAGGCGCCGGGCGCGATGGACGTAACGGTGGAGTTCACCTCCATGTCGAAGACCTTCTCCATGGCGGGCTGGCGCATCGGCTTCGCGGTCGGCAATGAGCGCCTCTGCGCGGCGCTCGGCCGCGTGAAATCCTATCTCGACTACGGCGCCTTCACGCCGATCCAGGTGGCGGCGACGGCCGCGCTCAACGGTCCCGACGATTGCGTGAGGGAGATGCGCGCCATCTACAGGAAGCGTCGCGACGTGATGGTGGAGAGCTTCGCTCAGGCCGGCTGGCCGATCCCGGCGCCCTCCGCCTCGATGTTCGCCTGGGCGCCCGCGCCGGAGCGCTTCCGCAACATGTCCACGCTCGAATTCGCGAAGCTTCTGATCGAGAAGGCCGACGTCGCCGTCGCGCCGGGCGAAGGCTTCGGCGAACATGGCGAAGGCTTCGTGCGCCTCGCGCTCGTCGAGAACGAGCAGCGCATCCGCCAGGCCGCGCGAAATCTGCGCCGCTTCTTCGACTCGGCGGACCAGCAATTGCACAATGTCGTGCCGCTGGCGGTGCGGGGATAAAGATCACGCGCGCAATCCGGACGCGCCTCCGGATTACGCGTTCAGAAAATTACGGGACCTGTCGTAAGGCGATCAAGGCTGCGGAAGAACGAGATTGATCTTCTCACCCCGCTGAATGCCGAAAATCCTGAAATACTCGTCGTCCGTCAGCAACTTCGCCGCCTCATCCAAAAAGCTTTGGTTGCGCGCATTGAGTTCATCGACGGTCGGCGCGACCAACGTATGCGCCTGAGACGCAGCCGACGCCTGGAATTGCGCGCGCAGATGCAGCAGTTGCGACGCCACGTCGAGCTTGGCGCCGAGCACCTGGCCGACTTGCGCGGCGAACTCATCGGGCGGGGTTGTTGGAGTCGGGGGCATTCCTGGTCCGGTTGTTAGCGGATGACCAGCGCCGGTGCATCCGGCAATCTTGCTCAGCCATGCTGCTTGCTGGAGCCCATAAGTTCCGTAGATCGCGACGCTGGCCCCGTAGCCTCGCGCCCCCGCGACAGTCAGCGGGCCGCCGCCTGGGCCTGTCGCGTAAAGCACCTGATTGGCGAGCTGATGGCACACGCCATCGACGCCATAGGTGAATATAGTCCCGCGCGCTGCGTAGACATTAGCGCAGTCGGCATTCGACGCGACAAGGCATCTGGCGAGGTTAAGGTCGCCATTGGCGGATCCGAGCCCGCGGCCTTGCGCGTGAAAGCTTCCCCAGCAAAACCAGAAGTCTTCTTTCGCGGCGATGACCGCCTGGATGTTTGGGAGCGGGTTCGCCCCATTGTCGTAAGTCGTCACCCAGGTGTGGTCGACAGGCGCTCCACGTACGAAAGCTGGCGTCGCCCAAGCGTAAAGAGTCATGGCGAATTCCTTTGGCGAAATTCCTTTGGCGAAATTCCTTTGGCGAAATTCCTTTGGCGAAAAATTTACCGCTAAAGCTTGGCGCCAAATGGCGCCGAAGTGAAGATCAATCTTGCTGGCGGCGAGGCCCCAACATGGCTGCATTGCCTAACTTGCAGCCAAGGTTGCGGCTTGGTCCGCGAATTAAGCGTGCCCGCTCACACGCTCGATCTGCGCGCCGCAGCCGGAGAGCTTCTTCTCCAGACGCTCGAAGCCGCGATCGAGGTGATAGACGCGGTTGATCGTCGTCTCGCCGCGCGCGGCGAGCGCCGCGATGACGAGCGACACCGAGGCGCGAAGGTCGGTCGCCATCACCGGCGCGCCTTCGAGATGGTCGGAGCCGGTGACGATCGCCGTGTCCCCTTCGAGCTTGATATGGGCGCCGAGCCGCGCGAGCTCCTGAACATGCATGAAGCGGTTCTCGAAGATCGTCTCGCGAATGCGCGACGTTCCTCCCGCGCGCGTCATCAGCGCCATGAACTGCGCCTGGAGGTCGGTCGGAAAGGCTGGGAAAGGCGCGGTCTCCACGTCGACCGGCGCGATGCCGGCGCCGTTGCGATAGACGCGCAGGCCCTCATTGGTTTCCGTGACTTTCGCGCCGGATTGCGCCAGCACGTCGAGCGCCGCCTGGAGGCTGTCGGCGCGGGCGCCGGCGAGCAGCACGTCGCCGCCCGTCATCGCCACCGCCATGGCGTAGGTGCCCGCCTCGATGCGATCCGGCATCACGGCGTGGCGCGCGCCGGAGAGCGAGGTCACGCCCTCGATTTCGATGGTGGACCCGCCCGCGCCGGAGATCTTCGCGCCCATCTTGGTCAGGCAATCGGCGAGGTCGACGATTTCGGGCTCGCGCGCCGCGTTGCGGATGACGGTCGTCCCGCGCGCGAGCGTCGCCGCCATCAGCGCAGTGTGGGTGCCGCCGACCGTGACCTTCTCGAAATCAATCTCGCCGCCGACCAGCCCGTCCTTGACGGAGCCGACGACATAGCCGTTCTCGATCTCGATCCTGGCGCCGAGCCGTTGCAGGGCCGTCAGCAGAAGATCGACTGGGCGCGTGCCGATGGCGCAGCCGCCCGGCAGCGACACGCGGCATTCGCCCATGCGGGCGAGAAGCGGCGCGAAGACCCAGAAGCTCGCGCGCATGCGCGAAACGAGCTCATAGGGCGCGGTGGTGTCGACGATCTCGCGGGCGGTGAAATGCACGGTGCGGCCGGCGTTTTCCGTGTCGCCCTTGCGCTTGCCGGAAATCGTGAAATCAACCCCGTGATTGCCCAGTATCCGCTCGAGCTGGGTGACGTCGGCGAGCAGCGGCATGTTTTCGAGCGTCAGCGTCTCCTTGGTGAGGAGCGAGGCGATCATCAGCGGCAGGGCGGCGTTCTTGGCGCCGGAAATGGGAATGACGCCGTTCAGGGGCGCGCCGCCGACGATTTTGATCCTGTCCATTATCCCTCGCTGTCGCTCTTTTGCGCGGATGTCCGCAACGCCCGTTCTCGAGCCTTGCGGCGCGCCAAATTGGCCCGGAGCGCCGCGGAAAGCGCGGCGGCGTTCTTCCTGGCTCCGGCCTTGCCAGCTTTTTCCCCTGATTCCGCCCCTTTTGGGGCGGAGCCCGGCTCCTTGCCTTCTTCCGTCATCGCTCATCAACCATGATGGAAAGCCATGGCCTTCCTAGGCCTTTGCGGCAGGGGTGACAAGCGCGGGGGAGCGAGCGCCCCCTGCGCTGCACGTTTCTAACGCCAGCGAGAGGCGAATCGATCGGCCGTCCGGGAAAAGACCGCTTCAGCCAACGAGCCGGCGAATCGCTCTCCGGCGCAGACCCCGTCTGATCAGAACGCCTTCGCCACCAGCGTCGCATTGATGCCGCCGAAGGCGAAGGAGTTGGACATCGCCACGCGGATCGGCATTTGGCGCGCCTCGTTCGGGATCGCGTCGACAGGGCATTTGGGGTCGGGTCCGAGGAAATTGATCGTCGGCGGCGCGATCTGCTCCCGGAGCGCGCTGACGGTGACGACAAGCTCCAGCCCGCCCGAGGCGCCGAGCGCATGGCCATGGATGGGCTTGGTCGAGGAGACCGGCGGGGGCGCGTCGCCGAAGACGGCGCGCATGGCTTCCGATTCGGTCATGTCGTTGGCGTAGGTCGCCGTGCCGTGGGCGTTGAGATAATCGACGTCCTGGGGGTCGAGCCCTGCGCTTTCCAGCGCCATGCGCATGCAGCGCGCCGGGCCTTCGACGTCGGCGCGCAGCGGGTCGAAAGCATCGCTCGTCGTTCCATAGCCGGCAAGCTCACAGAGCGGCGTCGCGCCGCGCGCCTGCGCCGCTTCCAGCGTCTCCAGCATGAAGACGGCGGCGCCCTCGCCAATGGTCATGCCGTTGCGCTTCGCCGAGAAGGGCCGGCACAAATCGGGGGTCAGCACGCGCAGCGCCTCCCAGCCGCGCATGGAGCCGTTGATCACGCAGGCTTCCGTGCCGCCCGCAATGGCGCGGTCGGCGCGGCCCGCGCGCAACATTTCGAAGGCTTCGCCGATCGCCTGCGACGCCGAGGAGCAGGCGGAGGCGAGCGCGAAGGTCGGCCCCTTGGCGCCGTAGCGCATGCCCAGCGTCGTCGGCGCGGCGCTGGGGATGAGGCGCGGCACGGTCAGCGTGTCCGGCTTGATGCCCTCCGCATATTCGCGATAGCAATTGTCGTCGATCGTATGGGCGCCGCCAATGCCGGTGCCGATGACGACCGCCGTGCGGGGCCCGCCGGCCTCCTTGCCCGAAAAACCGGCCTGTTTCAGCGCCTCGTCGGCGGCGACGACGGCATATTGGGTGAACTCGTCGCAATAGGGGAGCAGCTCGGCCTCGATATGGGCGGCGGGATCGAAATCCGGGACCTGCGCCGCGATCTTGATGCGGCCGGGATAGGGGCGCGCGAGCTTGAGCGGGCGGATGCAGGAAACGCCGCCTTTCGCCGCCGCCCAGAGCGGCCCCGCGCCGACGCCCGCCGCGGAGACCGCGCCCATTCCCGTCACGACGACCCGGCGGCGATTCTGTTCTGTCGTCATAACGGATTGATCTCCTTGAGCTTAAGCATGGCGTCCCGCATAAGATTCGCATGCGCGCCCGTCTGCCTGACGCAAGAGCAGGCGGAGCGCAACCCTTACAGGCGTCGCGACTATAAAGAGACAAGACTCCGCTGTGAAATGCGGCGACGGGTCGCGACGCCGCGCCGCCTTGCCTCTTTTGGCCCCCTCCCCTATAAGCTCCCGCCCAGCGCCTGCGTTTCCGACACCCCTGGAGGCGAGCGGCGCTTTTTCTTTTTCAAAAGGACACCGACAATGGCCGAGATGAAGACGCTCGCGGCCACGGTGCGCAGCGGGACCGGCAAGGGGGCCGCCCGCAGCGTTCGCCGTGAGGGCCGTATTCCAGCAGTGCTCTATGGCGGCGGCGAAGCGCCCACGCCGATTTCGCTCGACAAGAAGGTCACGACGCAGTTGATCTTCGCGGGCCACTTCCTCACGACGATCTTCGAGCTCGAGATCGACGGCAAGAAGGAGCGCGCCATTCCGCGCGACTACCAGCTCGACGTTGTGCGCGACTTCCCGCTCCATGTCGACTTCCTCCGCCTGAAGCCCGGCTCGCGCCTCAAGGTGAACGTCCCGGTCCACTTCATCAATCAGGAGCAGTCACCCGGCCTCAAGCGCGGCGGCTCGCTCAACATCGTCTACCATACGGTGGAGATGTACGTGCCGGCCGACGCCATCCCGGAGGCCGTCACCGCCGATCTCGCCGGCATGGACTTCAACGACTCGCTGCATATCTCGCAGATTCCGCTGCCGGAGGGCTGCAAGCCGACCAATCCGGACAAGAACTTCACGGTGGCGAGCCTCGCCCCGCCGGCCGGCGGCGGCGAAGAAGCGGCCCCGGCCGCCGCCGCGGCGGCCCCGGCCAAGGGCAAGAAGTAAGGAACCTCCTTCCCCCGCTTGCGGGGGAAGGCCGGTTTGCTCGAAAATCCCCCAAGACGGCCTCGTCCTTCGAGACGCGAGCTTCGCTCGCTCCTCAGGATGAGGCCTCTCTTATGACGCGGATGAAGAAGCCCCTCATGCTGAGGAGCCTGCGCGGCAGGCGTCTCGAAGCGCGAGGGGCGTCATCAACAGCGGCCCGCCCGTCTCCTGCATGCGGGAGGGGAGGCTCGCACGGGACGCCCCCATGCTGCTCTTCGTCGGCCTCGGCAATCCCGGCCGCCAATACGCAAGGAACCGGCACAATATCGGCTTCATGGCCGTTGAGGCGATCGCCCGGCGTCACGGCTTCGCGACCGCCCGCGCGCGCTTTCAGGGCCTGGCGAGCGAGGGCAATATCGGCGGCGAGAAGGTGCTGCTGCTCGAGCCGCAGACCTACATGAACGAAAGCGGCCGCTCGGTGGGCGAGGCCGCGCGCTTCCACAAGATCCCGTTAAGCGACATCGTCGTCTTCCACGACGAGCTCGACCTCGCGCCGGCCAAATGCCGCATCAAGGTCGGCGGCGGCGTCGCGGGACATAACGGCCTGCGCTCCATCACCGCCCATGTCGGCAACGACTATAAGCGCGTCCGGATGGGAATCGGCCATCCGGGCGACAAGTCGCTGGTGCATGGCTATGTCCTCAACGATTTCGCCAGGAGCGAGGAGCCCTGGGTCGAGGCGCTATGCGACGCCCTCGCCGACAACGCCGCCCTGCTCGTGAAGGGTGACGACGCCGGGCTCCAGAACAAGCTGCATCTCGCCTTGGAGGCCAAGGGCTTCGGCGCCGTGAAGCGGGTGGGTGAAAAGGAATGATCCGGCTCGCGGCGCTGCTGATCTTTTTCGCCAGCGCCGCCTCGGCCGAGGCGCCGGCGCCGCCAAACCCCGCATCCCACGCCACGCAAAAACCCGTCCCCGCTTTCGGCGACGATCACCCCGATTGCGCCCAATGGACCGACGGCTGCATTGTTTGCGTGCGGGGCGCCGACGGCCCCGACTGCTCCATGGCCGGCATCGCCTGCCTGCCGGCGGAGCCCGCCTGCCTGAATCCGAAACAGTGAGCTAAAACCCCGTTCGCCGCGGTCGCTCAGCCCCAGCGCGCGACGCTCCGATCCATCGGACGCTAGCCCGCTTACAAAGCCGGCTGACGCCCTCCTGCGTCGAGACGCCTGCTACGCAGACTCCTCAGCATGAGGGCTTTTTCTTCCAAAGCCAAACACTTAGGCCTCATCCTGAGGAGCGAGCGAAGCTCGCGTCTCGAAGGACGAGGCCGCCTCGGACGTTTGTCTACAAGCTGAATGGCGCAACGTCCTTTTGCTTTTCCGGCAGGGGGTCCACGAGTTTTTCAGATTCGTAAACGATCCCTTCCACCCGCCCCCCGGCCGTTTCCCTTATTCACGCGCCTGTAACATGCGCCCCTTCCGTAAAATTGTCGGAGCCCCTATATTCGCTCTGCTGGTTCGTCCAGCTATGGCGATAAACGAACACCGCAATAAACCATCCGGACCCGGGGGCGGTACCCGGCGCCTCCACCGGAGCCCGTTAAAGCAAAGTCTTGGGCGGGCTGCGGCGGGGGCGAAATAGGATCGACGGGGGCGTAAAGGGTGCTTTTTCGCTCGGCATGATACCGCCGTTATCGGGTCAAACCTTATAGTTGCCAACGACAACTATGCTCCGGTGGCCGTCGCTGCGTAATGCAGCGCTGGTACTGGGAATCAAGCCCTAGGGGTTAGCACTTCTAGGCGGGGCTCGGAGGCGCCTGGCAACAGAAGCCTCCACTTTCATTTTCGGCGCGGCCTTTCCGGCAGTGTTTGCGCCAGGGATGAGCGCATGGCGACCGACCTTATTCGTTACGATCTTCTCGTTCAGGACGCGATGCGCGGCGTGGTGCGCAAGGTTTTGGGAGACGTGGCCGTCAGCGGCTATCTCCCCGGCGACCATCATTTCACCATCAGCTTCCGCACCGACGCGCCGGGCGTGAGAATGTCGCGCCGGCTGGCCGAGCAATGGCCGCAGGAGCTGACCATCATCCTGCAGCACCAGTTCTCGAACCTCGTCGTGGACGAGGAAGGTTTCGGGGTGACGCTGTCCTTCCGCTCGATCCCCGAAAATCTCTACATCCCCTTCGCCGCCATCACCGGCTTCTACGATCCGTCGGTCGAATTCGGCCTGCGCTTCGAGACCTCGGAGTTGGACGAGCTGGAGGAGGAGGAAGAAGAGGCGCCGCCCGCGCGCCCGAACCTGCGGGCGGTGGATGAGGCGGCCGAGGCGCCTCCCGCGCCGGCGCCCGCAAAGCCGGCCGCCGCCAGGGCGGAAGCTAAAAAATCCGTCGCCGAGAAGGCCGAGAAGAAAGCCGAGGCGAGGGCCTCCGACGCCGCCGAAGGCGAAGGCGACGACGCCAAGGTCGTCTCCATCGACGCCTTCCGCAAAAAGACCTGACCGGAGCGCGCCGCCATGGGCGAGGTCGTCAATCTGCGCCGCGCCCGCAAAGACCGCGAGCGCCGGGCAAAGGACGAGACGGCGCAGGCGAACCGCATCGCCTTCGGGCGCACAAAGGCCGAACGTAAGTTGGCCGAGGCGCAGAAGCGCCTCGACGCCCGCCGGCTCGACGCGCACCGGCGTGAAAATTCGGAGGAAAAAGCGTGACCGCGGGCCACGCGCCTTCAGGCGCGCGGTCCGTTCGCGTCGTCAAACATTCCATCGTCATCGCCGGCCACCGCACCAGCGTCTCGCTGGAAGAGCCCTTCTGGCGCGCGCTCAAAGAGATCGCGGCGGTGGACGGGGTTTCGCTCGCCGCGCTCGTGGCGCGGGTCGACGCCGGGCGCGGCGAGGCGAATTTATCCTCGGCGCTGAGGGTGTTTGTGCTGGAGAGGGCGAGCGGTCAAAAGTAGCCGCCGGATCGCAGGCGCGGCGCCACCCGCCCCTCGAGGGGAGGGTGAGGCGCGCGCGTCGTGAAGAACTCTCCAGCCTTGCCAGACGCGAATTCGTGATTCGCGTTCCGTTCTCCTATATGCTGGCCGGCGGAATCATGAGGAGCAACCCCTTGTCCAGTTTTGACGATTACGCGCCGCAGGAGGGCGGGCTCGCCGCGCGGGCCGCCGCCGCGGCGCAGCGGCCGCGCTATGTCGACGGGCTGAACCCGGAGCAGCGCGCGGCGGTCGAGACGCTGGACGGGCCGGTTCTGGTGCTCGCTGGCGCCGGCACGGGCAAGACGCGCGCGCTCACGACGCGCATCGCGCATATCCTCGCGCTGGGCAAGGCGCGCGCCTATGAGATCCTCGCCGTCACCTTCACCAACAAGGCCGCGCGCGAAATGCGCGAGCGCATCGAGGCGCTGGTCGGCGAAGGCGCGCAGGCCATGCAGTGGCTCGGCACTTTCCACGCCATCAGCGCGAAGATTCTGCGGCGCCACGCCGAGCTTGTCGGGCTGAAGCCCAACTTCACCATCCTCGACACGGACGATCAGATCCGCCTGCTCAAGCAAGTCTTGCAGGCCGAGAATATCGACGACAAGCGCTGGCCCGCGCGCGCGCTGGCGCAACGCATCGACGGCTGGAAGAACAGGGGCCTCATGCCGAACCAGGTTCCGGCCGGCGAAGCGGAGAGCTTCGCCAATGGCAAGGGGGCCGCGCTCTACGCGCTGTATCAGGAGCGCCTCAAGATCCTCAATGCGGTCGATTTCGGCGACCTGCTTCTCGAAACGCTGCGCCTCTTTCGCGAGAACCCCGACGTTCTCGCGGACTACAATAATCGCTTCAAATATATTCTCGTCGACGAATATCAGGACACCAACATCGCGCAATATCTCTGGCTGCGCCTGATCTCGCAAGGGCGCCGAAATGTCTGCTGCGTGGGCGACGACGATCAGAGCGTCTATGGCTGGCGCGGCGCGGAGGTCGAGAACATTCTGCGCTTCGAGCAGGATTTTCCCGGCGCGAAGATCGTGCGGCTGGAGCGCAATTACCGCTCGACAGGCCACATCCTCGCCGCCGCGTCGCATCTCATCGCCCATAATGAAGGCCGCCTCGGCAAGACGCTCTTCACCGACGGCGAGGACGGCGAGAAGCCGACGCTCACCGGCGTGTGGGACAGCCAGGAGGAAGCGCGCGTCATCGGCGAGGACATCGAGCAATTGCAGCGCAAGGGCCATTCGCTCGAAGAGATCGCCATCCTCGTGCGCGCGTCGTTCCAGATGCGCGAATTCGAGGAGCGCTTCGTGGAGATCGGCCTGCCCTACCGCATCATTGGCGGTCCGCGTTTCTATGAGCGCGCTGAAATCCGCGACGCGCTCGCTTATCTGCGCTGTGTCGCGCAGCCCGCGGACGATCTCGCCTTCGAGCGCATCGTCAATACGCCGAAGCGCGGCCTTGGCGACGCGACGGTGCAATTGCTGCACGAATATGGCCGCCGCGAGCGCATTCCGCTGATGCAGGCGGCGCGCTTTCTCACTGAAACCGAAGAGCTGAAGCCGAAGCCGCGCGGCGCGCTGAAAAGCCTCATCGCCGACTTCGATCGCTGGCGCTCTCTGATCGACTCGAAGCCGCAGCACGAACTCGCTGAAATGGTGCTGGACGAATCCGGCTATACGCAGATGTGGCGCGACGACAAGACGCCCGAAGCGGCCGGGCGCCTCGAAAACCTCAAAGAGCTGGTGCGCGCGATGGAGGAGTTCCCCGACCTCGCCGCCTTTCTTGAGCATGTCTCGCTGGTGATGGAGGCGGATGAGTCGAAGGAGCAGGAGCGCGTCTCGGTGATGACGCTGCACGCGGCGAAGGGTCTCGAATTCGAGACCGTCTATCTGCCCGGCTGGGAGGAAGGACTCTTTCCGCATCAGCGCTCGCTCGACGAGCAGGGCCGCGCGGGGCTCGAAGAAGAACGCCGCCTCGCTTATGTCGGCATCACTCGCGCCAAGCGCCGCGCGAAGATATTCTTCGCGAGCAACCGCCGCATTCGGGGCCTCTGGCAGCCGACCGTCCCCTCGCGCTTCGTCGACAATCTGCCGCCGGCGCATGTCGAGGTGGTGGAGGCGCCGAGCGCCTCGCAATATGGCGGCTACGCAGTGTCGCGCTTCGCCAATCTCGACACATACGGCTCCAGCTACTCGACGCCCGGCTGGAAGCGCGCGCAGGCGGCGAAAAGCGAACCCGCTTCGCGGCCCTCTCGTTCGAAGCAGCCGCTGACCATCGAAGGCGAAGTCATCGCGCGCTCATCCACCGGCTCGCGCTACGGCGCGGGGACGCGCGTCTTCCACACGAAATTCGGCCCCGGCACGGTGGCGGCGGTCGACGGCAATAAATGCACGGTGGATTTCGACAAGGCCGGGCGGAAGATGGTGCTGGAGAGCTTTTTGGAGGCGGGGTGATTTAAGCACGTCAAGAGCGATAGGTCATTTGTTCAAGGCGATCGGGTGAACAACCATCTCGGCGGTTGGCCGCCAAATACCTCCCCTTTACGGGGAGGTCGGCGGTCGAAGACCGCCGGGTGGGGTTTGCGCCGCATTACATTGATGGGGCTTCATCCCACCCGACCTCTCCCCGCGTCATGCCCGCGCCCGTCGCGGGCGTCCGCGCCGAACGACGAAAATGGCTTTTATCGCGCCGCCTCGGTCGCGCCGCGGCCCGGCGTGGATGGCCGGGACGAGCCCGGCCATGATGGTTCCCCCGGGCGACGTCTAAACCCCGCCATCCCGCATGTTGCCCCCACGCCACAGCGTCGCTTTTTGCGACAAAAGCCCACGCCTTCGTCATGTGCGCTGATTCACAGCCTGACTTTCGCGCGCTAGATATTGTGTCAGAACTTGGCGCGGCGCACGGCGACGCCCCGCCAATATCCTTAACCGTTTTGGTTTACGAATCCGCGCCGTATCCCGGTTTCGTGCGAGGCAGCCATGCAGGCCCGCAACATTCTTGCCCGATTCTCCCTTTCCGCCGCCGCGCTGACGGCGGCGCTCGCGGCTGCGCCGGCGAAAGCCGAACCGCGCCGCGCCGATCTTTTCGCGCCCCCCGCCTCCGTCGCGCTGACCGGCCTCGCCAAGGCGCCGGCCGCCCGGCCGATCGACGCGCTGACAGCCCCGGAGGCGCCCCCGATCGTCGCCGTCACGGCCGAGCATCTGCGCGTGGAGCCCGCCGCGCCGGACGAACTCGACCTGGCCTGGAATGTGCTGCCCGAGAACCAGCGCGCCCTCGCCCTGGCGCTGGAGGATTGGACCAACGCGCCCGACGTCGCCCGCAACGCGCCGCGCCGCGCGATGCGCGCCAGGATCGCGGCGGCCTATGTCGCGCGCAAATTCGAGCCCTTCTGGACCGACGCCAATGGCTGGCGGGAGGGCGCCGCTTCCGCGGTTTCCCGCCTGCGCGCGGCCAATGAAGACGGGCTCGATCTGCGCGGTCTGACGATCCCCGCGGCCGATGCGGGCGCGCCCTCGGTCGCCGACGAACTCGCCCTGTCCGAGGCCGTCGCGACCTACGCCAATCAGGCGCGCGGCGGGCGGCTGGAGCCGCAGCGTCTCTCGCATCTCATCGGAGCGAAAACCTGGCTCCCCGATCCGGCGGAAGCGGTCGCGCAGGTCGCGGGCGCCGGCTATCGCGCGGGCGAGACGCTTCAGGACTTCAACCCGCCCCATTTCGGCTACCAGCAATTGCGCGAGAAGCTCGCCGAATTGCGCGGGCGCCGCGCGGGCCTGCCGGAAGCCAATGAGCGCATCGCCGCCGCCGAGGAGGGCGTGGCGCAGACCGACGCCATGCCGCCCGCGAAATCGAAGCGCCGCCGCATGGAGACGCTGGGCGGCCCGTCGACCTCCGCGCTCGAGGCGGAAATCCTGGCGAACATGGAGCGCTGGCGCTGGCTGCCGCGCGACATGGGCGACGAGCGCATCGAGGTCAACATTCCGGATTTCGAGCTGGCGGTCATTCGCAACAATATGGTCGCGCATCGCGCGCGCGTGATCGTCGGCAAGGTGGAGACGCCGACGCCGATCTTCTCCAACGCCATGAGGGAGATCATCGTCAACCCGTCCTGGTACGTGCCGCAATCGATCATCCAGAAGGAGTGGCACGGCGGCGTCGGCGCGGGCTATCAGGTCTCCTATCGCAACGGGCAGATGGTGGTGCGCCAGCCGCCGGGCGAGAAGAACGCGCTGGGCCGCGTGAAGTTCGTCTTCCCGAACGATTACGCCGTCTATATGCACGACACGCCGTCGCGCGGCCTTTTCGCGCAGTCGCACCGCGCCTTCAGCCATGGCTGCATGCGCGTCGATCAGCCCTTCGCGCTGGCCTCGGCCGTGCTCGGCCCGGGCAGCGGCTGGTCGGAGGAGCGCGTGAAAAAGCTCGTCGGCCCGAGCGAGCGCTATATCAGCCTGCCGAAGCCCCTGCCGGTGCATATCGTCTATTTCACGGCCTATGTCGACGATATGGGGCGGCTGACGCAGCGGCCGGATCTCTACGGCTACTCGGCGCGGGTGCGGAGGGCGCTGGGGCTCGGGGGCTGAACCGCGAAGTCCCGCCCGTCAATCATTCGTCAAGAACGCTCGACAATACAGGTTCCGACGCGGTTCGGAGCCTGACATGCGGCGCGTAGTTATTGGCGGCCTCTGCGCCGCCCTCATCGGTTTCATCTCGACCGCCCTCGCCGAAGACACGACGACGCGCGGCGCGACCGGCCCCTCGACGACGACCCTGCCCTATCTCCAGCCCCTCGCGCCTGGCGTCTCCTTCGTCTCTCTCCTCGCCGCCGGCGATCCCGTCGGCGAAAAGCCCGACGGCGCGCCCTGGCGCATGGTCGGCGTTCCGGACGGGCTCGGCGCCTTCGACAATGGCGACGGCTCGATCACCGTGCTCATGGATCACGAACTGCCGCCCAAGGCGGGCCTGGTCCGCCGCCATGGCTTCGCCGGCGCCTTCGTCAGCAAGCTCGTCATCGACAAGGCGACGCTGCGCGTGACGCGCGCCAGCGACCTCATCGAGCAGGCTTTCGAATATGACGCGGCGGGCGGGCGCTATGTCCCGCTCGCCTCCCCCCTGGGCAAGCTCTGCTCGGCCGATCTTGCGGGCGGAACGGCCTTTTACGACGCCGCGAGCGGGCTCGGCTATGACGGCCGCATCTTCATGAGCGGCGAGGAGCACGATCCGGAGGGACGGCCCTTCGCGCATTTCGTGACGGGGCCGGAGGCGGGAAAGTCCTATGAGCTTGCGTGGCTCGGCAACATGGCCTTCGAAAATCTGCTGGCGCATCCGCGCGGCGGCCGACGAACCATTGTCGGCGTGATGGAGGACTCGCATCCGAAGGGGGAGGTGTATTTCTACGTCGGGGAGAAGCGGGCGGCGGGCGACGCCGTCGCGCGCGCGGGCCTTTCGCATGGTCGGCTCTTCGGCCTCAAGATCGAGCGCATGCCAAGCGAAAGCGCCGATCTCGAACCCCTGGGACCCGAGAAAGCCGCCCGTTTCACGCTCGCCGACCTCGGCGACGCGAGCGCGCTTTCCGGGCAGGAGATCGAGAAGCGAAGAAAGCAGGAGGGCGTCACGGCGTTCCTTCGTCCCGAAGACGGCGCCTGGGATACGCTCGATCCCAACCGCTTCTACTTCAACACCACCGCCGCCTTCGACGCGCCGAGCCGTCTCTGGGCCGTGGACTTCGACGATTTCTCGCAGCCCGAGAAAGGCGGGACGATCCGCATTCTTCTCAGGGGCGACGAGGGCCAGCACATGCTGGACAACATGGCCATCGCCCGGAACGGGCAGGTCCTGCTGCAGGAGGACCCCGGCGAGGGCGCCTATCTCGCCCGCGTTTACCAGTACGATCCGAGGAAGAATGAGCTCGTCGCGCTCGCCCAGCACGATCCGGCGCTGTTCGGGAAGAAGGGCGCGCTCTCGATGGACGAGGAATCGTCGGGCGTTATCGATGTGACGCCGCTGCTCGGCGGACCGAGGCAACGCGCCTTCCTCCTTTCCGTGCAACCGCATGCGGGTTTCTTGCGCGAGGGAAAAAAGGATGAGGAAATCGTTCAGGGCGGCCAGCTCCTGCTGATGCGGCAGGAGGCGCCCTAGATCGCGCTGCGTAAGAGCGCGCTTTGCGCGAAGCCGGCTCCCATTCTTCGCGAGCCGCGCTCCAGATTTCAGAAGGCGCAGGGGCCCTCGGCTATTCCGCGTTTCGCCGCTTGGCGGCGCCCGCCGTTTCGGCGCGAGGCTTGAAGCGCAGCACGGCGGCCGGCGTTCGATGGCGCGCGGTGATGCGGCTGCGGCCGGTCCCGGTGAGGACGTAACGGCCGCTTCTGTCATCCCAGCGCATCAGGTCGGCCATCAGCGCACGCTGGCGGATGACCATGGTCATCGGATCCTGGACATGGGGCGGCGCGACGTCGCCATGCGCGTCCACCTTCCGAAGCGCTTCGATCAGCTGGTCTTCCTGAGAGTCCGTCATGCCCCTAGAAATGGCCCCATTTCACACTTTTTGAAAGAGTTTTTTGTCCCGGAACGAGGGATTCGGGAGGTGACAAAATCGTCGCAGCCATGGAAAAGAGCGGCGGTTCCGGAAATTTTGGCGAATAAGCTCAGATGGCTCCCCCTCCTCTTCTCGCCCTTCAGGGCGTCATGCTCACCCTCGGCGGCAAGCCGCTTCTGGAGGGCGCCGACCTTTCCGTCGCGCCCGGCGCGCGCATCGCCCTTGTGGGCCGCAACGGCTCGGGCAAGTCGACGCTGCTGCGAATCGCCGCCGGGGAGCTCGAATCCGACGCCGGCCAGCGCTTCTTCCAGCCGGGGACGTCGCTGCGCTATCTGCCGCAGGAGCCGGACTTTTCCGGCTTCCCCACCACGGCCGCCTATGTCGGCGCGGGACTCGGGCCGCTCGACGATCCGCATATCGCCCGCACGCTGCTGCTGGAGCTTGGCCTCACCGGCGACGAGGACCCGTCAAAACTCTCGGGCGGCGAGGCGCGCCGCGCGGCGCTCGCCCGCATTCTGGCGCCCGAGCCCGACATTCTGCTCCTCGACGAGCCGACGAACCATCTGGACCTGCCGACCATTCTCTGGCTCGAAGAGAAGCTCGCCAGCCTGCGTTCGGCCATGGTCATTATCAGCCACGACCGGCGGTTCTTGCAGGATCTCACGCGCGAAACCGTCTGGATCGACCGCGGCCGCGCCAGGCATCTCTCGCGCGGCTTCGCGGAATTCGAAGCGTGGCGCGACCGGGAGCTGGAGGAGGAAGAGAAGCAGGCGCACAAGCTCGAGCGCAAGATCGCCAATGAGGAGCATTGGCTGCGCCATGGCGTCTCGGGCCGGCGCAAGCGCAACATGAAGCGCCTTTCCGGCCTCCATTCGCTGCGCGCCGAGCGCAGGAACCGCGTCATGCCCACGGGCGAGGTGAAGCTCGAGGCGAGCGAGGCCAATCTTTCCGGCAAGCTCGTCATCGAGGCCTTCCGCATCGGCAAGAGCTATGGCGCGCGCGTCATCGTCGACAATTTCACGACCCGCGTGCTGCGCGGCGACCGGCTCGGCGTTGTGGGCGCCAATGGCGCCGGCAAGACGACGCTGGTCAATCTGCTCACGGGCGTTCTGCCGCCCGACAGCGGCAGAGTGAAGCTCGGCGCCGGCCTCGAAATGGCGACGCTCGACCAGAGCCGCGCGAGCCTCAAGCCCGAGATCACCTTGCAGGACGCGCTCACCGGCGGCGGTTCGGACACGGTCGAAATCAATGGAGAGCGGCGCCACGTCGTCGGCTATATGAAGGATTTCCTCTTCAAGCCGGAACAGGCGCGCACGCCCATCGGCAAGCTCTCCGGCGGCGAGCGCGGCCGTCTCATGCTCGCACGCGCCTTGGCGAAGCCGTCGAACCTTCTCGTGCTCGACGAGCCGACCAACGACCTCGATCTCGAAACGCTCGACCTGCTCGAAGAAATGCTCGCCGACTATCCTGGCACGCTGATCGTCGTCTCGCATGACCGCGACTTCCTCGACCGCATCGCGACGAGCGTGCTGATGAGCGAGGGCGAGGGCCGCTGGGTGGAATATGCCGGCGGCTATAGCGACATGGTCGCGCAACGCGGGCGCGGCGTCGACGCGCGCGGCGCGGCCGCCTCGCAGGCGCCCAGGGAGAAGGCCGCAAAGGAAAAGCCCGCCGAGAGAGGACCCGCGAAAGCGAAGCTCTCCTTCAAGGAGCAGCACGCCTTGGCGACGCTGCCCGCGAAGATGGAGGAGTTGAAAACGAAACGCGCGAAATTGCAGGCGCTGCTGGACGATCCCGGGCTTTACGCCAAGGACGCCGCGAAATTCGCGAAAGCGAGCGAGATGTTCGCAGCCGTGGAAAGCGAGCTGGCGGCGGCCGAGGAAGAGTGGCTGGAGCTGGAGATCAAGCGGGAGGAGATTGGGTAGCGCCTCCCGTCTCCAGGATTGTCGTTGGGGCGCCGCCCCCCACCCTCAATCCCTCCCCGCCACTTCGTCTAGCAGATTCACACATCTGTGTTGGTTAGCGGCGGCGTTGGTTGGGTGAGGGCGATGGCGTATTTTCCGTGCTGGAATTTGAGCCATCCGGCGAGCATGACGACGGGACCGGGTTTTCCGTAATAGCCGGTCCAGCCGCCGAGGCGGGCGAGCACCCAGGACGCATAGGCCAGGGACCCTCGCGGATGCGGGTTCTTCTGGCGCTGCGTCTTGCCTTCGAGGGTGGCGCAATAGGCTTCCAGCAGCGGTTGGTCCTTGGGCTCGAAGGCGTCGAGGAGCGGGCGCAGACGTTGCGGGTCGCCGCCGTCTCGGGCGTGGACGAGTTGTTGGATCGTCACGGCCGCGATCAACGTCGCGGCCGCCAGGGTCTGGCGCGGCGCGTCGTCTTCCATGCGCACGGCCTCGATGTCGAAGCCGTCGGTCTTCATCGTGCGGAACAACTGCTCGATCGCCCAGCGGCGTCGATACAGATCGACGACCCCGAGCGCTTGCGCGAGGCCGTCGACGGGGCGCGTCGTGATCAGACGCCAATGGACGTTTTCGCCTGGGGGCGGGTCGATCTCGCGCACGTCGACGAGATGGACCGCGATCGTCGACGGATCGTTCCTGGCCGCGCCGTTCCTGGGCCGCGCGAGATCAAAGCGCCCATGCCGGACGGCCAGCGTCGCTTCGCGCGCCGGCCGTCCGGGCCTGGCCGGAAGCGACAGCGTCGCCCGCCCGGCCTCCTCCAGCGCATCCAGGCGCGCAAACAGCCGCTCGCCATCCTCCAGCGCGCGGTCCTGCGCGGCGCGCACGAGGAGGTGAACCCCCGGCGGGCGCCGCGCGAAGGCGGAATAAATATCGCTCTCGCGATCGGCCACGACCGTGACCTCGCGCGCCGAAGCGCAAACTTTCGCCGCCGCCGCCGCGCCCTCCAGCCAGCGCCGGCTTTCCTTGTCCTCGATCGGCCGCTGACGCCGATCCGCCTTGCGTCCCGTCGCGCGTTCGAGGAACTGCGCGTGCGCCAGACCCACGATCGAACCGTCCTCGGCGTCGACGACGAGGGTCGGATGCAGATAGAGTCCGCCGCCGCCCCCGGACTTGACGACCGTCGTGTCCTGAATCGCCAGAACCGCGCGCCCCGCGCAACGCGCCGACGCGCGCGCGGCCGCCGTGGCGAACATCTCCGCGCCGGTCACCGCCCGATTGCGAAGAAAGCGCGTGATCCTGATCTCACCAGCCCGGTCGCCGCCGAGCCGACGAATGCGTATGCCCCCGCCGCCCTCCGCCACCAGCCGGGAAAGCAGAAAGGCCCCCCTTTTTCCAGTCGCGCGTCGCCAAAGCGACCCAGCGTCCGTCCGTCCATCGTCCGTCCCTCCGATTCCTTCAAATGGAATCAGACCCCCAGGCCCTACGCAACCAAGATGTGTGAATGCGGTAGGCCACTCCGTGGGGGGAGGGAGGTCGCCTTACCCCCAAGCTCGGCGTAGCCTGGTTTGTAGCCCGCACGATGCCGCATCATTCCTCCCCCACGGAGTGGCGGGGAGGGGCAGGGGTGGGGGGCGGCGCCGCTACGATCATGTCAGCGTGTAGGGACGCGAAGCGCAACGCCGCAGCGTATCCTTCTCCCGCAAAAACTTATCCCCACCCGCCAAACCGCCCATATCCTCGCCCCGCCTCGTCACCTTAAGGGGCGTCGTCAAGGTCGGCGGCGCGGCGGGGTCGGTCAAGCGTCCGCCGGGACCTTTCGGCGGGCGTGGGCGGGTCGTCGGTCGGGCTCCCCATTGGCAGGGGGCGCGTGAGCCATCACGCGAAAAGAGCTGGGCCTTAACGTTCCCTCTCGCTCTGCCGCGGTCGCTTCTGAAAAGGGAGCCCGCGCTTGAGGGAAGGCGGCATTGGAAGACTGCAGGAATCACATTGCCTGCGGCGCTCGAGCGCGCGCTCGTTAAGGCGGCGACGCCAAGGCGGGAAAGAAGCGGTCCTGTCAGGGATCGTGTCCGGGAGCGAGGTCACTCCGTCGGGAAAAGGTGCGCGTCATAAAGACCGTGTCCGGGACGCCTGGCTCCGGTGCGCATAAAACCATTACATCTCGGCCGAACGGGGCCGAGGCGTCCCGGATTTCCCTTTAGCCTCGGATCGAAAGATCGCGGGATGAAAGAGGCGTGCGCCGGTCGCCATGCGATGCTTGCGGCGGCGGGGGAGCAGTCGAACCGAAGATCGCGCGCCCCTTGCGCGATCTTCGAAGTTAGCGGACGCTCGGCTCGATTTCCCACAGGAGTTTGCGAAATGAATTATATGATTGGAGTCGCCATCGGTTTCGGCCTCGTCTTCGCCACGGTCTATTTCGCGCTCCGCACGCGGCGACCGGGCGCAATTTCCAGCGACGAAGAGGATTGGAAGCGGGCGGACGATCTGCAATGGTTGGAAAAATCAAACAGGCGACGTCGCCGACAGCTTCAATAGCGGCGATGACGCCTGACCCTGTCTATTTGCTCCCGGCGCCCCGCCCCAAACGCAAAATCAGAATCACCGTCAGCAAAGGCCCCGCCGCCAGCGCCAGCAGCGCGTCCGAAAACTCACCCGTCGCGCCCTTGATGAGCCCGACGAGCCACGGCCCCGCAAGGCCCGAGAGATTGCCGATGGAGTTGATGACGGCGACGCCCACCACGGCGTCGATCGAACCCAGCGCCAGCGTGCAGAAGCTCCAGAAGGTCGGCAGCGCGGCGACGGAGCCCATGGCCGCGACGGTCAACGCAATCATTGCGAGGAGATGCGAGGGCGCGTAGGCGGCGGCCGCGAGGCCGACGCTGCCGAGAACCGCGACGATCGCCGTGTGATAAATGGTCTCGCGGTTGCGGTCGGAGCTCTTGCTCCACAGCCACATGGCCAGCGCGCCGCAGCCATAGGGAACCGCGGCGAGGAAGCCCGTCGCGAGCGTCGAGGCGCCGAAGCCCTTGATGATCTGCGGCAGCCAGAAGCTCAGGCCGTAAAGCGCCATCACCACGCCGAAATAGGCGACGCCGAGTATGAGGATGCGTGGGTCCGCGAGCGCGCGCCAGTGATCGCCTTCCTGCGGCGGCGATTCGCGCGCGAGCGTCGTTTCGATCCAGTCGCGCTCGGCGGAGCTAAGCCATCTAGCCTCGGCGGGGCGGTCGGGGAGATGATAGAAGCAGGCAACGCCAAGCAGGATTGACGGGATGGCTTCGAGGAAAAACAACCAGCGCCAGCCCGCGACGCCCCTGACGCCGTCCATCGTCGAAAGAATGACGCCGGAGATCGGCGAGCCGATGGCGCTGCCGAGCGGCACGGCGATGAGGAAGCTTGCGAGAATGCGCGCGCGCTGCGCGGCGGGGATCCAGTACGTGAGATAGAGAATGACGCCCGGCGCGAAGCCCGCTTCCGCCGCGCCGAGCAGGAAGCGCAGGACGACGAAGCTTTCCTCGCTCCAGATGCAGGCGGTGATCGCGGCGACGACGCCCCAGCTGACCATGATGCGCGCGATCCACAATCGCGCGCCGACCCGGTGCATCACATAGTTGCTCGGCGCCTCGAAGAGGCAATAGCCGATGAAGAAGACGCCGGCCGCCCAGCCGTAGAATTCCGGCGTGAAGCCGAGCTCCTTGTTCATGGTCAGCGCGGCGAAGCCGACATTCACGCGGTCGAGATAGGCGACGAAGAAGCCCGCGACGAGAAGCGGAATGAGTCGCCGGGCGATTTTGTCGACGACGGCGTCGCCGTCGATATCCTCAGCGGGCTTTTCGATGGTTATTGTCACGAGAGCGCCTTTGAAACGCCAACAGGCATGTTGACGCCCCTCGTGCTTCGAGACGCTTGCTACGCAAGCTCCTCAGCATGAGGGGCTTCTTCGTCTGCCGCAAACAGCAAGGCCTCATCCTGAGGAGCGAGCTTTCGCTCGCGTCTCGAAGGAGGAGGCCGTCTTGGGCGTTAGCCCGATATTACCGCAGCTCGAAGCCCAGCGCCTTCAGCGCGTCGCGCAGCCGGTCCCGGCCGCTCATGGCGTCCGTTCCACGCACGCGGGACAGGACCTGGCGAATCCAGCCCTGCTCGGGCAGGCCCTGCTCTTTCTGGAAGTCCTTGAACTTCACGTCGAGCGTCTCGATCGCTTCGCGCTGCGCGTCGTCCCAGTGGTACTGCTCGCGATGCAGCACGGCGCCCTGACCGAGGCGCGGCTTCACGCCGGCGTTTGCGGCGGGATCGGGGACGCCGATCGTCATGCCGAAGACGGCGAAGACGTTTTGCGGCAGGTTCAGCTCTTTCGCCACTTCCTCCGGCTTGTTGCGCATGGCGCCGATATAGCAGCAGCCGAGCCCGAGCGACTCGAGCGCCACGACCGCGTTCTGTGCGGCGAGCGCCGCGTCGACCACGCCGGTCATGAAGATTTCGAGATAGGGAAGCGCGGCGGCGTCGCGGCCTTTCTCCTTGCCGAGATTTTCCAGACGCGCGAGGTCGCAAAGCCAGATCAGGAACAGCTTGCAGTCGCGGATGTGCTTCTGTCCGCCGGCAAGATCGGCGAGGCGGTTCCTGCGGTCTTGGTCCTCGACCGCGACGACGCTCCAGACTTGCAGATTGGAGGAGGTCGAGGCCGATTGAGCGGCGGCGACGATCGTTTCCAGCGCGCCTTGCGGCAGCGGCCGGTCGAGATAATTGCGATGCGAGCGATGCGCGAGGAGAAGGTCGAGCGTGTCGTTCCAGATCGCGGGCTTGGGCGAATCCTCGCGGCGGTAGCGCTCCAACATGGCGGCGGCGCCGCGCGCGTCAAAAGTCTCGGGGCTCACGGGCTTGTTCATTGGGCTTCCGGGATTGGGCCGTACAAAGCTGCGCCGGGCGCGAGCCCGGCGCGTGTCGCGATCAATCTAACAAGCCGCGGCCGTAGGTCCAAGAACCTTGCGGCGCCGCAGCAAAGCAGGGCGCGTCACTTGCCCGCGTCACTTGCCCAGGCCGAGCCAGCGCAGCACCTGGCCGCCAAGTCCGTCGTTCTTATTCTCAGGCGCCGCGGCGCGCGGCTCATCGGCTCTGGCGCGGCGAGGGACGAGGATGGCGCGGAAATCGTTGACGTTCGTCCGCGTCGGGCCGGTGACGACGAGGTCGCCCAGCGCCTCGAAGGCGGTGAAGGCGTCGTTATTGGCGAAGAGCGCCTTGAGATCGACGCCCTTCGCCTGCGCGCGGGCGAAGCTGTCGGCGGTCATGATCGCGCCGGCGTTTGTCTCGACGCCGTCAATGCCGTCCGTGTCGCAGGCGATGGCGGAAATGTCGCCGAAGCCTTCGAGCGCCAGCGTCAGACCCAGCAGAAACTCCGCGTCGCGCCCGCCCTTGCCGTTACCTCGCACGGTGACCGTCGTCTCGCCGCCCGAGATGATGGCGACCGGCGGCTCGAAGGGCTGGCCGTGAAGGGCGATCTGCTTCGCGATGCCCGCATGAACGAGGGCGACATCGCGGGACTCGCCTTCGAGATCGCCAAGGATGCAGGGCGTGAAGCCCGCCTCGCGCGCCACTGCGGCGGCGGCGTCGAGCGAGCCCTGCGGCGTCGCGATGAGAACGTTCTCCACGCGCTCAAAAATCCTGTCGCCCGGCTTGGGCGTCTCGCAGGCGTCGCTGGACAGATGCCGGATCACCGCTTCCGGCACGCTGATGCCGTATTTCGCGATGACCGCGAGCGCGTCGTGGCGCGTCGTCCGGTCGGGCACGGTCGGGCCGGAGGCGATGACGGAAAGGTCGTCATTCGGCACGTCGGAAATCATCAGCGCGACGACGCGCGCCGGCGCGGCGGCGCGGGCGAGACGGCCGCCCTTGATGGCGGAGAGATGCTTGCGGACGCAATTCATCTCGGAAATGTTGGCGCCGCTCTTCAAAAGCGCTTTGTTGACGGCCTGCTTCTCTTCAAGCGTCACGCCCTCGGCCGGCAGCGCCATCAGCGCCGAGCCGCCGCCGGAAATGAGCGCGAGCACGAGATCGTCCTCGGTCAAGCCCTGCACCTTTTCGAGGATGCGCTTGGCGGCTTCGCGGCCGGCGGCGTCGGGGACCGGATGCGAGGCTTCGATCACCTCGATCTGGGACGTCTGCGCGCCGTGCTCGTAGCGCGTGACGACCAGGCCTTCGAGCGGCCCGCTTTTCCAGTTCGCCTCGACCGCCGCGGCCATGGAGGCGGCCGCCTTGCCGGCGCCGATGACGATCGTCCGGCCCTTGGGCGGCGCGATCTTTTCGAGATGCTGCGGCAGGCAGACGGAAGGATGCGCGGCGCCGACGGCGGCGTCGAACATGGCGCGGAGAAGCTGGCGGGGATCGGCGGGCATTCGTGTTTCCGTAACTGGCAAAGGGAGGCGCCAATACTCCTCTCCCCGCTTGCGGGGAGAGGCTGGGTGAGGGGCTGGGGTTTAGGCCGGAATGGAAAACGCGGCAATAGCGCGCGCACTCGACCTTGGGAGCCGGAGCGTCCCGCCCCTCGCCTCAACCCTCTCCCCGCGAGCGGGGAGAGGGGAGACTGCTTACGAGCCGCTGATGGCGTTGGCCTTCTCGATCAGCGCCTCGGCCATGCGGATCGAGGCGATGTCGATGAGGCGGCCGTCGAGCGACACGGCGCCCTTGCCGGCCTTGGCGGCCTCTTCCATCGCCGCGAGAATGCGGCGGGCCTTGGTCACTTCGGCCTCGGAGGGCGTAAAGACCTCGTTGGCGAGCTCGATCTGCGAGGGATGGATCGCCCACTTGCCCTCATAGCCCAGAACCGCGGCGCGCTTGGCGGCGGCCTTGTAGCCTTCCGGATCGTTGAAGTCGCCGAACGGACCGTCGATCGGACGCAGCCCATAGGCGCGGCAGGCGACCATCATGCGGGTCTGGGCGGCGTGCCACTGGTCCATCCAGTAGTAATCGCGCGAGCCGTCTTCCTTCTTGTCGGTGAGAACGCCGTAATCCGGGTTCACGCCGCCGATGACGGTCGTGCGGGCGCGGGTCGACGCGGCGTAATCGGCGACGCCGAAGGACATGGCCTCAAGGCGCTTGGAGGACTGCGCGATGGCTTCGACATTCGCCATGCCGAGCGCGGTCTCGATCAGGATTTCGATGCCGATCTTCTTGGTGCGCTTCTTGTACTGCTCGATCTGGGTGATGAGCATGTCGATCGCGTAGACGTCCTGCGGCACGCCGACCTTGGGGATCAGCACCACATCGAGACGCGGGCAGTTCTCGAGCACGTCGACCACGTCCCGATAGCAGTAATGCGTATCGAGGCCGTTGATGCGCAGCGTCATCACCTTCTTGCCCCAATCGATGTCGTTGAGGCCCTGGATGATGTTCTTGCGCGCCTGCTCCTTGTCGTCCGGCGCGACGGCGTCTTCGAGGTCGAGGAAGATCTGGTCGGCCTTCGACTGCGCGGCCTTTTCGAACATTCCCGGCGCGGAGCCCGGCACGGCCAGCTCGGAACGGTGCAGGCGCGGCGTGGCCTGCTCGATCAACGTAAAGCTCATAGCAATTCCCCTTCCTTCTTCTCAGGTTTGTAAGCGCTTCCCGCCGAAATGAAACCGGAACCCGGAAACGCGCCAGGATGCACTTAGCCGGTGGCCCCGAGGCCCGCGGCGATGCAACTGATGGAGATGAGCAGAGGCACCTTCACGTCCTCCTTCTCCTGTTCGTCCTGCGCCGAACGGAAACGGCGCAACAATTCGACCTGCTCGCGATTGACTTCGTTGATCACCGGCAGACGATGGGTGAGTCGCGCTTCATATTCCTTGAAGCGCTCGGTGAGGTCCCGATCGCCGGTCACGCGCAGCACCATATCGCGCGTAAGACGCCACTCGTCCTCGATAAGCTTGTAGATCTTTTCGCGCACCGCTTCGTCGGCGACGAGGCTCGCATATTGCTTCGCGATCGAGAGATCGACGAGCGCCAGCGTCTTCTCCACCTCGTCCATGATGAGGCGGAAGAGGCGCGAATCCTCGAACATCCAGCGCAAGAGCTCAAGCCCGCGATCTCCGCGCGTCTCGAGGAACGCCTTTAGCCCAGAGCCCACGCCATACCATCCGGTGATGGAGTGGCGGTTCTGCGCCCAGGCGAAGACCCACGGAATCGCGCGCAGGTCGGCAAGGCTCTTGGCGCCGAATCGGCGCGCCGGGCGCGAGCCGATATTGAGCAGCGAAATCTCTTCGAGCGGGCTCGCGGCCTGGAAATAGGTCACAAGATCCGGATCGGCTACGAGCCGCTCATAGACCGCGAAGGAAGCGAAGGAGATTTCCTCGAGCGCCTCGTCGAAATCCTTGCGCGGCACCAGCGCGTCCTCGCGCTCGGACTTCAACGCGTGAGCGAAGACGGAGGAAGCGAGCAGCTCCATCTGATAGGCCGCCGTGCCGCGATTGGCGTATTTGAAGGAGACGACCTCGCCCTGCTCTGTGACGCGGAAGCGTCCGCGGATGGAGCCCGCCGGCTGGGCGGCGATGGCGTGGCCCGTCGGCGCGCCGCCGCGCGAGACCGAGCCGCCGCGGCCATGGAAGAAGGCGATGGCGATGTCCATCTCCTGCCCGACTTCCGTGAGGCGCGCCTGCGCCTTGAACAGCTCCCAGTTCGAGGAGAGGAAGCCGCCATCCTTGTTGGAATCGGAATAGCCGATCATCACTTCCTGAAGATCGCCCTGCGCATGGGTGCTGCGGCGGACGACAGGGATTTGCAGCAGGTCGCGCATGATGGCCGGCGCGTCCTGTAGATCGCCGATCGTCTCGAAAAGCGGCACAATCGGCAGCGTAACGTGATCCACCCCGGCGGCGTCGGCGAAAAGGCCGGCTTCCTTGGCGAGCAGATACACGCCGAGCACGTCATTGGCCGAGGAGGTCATTGACAGGATGAAGCTGCCGAAGGCCTCCCGGTCGAGACGCGCGCGCATGTCGGCGACAACCTCGAACATTTCGATGACGTCGCGCGTCTCGGAAGTGAGCGTGTCGCGCGGAATCGGCGCGCCGCGCGGCGTCTCCAGCTCTTCCAGCAGCCAGGCGCGCCATTCTTCGGACTTCACGTCCGGCGGCGTCTCGCCGCCCGTCTTGACGCGCCACATCTCTGTCAGCGCCGCAGTGGTGCGCGTCGTATTTTGACGGATGTCGAGGCGCACCGTGCTGAAGCGGAAAATTTCCACGGCGCGGCGCAGCGGACGTACGAGATCCGTCGCGAGCGCCTCGCTCCTGGCCTCCGTCAGAACGGATTCGAGCATCAGCAGATCGCCGATCAGCTTGTCGGCGCTGGTGTAGCGCGGACCGGAGGTCGGCTCGTCATTCGTCGCGGCGAGCGTGTTGTCGATCTTGCGCATAATCGTCGTGACGAACTGGCGATAGGGCTCGTTGAAGTTTCGCTGCGCGATCGCCGCGCCGTCATGCAGCTCGGAGAGACGACGGTTGAGCTCTTCCTTGAAGGCCGGCGGCACGATGGCGGCGCGCTCGCTGATCGACAGCATGCGCACGAGATCGACAACGCGATTACGATAATAATTCAGGCTCGCCGTCGCGTTCTGACGCATGGTGCGCCGCGTCACCTCATTTGTGACGAAAGGATTGCCGTCGCGGTCGCCGCCGATCCAGGAGCCGAACTGGAAGAAGGGCGTGACCTCGAATTTCTCGTGCGGATAATGGCGCTTCAGCGCGCGCTCGAACGAGGACAGCAATTCCGGCGCGAGGTCGAAAATGCTCTCCTGGAAGAAATGCTGGCCCCAGGAGACCTCGTGCTCGACAGTCGGCTTCTCGAGATGCAGTTCGCCGGTGAGCCACAGAAGCTCGACCTGGTCGTAGACTGATTTCACCAGCGCCTCGCGCTCGCGATCCGTCCAGCGGGTGGATTCGAGTTCGCGCATCAGCAGGTAGATGCGGCGATATTTTTCCAGGATCGAGACGCGCTTGGCTTCGGTCGGGTGCGCGGTGATGACGGGGCGGATGCGCAGCGTCTGCAATTGCGCATGGACTTCCGAAGCCGGCACGCCGGCGTTCGCCGCGCTCGACAGCACATAGTCGAAGGTGCCGAGCAGCTTGTCATGGCCCTTCTCGCGCTCGATGCGGCGGCGCCGGCGCATGGCGTAGGCCTGCTCGGCGATGGAGACGAGCTGAAACAGAATGCCCTGCGCCTGCAGCGCGCGCGCCATCTGGCGCGGCGCGAGGCCGGCGCCCGCCTTGTTGTCGCGGACGACGGCTTCGATCTCCGGCATGTGCCGGCGGATCACGGCCAGCAATTGCTCGCGCAGGAATGCGGAGGCCTCCGTGACCGAACGCGTCGCGAAAGCCGAGGGCAGGCTGATCGCGGCTCGATTGTTCTGGGTCTCGGCGGTCATGAGGACTCCCTGAGGATGCGAGATCGCCTTGCCGGCGGATTGAGGAGCCCGCGTCGTGATTGCTCCCGCTCCGGAAGCAATCACGACGCAAGCTTTGCTGCGGGGGCCGCGCGCCTGTGGCGAAGGCGCAGCGGGCGGCGTCAGGCGCGCTTGAGCACTGTCGCGACGGTCGTGCCGAATTCCGCCGGATTGGGCGCGACGGTCAGACCATACGATTTCATGATCTCCGTCTTCTCGGCCGCGCTGTCGCCGGTCGCGGAGATGATCGCGCCCGCATGACCCATGCGGCGGCCCTTCGGGGCTGTCATGCCAGCGACGAAGCCGATGACGGGCTTGGAGAAATTCTCCTTGATCCAGGCGGCCGCCTCAGCCTCCTGCGGTCCCCCGATCTCGCCGATGATCAGCACGGCCTCGGTCTCGGGATCCTTGTCGAAAAGGACCAGGTGATCGAGGAAGGACGAGCCGTTGATCGGATCCCCGCCGATGCCGACGGAAGTCGAGATGCCGAGGCCGACTTCCTTCAACTGCGAGGCCGCTTCGTAGCCGAGCGTTCCGGAGCGCGAGATGAGACCCACCGCGCCCCGGCTGTAGATGTGGCCGGGCATGATGCCGAGCATCGCCTTGCCTGGCGAGATGATGCCGGCGCAGTTGGGGCCGACCATCATCGGACGGCGATCCTTGGGGAAGCGCAGGAAATAGCGCTTCACCTTCATCATGTCCTGCGCCGGAATGCCGTCGGTGATCGAGCAGATCAGGCGAATGCCCGCGTCGGCGGCTTCCATGATGGCGTCCGCCGCGAAGGCCGGCGCGACGAAGGTGATCGACGCCTGCGCGCCGGTCGCCTTCACGGCTTCCCTCACCGTGTTGAACACCGGCACGCCGTGATGGGTCTTGCCGCCCTTGCCCGGCGTGACGCCCGCCACGACATTGCTGCCATAGTCGATCATTTCTCTGGTGTGGAAGCTGCCCTTGTCGCCGGTGACGCCCTGGACGAGGATCGGGGTTTTTTCGTCAATGAGAATGCTCATGATGTCCTTCCCCGCCGCTTATTTCACGCTCTGCCAGGCGTCGACCGCCTTCTGCGCGGCTTCGGCCAGCGTATCCGCCTGGATGATCGGGATGCCGCTCTCAGTGATGATCTTCTTGCCGGCCTCGACATTCGTGCCCGCGAGGCGCACCACGAGCGGAACGCCCTCGATGCGCTCCTGGCGCACCGCGTCCACGACGCCCTGCGCGACCCAGTCGCAGCGATTGATGCCGGCGAAGATGTTGACGAGCACGACCTTCACGCGGCGATCCGACAGCACGAGGCGGAAGGCGTTGGCCACACGCTCCGGCGAGGCGCCGCCGCCGACGTCGAGAAAGTTCGCCGGATTGCCGCCGGCGTGCTTGATCATGTCCATCGTCGCCATGGCGAGGCCGGCGCCGTTGACGATGCAGCCGATCTCGCCATCGAGCCCGATATAGTTCAGGCTGTGCTCATGCGCCTGCGCCTCGCGCGGATCGCTTTGCGAGGGATCGTTCATGTCGACGATGTTGCGGCGGCGGAACAGCGCATTGTCGTCGAAGGACATTTTCGCGTCGAGCGCGAGAACCTTGTCGTCCTTGGTGATGACGAGGGGATTGATCTCGAGCATGGTCGCGTCATTGTCGCGGAAGGCGCGATAGGCGCCCATGATGGTCTGCACCGCGCGCGAGACCTGCTTGAGATTGAGGCCAAGCTGGAAGGCGAGTTCGCGGGCCTGGAACTGCTGAAGGCCGACCGCCGGCTCGACGATCACCTGAAGCAGCTCGTCCGGCGCCGTGCGGGCGATTTCCTCGATGTCCATGCCGCCATGCTTGGAGGCGATCACGCGCACGCGCTCCAATTTTCGGTCGAGCACGTAGCCGAGATAGATCTCGCGCTCGAAGGGATCGGCGACTTCGATATAGACGCGCTGCACCGGCTTGCCTTCCGGGCCCGTCTGCGACGTCACGAGACGCTTGCCGAGAAGATCGCGCGCCGCCTGCTGCACTTCATGATAGGTGCGGCAGAGCTTGACGCCGCCGGCCTTGCCGCGCGCGCCGGCGTGGATCTGCGCCTTTACGACCCAATGGGAGCCGCCGAGTTCCGTTGCGGCGTAAACCGCCTGGTCCGGGCTGAAGGCCACGGCGCCGGGCGGGATCGCTACGCCGTGAGCCGCCAGAATTTCCTTGGCTTGGTACTCGTGGACGTCCATCGGTTTCTCCCTCGCGGTTCTTCGCGTTTATTGGGCGGCAGGCACGCGAGGCGTCAGCCGCCAACTCCAAGGCTGGCGAGTCGTTTCGACCAAGGCGCGGACCCCCTCGCTAACCCTGCCCCTTCCAGGGGGAGGGAACGAAATGAGGGTCCAAACCCGCCAATCTGGCCAAAGCTCGTCACTAGCCGATCTTTCCGCGCACCACATCATAGACCGCTTCCGTCTCGGCCGCCGCCTTGGCGAGCAGCGCGTTGACCTCGGCAAGCTGCTTCTCGGCGAAGTCGCGGTCCTTGATCGATTTGGCGTTGATGAAGACGTTGAGCGCGCAGGAGCGCAGGCCGGCGTTGGCGGCGAGCACGGCGACGCCGGCGTCGCTGATGACGCCCAGATTGCCCTTGTCGGCGGCTTCCTTCGAGAGCGCGATCACCTCGTAGCAGACCTTGCAGGTCGCGAGCGGAGCCAGCGTCGCCGCCTTCAGCGCTTCCTGGATGGCGGCCGTGCGCGCAGCCTTCTCTTCGTCGGTCGCCTTGGGCAGGCCATAGGCGCCCATGAGCGTGTTGAAGGCGACGACGTCCTCATCAACGCCCCTGGTCAGCTCCTCGCGCAGCGCTTCGGCGCGGGCGAGGGTCTTTTTGAGATCCTCGGAGACGGCCTCGTAATTCTTCTTGCCGATCGTCAGATTGCAGACCATCGACACGAGCGCGGCGCCCATGGCGCCCGAGAGCGCGGCCGCGCCGCCGCCGCCCGGAGTCGGCGCGCTGCTCGCCAGCTCGTCGAGAAATTTGCCGATCGTTTCCGTCTTCGCGCTCATATCAGGCCAGCTCTTTCGCAAGGGCGTAAATGTTTTCGCAGTCGAACACCTTGTCGGCGCTCTCGAAGAGCTTGCCGATGCATTCGCGATGCAGTTTCAGCTTGAGGCCGCCCAGCCCCAGCGCGCCGATGACAATCTTGCCGTGGCGTTCCTTGGCCTTGTCGGTCGCCTCGACGCCGGCGACGCCGAGCGGCGGCTGGGCGTTACAGTCGGCGATGAGCTCGACCGTCGGATTGTCCTTCCAGTCGGCTTCGGCGAGCAGCTCGACGCCGATGGCCCCGGCGCCGAAGACGACCTGGGCGCCCTTGATGGCCTCCACGCGGGCGGCGTTGTCCCTGGCCTCGACCGCCTTGGGCGTGAAGCCGAAGCGCTCCTGAATCGCCTTGGCGGCGGCGTCGGCGCGCGCCTGCTCGCGCGAGGTGATCGTGACCTCGGCGCCCTCGATGTTCAGCATGGCGGCGGCGCGCATGCCGACGGGGCCGGTGCCGGCGAGCACGACGGCCTTCTTGCCCTTGAGGTCGGCGGCCTTGGCGAGCAGCGCGACGCCCGCGGCGGCCGTCGTGTTCGAGCCGTTGGAGTCGAGCATGGCGGAGACGCGAAAATTGGAGAAGAAGCGCTTCTTCACCGCCTTGAACACCGCCTCGCCCGCGACCATGGAGCCGCCGCCGACGAAGATCGCCGTGAACTGCTTCTCTTTCGGACCGCGGGTGTAAATGCAGCCGTCGACCAGCGCGCCGACATTCTCGGGCGTCACGCCCCCATAGCCGATAATGTGATCGGCGCCGCCGTCATAGCCGACCACCGTATCGAAGACGCTGGCGACGGGATCGGTGTCGAAAAGGAAAAGAAGCTTCTTGGTCATTGATGTTCCTCAGGCCGCGTCATGGCCGGGCTTGTCCCGGCCATCCACGCCGGGACGTTGCGAAATATTTCCTTCCGCTGCGCCTCAGCGCCGCATGGATGCCCGCGTCGAGCGCGGGCATGACGGCGGGGCGAAGCGCGCCGCCGATCTTACGCCGTCACCACATTGCGCGGCTCGCCGGCGACGAAGGCGTCGATATTGTCAACGAGCTGGTCCGACAGAACCTGCATCGCCTCCTTCGAGGCCCAGGCGACGTGAGGCGTGATGATCAGGTTCGGGATCGTCGGATCGAGCAGGATGTTGCCGTTCTTCGGCGGCTCGACGGTGAGCACGTCGAGGGCGGCGCCGGCGATCACGCCGTTGCGCAGCGCGTCGGCCAGCGCCTGTTCGTCGATGATGCCGCCGCGCGCCGTGTTGATGATGCTGGCGGTCTTCTTCATCGACGCGAGCTCCTTCGCGCCGATCATGCCCTTGGTCGCGGGCGTCAGCGGAATGTTCAGCGTGATGACGTCCGACTCGCGCAGGATGGTCGCGACGTCGACCTTGCCGGGAATGTCCATGACGTCGTTGATCAGCACCTTCATGCCCAGCGCCTCGGCGCGCACCTGAACCTGCTTGCCGAGCGCGCCATAGCCGATGATGCCGAGCGTCGATCCGGCGATGTCATAGATCGGATAGTCGAAATAGCAGAACTGGTTGGCGTATCCCCAGCGGCCGCGGCGCACGCTGTCGACGTAATTCACGAGGTTGCGGCGCAGCGCGAAGAGCAGCGCGAAGACATGCTCGGGCAGCGTGTTGTACGCGTAATTGCGGATGTTCGAGACCGTGATGCGGTTGGCCGTCGTATAGGCCTTGTCGATCACGTCCGTGCCGGTGGCGGCGACGGCGATCAGCTTCAGCTTCGGAAGCTGCTTCAAGACCGGCTCGCGCAGCGGCACCTTGTTGGTGATGATGATGTCGGCGTCGGCCGCGCGCTCGACGATCTGGTCGGGCGACGTCTGGGCGTATTCCGTATATTCGTGCGGGAAATTCGGTTTGCGCACATTGGCGTCGAGCGTTTCGCGGTCGAGAAAGACAATTTTGTGCGACATGAATTTCCCCTGCTTCTTCTTCGTTTATCCCCTCTCCCGCTTGCGGGAGAGGGTGGCCCCCGCGTGAGCGGGGGTCGGGTGAGGGCCCTCATCCGTCACGCTTTCGCGCGACACCTTCTCCCGCGAGCGGGAGAAGGGAAAGCGGCATTACATCTTGAGCAGCGGATTGGCGCGATAAACCGCCGAAGCCGCCGCGACGCCCGAGCCGGGAGTCACCTTGATGCCGTTGTCGAGCATCGCCATTTCCGCGCCCGCGATGGCGCCGAGCAGCATCAGCTCGTTGAGGTCGCCGAGATGGCCGATGCGGAAGACCTTGCCGGCGACTTCCGACAGACCGGCGCCCAGCGCGAGGTTGTAGCGCTTATAGGCGGTCTCGATGACTTTGGCGGCGTTGTAGCCTTCCGGAACGAGGATCGCGGTGACCGTGTCCGAATTCCACTTGGGCTCCTGGGCGCAGGTCTTGAGGCCCCAGGCCGAGACGGCGGCGCGCACGCCTTCCGCGAGGTGGTGGTGACGCGCATAGACCTGGTCGAGACCCTCTTCGAAAAGGATCGACAGCGCCTCCTTGAGGCCATGCAGCAACGGGATCGACGGCGTATAGGGGAAATAGCCGGTCTCGTTGTTCTTGATCATGTCCTGGAATTCAAAGTAGGCGCGCTTCATCTTGTTGGTCTTGCCCGCCTCGATCGCCTTCGGGCTCGCCGCCATCAGCGCGAGGCCGGCCGGCAGCATGAAGCCCTTCTGCGAACCCGAAACGATGACGTCCACGCCCCACTTGTCCATTTCGAAGCGCAGCGAAGCGACCGAGGACACGCCGTCGACGAAGAGCAGCGCCGGGTGCTTGGCGTTGTCCATCGCCTTGCGGATGGCGGCGATGTCCGAGGTCACGCCCGTCGCGGTCTCGTTATGCGTGGCGAGAACGGCCTTGATCTCGTGATTCTTGTCGGCCTTCAGCGTCTCTTCGATCAGGTCCGGGTCATTGCCGGTGCCCCACGGACGCTCCTGCTTGACGACCTCGAGGCCGAGGCGCTGGCAGAGGTCGATCCACAGATGCGAGAACTGGCCGAAGCGCTGGGCGAGAACCTTGTCTCCGGGAGACAGCGTGTTGGTGATCGCGGCTTCCCAGCCGCCAGTGCCCGACGCCGGGAAAATGAAGGCATGGCCCTTCTCGGTCTCGAAGACCTTCTTAAGCTGCGGGAAGAGCGGCTTCACCAGATCCGGGAAAATGGGCGAACGGTGGTCTTCCGAGGGAACCATCATCGCGCGCACGACGCGGTCGGGCAGATTGGTCGGACCCGGGACGAACAGGAAATTGCGGCCCGGAATTCTGGAATTCGACATTATGAGCTCCCTTCGAGCTTTTCTGGGTTTCAACCGATTCCGCCGGCGCGCCGGCTGACCTTTGGGCGCGCCGGGAGGCCCGGCGCGTCGACGTTTAGAACAGACCCGCGATGCGGCCGTTGGCGTCGACGGCGATGTTGTTCGCCGCCGGAACCTTCGGCAGGCCGGGCATGGTCATGATGTCGCCGCAGACGACGACAACGAACTCCGCGCCCGCCGAAAGACGCAGCTCGCGGATCGGGATGATATGGCCCGACGGCGCGCCCTTCGCGTTCTGGTCCGTTGAGAAGCTGTATTGCGTCTTGGCGATACAGACCGGGAAGGCGCCGAAGCCTTCCTTCTCCAGCTCCGCGAAACGCGCCTTGATGCTCGAATCGTAGGAGATGTCGGCGGCGCCGTAGAGCTCCCTGGCGATGGTGCGAACCTTCTCGGGCAGCGGCATGTCGTCCGGATAGAGCGGCTTGAAGTTCGAGGGCTGCGTCTCGATGGTCTGCACCACCGCGCGGGCGAGGTCGGCCGCGCCGGCGCCGCCGGAGCCCCAATTGTCGGCCACGACGCAATCGACGCCCTCGGCCTTGCACAGACGGTTCAGCGCTTCCATTTCGGCCGGCGTGTCGGAGGAGAACTTATTGACCGTGACGAGCGCCGGCACGCCGAACTTGCGGACATTGCCGATATGGCGCTGGAGATTCGCAAAGCCCTTCTCGACGGCCGCGACATTCTCGGCCTTCAGGTCTTCCTTCGCGACGCCGCCATGCATCTTGAGCGCGCGGATGGTCGCGACGATGACGGTGATGTCGGGCTTGAGGCCCGCCTTGCGACACTTGATGTCGAAGAACTTCTCCGCGCCGAGATCGGCGCCGAAGCCGGCTTCCGTCACGACATAATCGGCGAGCTTGAGACCCGCCTTGGTGGCGATGGCCGAGTTGCAGCCATGCGCGATATTGGCGAAGGGGCCGCCATGGATGATGGCCGGATTGTTCTCGAGCGTCTGCACGAGATTCGGCGCGATGGCGTCCTTGAGCAGGGCGGCCATGGAGCCCGCCGCGTGAATCTCGCTCGCGCGCACGTTCTTCTTGTCGCGCGTCTGGCCGACGATAATGTTGCCGAGGCGCTGCTGAAGGTCGGCGAAGCTGGATGCAAGGCAGAAGATCGCCATGACTTCCGAAGCGACGGTGATGTCGAAGCCGTCCTCGCGGGCGAAGCCGTTCGACACGCCGCCGAGCGAGGAGACGATCGAGCGCAGCGCGCGGTCGTTCATGTCGACGACGCGGCGCCAGGAGACGCGACGCGAATCGATCGCGGGCTGGTTGCCCCAGTAGATGTGATTGTCGATCAGCGCCGCGAGCAGATTGTTGGCCGCGCCGATCGCGTGGAAGTCGCCGGTGAAATGGAGGTTGATGTCCTCCATCGGCACGACCTGGGCGTAGCCGCCGCCGGCCGCGCCGCCCTTCACGCCGAAGCAGGGTCCAAGCGACGGTTCGCGCAGGCAGCAGAGCGCCTTCTTGCCAATGTAGTTGAGGCCGTCGGTAAGGCCGACCGTGGTCGTCGTCTTGCCTTCGCCCGCCGGGGTCGGCGTGATCGCCGTGACGAGGATCAGCTTGCCGTTTGGCTTGCCTTCCAGCGACGAGACATAGTCGAGGGAAATCTTGCCCTTGTAGTGGCCGTAAGGCTGAATGTGCTCGGCCGGAATGCCGAGCTTGTCGCGGGCCACGTCGACGATCGGCCGCATCCTGGCGGCCTGCGAAATCTCGATGTCCGACTTGGGCGAAAGGTGCTGATTGTCTTTCCCGCTCGCGCCCGGCGCGGCGGCTGACGTAGTTGACGACATATAGCTCCACTCCCTCTCGAGCCCGTTTTCGCGGACCCTGGCAATTTTTTCAGACGCTCGGGCGCGACGGCGCCAGGCGCGCGTCTGTCGCGTGTTCGCGGCCGGGCGACCGGCTTACGCCTTCGCCTTTTTCAACGGCCGTAGCAAGTTCGCCCTCGCCATGGAGGCCCGGCTCGAGCCCGCCCCCGCCTTCGCGCGCAATAGCCCATCGAACGTCGTGATTGTACCGTTTCGTATGACGGCAATAAAAATTGCGCGTCAAGAAGGCTCGCGCGCGAGAAGGCGCGACGCTGCAATGCAGCAAGAGCGCGCGTCCCGCTCGCGCGAAGATGGGTTCGCCCGGCGCCGCACGTTCTTCAAGCGAGGCTGTCCGGCTAGCCTGAGACCATCCTTTCGGGCAGGTCTAACCCAGACGCGCTCGCCTGTATTCAGACAAGCAACCATTTATATATCTGAAAATCGCTCAGACCGACACGGTGGGCCGGAAAATGACGCTTATGAGCATTTTCGGACAGGGGAGACCCGCCCGACCCCATCCGGGATGGGGGTATGCGCGAAGCCGATTGCGCAGGAAACGAGCAGGTCAAAAAAATTTTTGTCGCACCCGCCTGTCGCAGCGCTGCGCCTATCGGCCGATTACGGTCGCTTATCGAACCGACTCGGACGCGGGAATGAAATTCAGCGCGACGCCGTTGATGCAGTAGCGTAGCCCGGTCGGCGGCGGGCCGTCGGGAAAGACATGGCCGAGATGCGAGCCGCACCGGCTGCAATGAATTTCCGTGCGCACCATGCCGTAGCTGCGGTCGACGGTCGAGCCCAGCGCGCCGGGCAGCGGATCGAAGAAGCTCGGCCAGCCCGTCCCGCTCTCGAATTTTTCGCCCGAGCGGAAAAGCGGCTGGCCGCAGCCCGCGCACTGGAAGACGCCCCGCCGCTTCTCGTGGTTGAGCGCGCAACTGCCCGGGCGCTCGGTGCCGTGGCGGCGCATCACGTCGTATTGCTCGCGCGTCAGCCGCGCGCGCCATTCCTCGTCCGTGCGCGTGACCGGGTAGGCTTCATCTGTCATTGAGGCTTCCTCGAAACGGAGCGGCGCTCCGGCGCCGCGCCATGTTATGTTGGGGCCGATTCAGTCTTTGGCCAGACTGCGCCCCCGTTGACCGGGCTTTTGCAAGAAAGAGGCGACGACTCTCCGATGAGCGACAAGAAATACGACGCCGTGGTGATCGGCTCCGGGCTGGGCGGCCTCACCGCGGGCGCCCTGCTCGCCAACGCCGGCTACAGCGTCTGCCTGCTCGAACGCAATTTCAGCATTGGCGGCGCCGCTTCGGTCTATAAAGTCGGCGATCTCTGGGTGGAGGCTTCGCTTCATCAGACCTCCGACGCGCGCAATCCGCGCGACGCGAAGCACCATATTCTGAGCCAGCTCGGCATTCTCGACGAGATTGAATGGCGACCGACCGGCCCGCTCTACACGGTGAAAGGCGGCCCGGTCGGCGAGCCCTTCGCCCTGCCCGTCGGATTCGAAGCCGCGCATGACGCGCTGGCGGCGCGCTTCCCCGACAAAAGCGCGGCGATCAAGCGTTTCCTCGGCGAAGTGGAGCAGATTCACGACGCCATGTGGACGATGAAGCAGGCGCGCGAGGAAGGCTCGCTCGCAAAATTCACGCGCGGCCTGTGGGAAGTTCAGCCCGCCGCCGACGGCTGGATGAAGTCGCTCGACGACATCTTCACGCGCGACTTCGCGGGGGCGGAGGCGCTGAAATGCGCGCTGGGGGCCAATCTCGCTTATTACGGCGACGATCCGCGCAAGCTCTGGTGGATTTTTTACGCCGTCGCGCAGGGCGGTTACATCGCCTCGGGCGGCGCCTATATCAAGGGCGGCTCCCGGCAGTTGAGCCTCAAGCTCGCCAAATGCGTCACCAAGGCGGGCGGCGCCGTGCGCATGGGGCGTCTCGTTACGCGAATCGAGACGGACGCGAACGGAAACGCCGTCGCCGTGCGCCATGTCGCGCGCCGCGCCAACGACAATGAAGAGCGGATCGAGGCGCGCGTCGTGATGGCGAATTGCGCGCCCTCGGTCGCCGCGGCGATGATGGACGCGCCCGCGCGTGCAAAGATGGACGAAGCCTTTGGCGGCCGGCCGCTCTCGACCTCGCTCTACTCGGCGAATTTCGGGCTGAAGGCGAAGCCGGCGACGGTCGGCGTGAGCGACTTCCTGTCGATCACCCTGCCCTCCTCCATGCAGCGCTTCGACCAATATGGGGACGGCGCGACGGCGATGGCGGGCATGCCGAAGGGCGAATTGCCGCTGCACGCCATCTCGAATTTCACCGCCGTCGACGCCGGCCTCTGGGACGAGCCGCCCATCCTTTTGAGCGTGCTTGGCCTCGACCGGCTCGACAATTGGAAGGGCGTCTCCAGGGAGGATGCGGCCGCGCGGCGCGAGGCGTGGCTCGACGCGATTCAAGAACGGCTCGAGGCGGAGTATCCGGGCTTCTCAAGCCTCGTCACGTCGCGCATGCTGCTCAACGCCTTCTCCATGTCGAGCTATCTCAACACGCCGGAAGGCGCGGTTTACGGCTTCGCGCCGCTGCCGCCCGAGGCGCCGATCCTGATGGGCTTCCCGCGCACGCCGGCGACGCCGATCGGCGGGCTGTATCTCGCATCGGCCTTCGGCGGCGAGCACGGCTTCAACGGGGCCATGCTCTCGGGCGCCGAAGCCGCGCGTCTCGCCAGCCGCCGTCTCGAGGCGAATGAGACGGAATAGGCGCTACTCCACGCGCTCCAACGTGACCAGGGCCTCGCCGCCTTCGCCGGTGAAGACGAGCGATTTGCCGGAGAGCGTGTAGCCGCGCACCTTCCGCAGCGCCTCCGTATAGATGCGCTCGACCTGATCGAGCGGCGGCGGGCAAGCCATGCGCGTCGCCATCATCGGGCCGAAGGTCAATCCCGAACCGGAAAAGGCCGGCGTCCCGGCGATGCGGTTGCAGCCGACCGTCGAGTTGAAGCGGCCATTGGCCTCGAATTCCGCATGCGTGCGCGCGACGTCCAATCCTTCCGCGCCCGCGACGGACACGATACGATAACCTCCCGTGAGCGCGGGCGCCGCGAACGACGCCGTCGGGATCAGCGAGGCGAGAAGACAAACTGCGGCGAACAGAACGCGCATGATCCACCTCCAACGAAAAATGGGTCAGCCTGATGACCGGGCCCGCCGGTCACAACCAGCCTCGCGCTTACACGTCCTCAGCAAGCGCGAAGCGGTGGATCAAGCCGCCGATCAGGCCGCCGAGGAGCGGCGCGACCCAGAAGAGCCATAACTGCTCCAGCGCCCAGCCGCCCACGAAGACCGCCTGGCTCGTCGAGCGCGCGGGATTCACCGAAGCGTTGGTGATCGGGATGTCGACGAGATGGATCAGCGTCAAAGCGAGGCCGATGGCGAGCGGCGCGAAGCCCACCGGCGCGCGGCCTTCCGTCACACCGAGAATGACGAGCAGGAAGAAAGCCGTCAGCACAGTCTCGGCGAGGAAGCCCGACTGCCATGTATAGCCGTTGGGCGAATGATCCTCGAAACCGTTGGCGGCGAAGCCGTTGGAGAGCGAGAAATCGATATTGCCCTGGGCGATCTTCAACAGCACGAACGCGGCGAAGGTGGCGCCGATCAACTGCGCCAGCCAATAGGGGCCGAGATCCTTCCATGAAAAGCGGCCGGCCGTCGCGAGGCCGAGCGTCACCGCTGGATTGAAGTGTCCGCCGGAGATCGGACCGAAAGCATAGGCGCCCGTCAGCACGGTCAGGCCGAAGGCGAGCGAGACGCCCGTGAAGCCGATGCCGAGCTGCGGAAAGCCGGCGGAAATCAGCGCGCTGCCGACACCGCCGAACACCAGCCAGAACGTGCCGAGGAACTCGGCGAAAAGCTTGCGGCCAAAAGCCTTGCCGAATCCTTCCTGCATGGAAAAGCTCCCCGATTCATGTGCAACGACGCCAGCCGGCTCGCTGCCGCGCTCGACGCGTTTGAGAGAAAGGCCGTAGCCCATCCAGCTCGCCCCGGCGAAAATCAGATCGACCCCGAGAAACGTGCCGAGCACCCAGAGGCTCGAATAGGGCCATTTCGCGAGAATGACGGCGCCGAGCAACAAGGTGACGACGCCGGAAAACACGACGAAGCCCCATGGCGCGTTCTTGGGAAGCTGAAAGGCGAGAAAGGTGCGCACGAGCCCCGAGGCGACAAGCCCGGCGCCGAGCAGAAGCGTCAGGAAGCTGGCCGCCAGCAGCGGATTGGCGACCGTCGCTGCGCCGGCGATGACGTAGAGCAGGCCGATCAAGTCCCAAAGGAAAAATTTCTTCCAGGATCTCACCGCGAAGGCGTAGACGATTTCAACGACGCCGCTCACGATCATCGCCACGCCGACGAAGACGACAGTCAGAACCGTCGACGCGACGACGCTGCCGAGCGCGATAAATCCGGCAAGAGCCAGGAACGCGCCGAACGCGACCATCCATCCCCATTTTTCGCGCAAAGGCGCGGCCTCCGCCGCTCGCACCCGAATGATGTCGTCCGAGGATAAACTGGACATTCCGCATCCTCCTCAATCCGCATATGTGCAACAGAGAAAGGCTAACAGCGCTTTTCCCCGAACGCCAACGCAAAGTTGAGCGTTGTCCGAAATTAAAGACTTGCGGCTGCGCTCAGCTTTGACGGCGCGTAAACCGCCAACCGAAACGGCTCGGCTTTTTCGTCAACCGGAAATGCCGCGGGCCGCACTCTTCGCGCAAGGCGACGTCGCGACGCGCGTCGTCTTTTGCCGCCCGCGGCAGATTTGCCGGCGCGGGAGATGATCGTCCGGGACTAGAGATCGGCCGGGACCATAGATCGGCGCCCGTCGTCAAAACTTTACGCCGGCGCCCATGGGCGGCCCGTGCATAAGGGCGTTGGCGCCATAGCGCAGTCTAGCGGGCGTCTCTCAGGGTCATCGCCCTTATCGCTCTTATGGCGGCGGCCATATTTTGGATCGAGCGATCCTCCGGCTCGAGTTCCGCGAGTCGCTCGGCATGGGGCAGCGCCGCCGCATAGTCCCCCGCCTCCGCCTCATAGGAAACGAGCGCCGCAAGCATGTCCCGGTCGAAAGGATGGCTCGACAGGGCGCGCTCGAGGGTCTCGATCGCCTTCGTCGTCGCGCCCGTGTCATGAAGCGCGACGCCGTAGACATAAGCGAAGCGCGCATCCTCCGGCGCCAGGCGCGCCGCCTGCTCGAGGCTCGGCATGGCCTCGCCGAGCCGCTTCTGCCGGACGAGGCTCAATCCCAGGGCGTGAGTCAATGGGCCCGAGTCCGGGTTTCGGACAAGCGACTCCCGCAACGCGGCCTCCGCTCCGGCTTCATCGCCGTCTCTGCGCAGGATGTCGGCGAGAGAGATGGCGGCGGGCGCGAATGTCGGGTCCAGCGCGAGCGCCTTCTCATAGGCGGCCCGCGCCGCCTCGATCTTCCCGCGCGCAAGATTGAGCGCGCCGAGATTGGCCTGGGATTCCGGCCGCTCGGCGTTGAAGCGCTGGCCGGCCTCATATTCGGCGAGCGCCTTCTCGAAAGCCGCGCGCTCCGTCCCGGAGAGCCCCGCCTCGGCGTCGCCGGCAAGGGCGCGAGCCGCGTCCATTCGGACGAGTCGCGTCTCGTCCGAAAGAAGCGGAACGAGGGCCTCCCGCTTCGTCGTCGCGTCGGCGCTGGCGAAAACGGCGACGGCCGTCGCGCGCGCCATGGGCTCCTTATCCGAGAGCGCGCCTCTCGCGGCCTGCAACGCGGCCGCCGTCGGCGATTGGCTGAGCCGCTGCAGCGCGCTCGCCCGCACGATGCCGGCCTGTCCGGCGTCCGCGACCATCCGCGCCAGCGCGGCCTGAGCGCCCGGCGCGTTGGCGTCGGCGAGCTGGAAAGTCTCGGCAAAGCTGTGCGCGCCGGGCTTCGACCCGGCGCCCCAGGATTTGAGCGCCTCGACGGCCCAGGCGGCGCTTTTCCCGGCGTGACACCCATTGCAGGCGTTCGGCGTCGCGAGGGAGGCGGTGCGGTCGGGGCGGGGAATGCGCATCGAGTGATCGCGCCGTGCATCGACGCCCATATAGGTTGTCGTCGGCATGTGGCAGTTCGCGCATTGCGAGCCGGCCGATCCGGCCGTGTGACGATGATGCGCGGGCGCGTCGAAAACCGTGGGGGCATGGCACTGGCCGCAGACGGCGTTTCCCGCCAGACGCAATTCGCCCGAATGCGGATTGTGGCAATCCGAGCAGGTCACGCCCGAGCCATGCATGCGGCTTTGCATGAAGGAGCCGAAATTATAGACCTCGTCCCGCTGCTGGCCGTCGATGTGATAGAGACCGGCTTCGAGCGTCACCGGGCGGAAGGCGTCGTAGAACCGCGCGGCCGCGACGGGGTCGTCCGAAAATTGCTCGCGCCGCGCATGGCAACCCGCGCAGACAAGCGCTTCCCGATCGCTCGCGGGCGGACCGGGCCGGATCGCCGTCGCGCCTCCCTCCCTCCGCCAGTTGACGCCGCCTCGTCCAAGGCTGACGGCAAAGCCGCGATTCGGCTTCGAGGACGACGGCGCGGCGGCCCAGGCGAGGTGATCGGAGGCGGGCCCATGGCAGGCTTCGCAGCCAACGCTGATCTCCGAGAAGGTCGTCGCGAAGGCGTCCGAGGCAGGGTCGTAATTTTTGCGCAGATTGGTGGAGTGACACCAAGCGCACTGATGATTCCAGTTCTGGCCGATCCCCGTCCAGCGCAACGGATCGCCGGGGGCGAGCTTGCGGCCGGGATAGAGATCGAACCAGCGCTGGCCGCCTTGCTCGGCCGGGCGAGAATCCCAAGCGATTCCGAAGGCCTGAAGACGGCCGCCCGGAAGCGCGATCAGATATTGCTGAAGCGGCGCGACGCCGAAGACGTAACGCACCGCGAAGTCGCCTTGCTTCCCGTCCGGCCCCTCCGTGCGGATAAGGAACCCGCCGTCTTTCCGGAAAAAAACCGTTTCCGCCTCTCCCTTTTTGAAAACGGCGCCGTCGAACCGGCCAAGCACGCTCGCCTCTCCTGGCTCCTGCATCGCCGCCTTGTGCTGCGAACGCAGCCACTCGGCATGTTGGCTCTCATGGCAGGAGACGCAGGTCCCGGAACCAACGAAGCCCGCAGGGGGCTCGGCGGCAAGAGCTGCGAAGGCGCAGGCCAGGCAGACGGCCGCGGCCAGGAAACGCGCAAGGGAAAACATGAAACGTCCTCGGCCGGGCCTCGAAACGGTCGACAGTGGCTTTCCCGATGCGGAACCGCAACCGCGCCCAGGCAGGGAAGGAGACTTTTTTTGGCCTTGCTGCAGCGTTAGAAAGCCGCGTTTCAATCCAAACACCGGAAAAGAGATGAGTTCCGCCCGCGATCTGTCCAAGTATGAGCCTTTCGACGGCTTGTTCACGCGCGTTCAAAAATTCTCTCATCTGGTCGGCGTCGTTTTGCTTCAGGACGTCCGAACGCGTTACGGCGGCCGGAGCCATCTCGGCTATATACTCGGAATTATGATTCCGTTGCTCCATATGTCGGTGATTACGGGCACGTTTCTGATAAAGACCGCGATATCTCCGGTCGGCGACAGCCCGGGCCTTTTTGTGGCGACGGGAGTCATTCCGTACATCCTTTGCCTCTATCCGGCGCGCGAGATGCCCCGCACGCTCATGGAAAATCGGCAGCTCCTGGCGATTCCGATGCTGCAGCCCATCCATCTGATGGTGAGCCGCGCAATATTGGAGATGCTGAGCGCAATCATTGCGCTCTCCATCTTTGTTCTCGGACTTTACTTGCTGGAGATTGATCTCGTCCCGATCGACTGGCACGACGCCGCCAGGGCGGTCGCCGCGGCGATTTTTCTGGGCGTCGGTCTCGGCTTCTTCAATACGGTTATGGTCGCTGCGGTGGGTTTCTTTTACATCATGTTTTTCATCGTTCTTGCGGTCACTCTCTATATCTTCGCGGGCGTGTACTTTCCCGTCAACGCGATGCCGGAGGAGATACGGGAATATGCCGAATATAATCCGATCTTTCAGCTCGTCGAATGGATGCGCACGGCCTATTACACCAGCTACGACATCGGAGAAGTGAACAAGCCCCTCGTCCTTGGCCTCGCCTTAGCCGGTCTTGCGCTCGGCCTAATTGGCGAGCGGTTTATCCGTGGAAAGATTTTGTCTCCCTGACGGCAAGCCGGCTGGCGCTATTCTCCGTCGCCTTCGCCGGAGCGGCTCGACGACGGTATATCCGCTTTCGGCGAAGCCGATTCGGTTCTGAGGGCGAGGAATTCCAGCGCCTCTTCGTCGCACATCAGCTTCATGGCGTCCGCGACCGCGTCCGTCGGCCCGGATCCCGTGGGCGCGAGCGCCTTCACCGTCCGCCGCAGCGCCTCTTCCACGAGCCCGCGCTTGATGAAACGGCGCTCGAAGACGCGCATGACGTGAGCGACGCCCTCGGGCGTCACGCTGCGCCTGTCAGGGCCGAAATAATCGACGCCGCAATAGGCGCCCGCGACGATCTCGTAGGAAGGAAAATAAGCGACCTGATCGCAGCGGCGCTCCAGCATGTCGCAAGCGACCCGCAGGATCGACTTGGACGCCATGGTCGAGACCATGACATGTCGCCGCTCGGCTGTCGCGACCAGCGGGACAGGCGAGACCGTGAGAATGACGCGGGCATCGGGATTGACGCCGCGCAGGCGCTCGAGAAACCCGGTCATGTCGGCCACGACCTCTTCAACGCCGAAATTGACGAACTCATGCGCGGCGGCCGTATATTCCCCTCCGGCGACGCCAGGGCACAGAGGAAATACGGCGCCGTCCTCGCGCGAACGCCACGCTTCGGTCAGCCCCAGGGTGAAAATGAAGACATCCAGCGTCTCGAAAGCTTCCCGCACCGCCGCGAAATGTGTCGCCCGGTCAAGATCAAGCTCGCGGACGGAGTTGAAGCCTCCTTCCTGAATCTGCGGGCGGAAGGGATCGATAACGACGCCGGTCCCCTCGCGCCAGCAGTTCTCTTTCGGTGTGAAGCGGTCATAAGCGCGGTCGAAAAGCTGCAGCAGCTGCCGGCTCGTATAGACATTGCCGTAGCGCGCGGAATAGACGCCGTAATTCAGCGCCCGCGCGGCGCCCCCGGTGAGAAAGGGATGCAGCTTCTCGGTCACGAGATAATCGCAGCCGCTTTTCGCGAGATGGCGTCCAATATGCTGAGCGAAGCAACTGCCGGCCGTCACGATCTTGTCGCGCGGGCTGATGCGGAACGGCGGTTCGACCATTGGATCGATTTCGTTCGGCGGGACATTGGCGACCGCCTGGCGCCAGTAGGCGGAGGCAGGCAGTCTCGAATAAGGATTCGTCTTCATTTTTCGAGGTCCGCCGCCAGTCGCGCATCCATCGTCTCGATCGCCTTTCGGACCATCGCCTCGCCAAATAGCGGATTGGCGTGGCTCGCATCGGCGCCCCAGGCCGCCTCGGCGAGCACCCCCGGCGCAGAAATAAAGCGCTCCGGGACGCTCACAAATTCAATCTTTTCCTTCGCGCAGACCTTTCGATAGAGCGCGCTTTGCACGCGCCACATCTTGTATCGGAAAAGCTCCGAGGAAAGCTTGGCGCGATCGACCGCTTTGCGGAAGAACTCCTTCGGATAGGCGAGGACGCGCGCATCCGGCAGAGGCGGCGGCGGCTCCAGACAAAAGAGCGGGACGGGCGTTGCGCGCCGCAGAGCGGACAGCGTCGCGAGGGTCGACGCCATTTTTTCCCGCATCGTTTCGCGGATGGCCGCCTCGGGAACGATGGAGGCGCGTTCCGAAAGCGGCAGATCGGGATCTTCGCCGAGAACGAAGTCGATCGGTTCGCGCGGCTGCACGACCGACATGGCGATATGCTCGTTGCCGCCGACCGAAAGAAGCCCGGCGATCGCGTCTTCTTTTGCGACGATTTCGGCAAGGCGCGGATTGATCAGCGGGCCGTCCGCGCCTTCGACGAGCGTCGGCATGATCTGCGGATCGTAGAGATAGACGAAGGTCGACGAGAAAGCCTTCCCGCCGATCGTCGCGCCCTTGTGCTGGAGTTCGTAGCAACCCTTCGCGACTGCGACGATATGGCTGTGCCCCAGACCGAGTATTTTCATCGGACCGACGGCCCCGGAGATGGCGCGCCGTCGACCTCCACGCCGATCGGTTCGCCCTTCTGAATCGAGCCGGAGATCTGCCGAAGGACGCCCAGAACGCGATGCGGGGATCCGCCGACGCGGATGGTGCGCCCGACGATTTCGGAATCCGACGACATGGCGAAGGGAGATCGTATCGCAATCATTTCCCGGCCTCTGTGACCGTATCGATAAAAGGATTCGACCTCTATCGGTTCGCGGTCCGGCATCTTTTTCCCTCGCCGAAGTCTTGCGCGCCGCTATGGGCGCGCCGCAAGATATTCCGCCCCCGAGGAAAGGCCAAGCAGCGAGCTCGCTGCAGAATCTGATCCGCGCCCGAATTTTCCCCAAAAGGCAAGCTGTGTTAATGCTTCAAACTTTAAGACTCGCCCGCCTCATGAGCAATCCTTACCAGACCGCGCCTCTCCAGGAGATTCCTACTCCGGAAACTTTCGACGAATCCTGTTATCTCGCCGCAAATCCGGACGTCGCGGACGCGGTGAGATCGGGAAGGATTGCGTCGGGCCGGGCGCATTTCAAAAAATTCGGGGCCGTGGAAGGCCGTCGGCAAAAGGTCGCGGAAGACGAGAGCGTGACCGACGACAATTTCGACGAATCGCGCTACCTCGCCTCGAATCCCGACGCGCAGGAGGCGGTGCGCCGCGGCGACTATCCGACCGGCCGCGCGCATTTCGACGCGATCGGCCGCCGCCAGAGCCGAAGGCAGCGCCGCGAAAGCCTCCTGCCCGCGATTCGCGCGCGAAAACTCGCCGCCCTTCGGCCGCTGCTCGCGGAGCCCGATAAGCCGCTCGACGCCAATGGCAAGCTTTGCTTTCTCGACGCCGAGACCCGCGTCCGCGACGCGCTCGATGACGAAATTCCAGTGAGCGAAAACGGCTATGACGACGAGACGGCGCGACTCATCGAAAGCTGCGCCGATGGGCTGGTGCTGGACGTGGGCGCGGGTTTCCGGCCGGTTTACTACAGCAATGTCGTGAATCTGGAGGTGAAGGACTATCCGACCACGGACGTCATCGGCGTCGCGGACAGGCTTCCCTTCAAGGATCGTTCATTCGACGGCGTGATCTCCATCGCCGTGCTTGAACATGTGAAAGACCCCTTCGCCTGCGCGCGTGAAATCGCCCGCGTGCTGAAACCCGGCGGCTGGCTGAAATGCTGCGTGCCCTTCCTGCAGCCGCTGCACGGCTATCCACATCATTATTTCAACATGACGCATGAGGGGCTTCGCACCCTGTTCGAGCCCTATCTCGCCATCGAACGGCAGGAGGTGAATCCCGCCACCCATCCCGTCTGGGCGATCGCCTGGCAATTGCGCGCCTGGGCGGACGGTCTGCCGCCCGCCGCGAAGAAATCCTTCCTCAAGTTGCGCGTGAGCGACCTCGTCGCCTTTCCGGGCCCCATGCTCGCACAGCCCTGGGCGCGCGATCTGCCGATGGAGAAGCAGTTCGAGCTTGCCGCCGCGACCATTCTCTTCGCGCGCAAGCCGATGGATTCCGCGCCAGAATGAGCCTCGCGAGCCTCCATATTCACAAGGGCCTCGACGATTGGCTCTTCCTGACCGGCGGATCTAACTTCGTCACGACGCTCTATCAGCGCGACGGCGGGCATCTCCCCGACGCCGCCTTGGCGCGATGGCGGGACGCGGTCGTGGCGCGCAAGGCGCGTTGCGACGCGCTCGGCGCGCGTTATGCCCATATCGTGATACCTGAGAAGCTGACCATTTACGGCCATAAGCAGGCGGAGCCGCTGGTCGATCCCGACCTCGCGCCAGGACTGCGGCTCATCAAGCTCTTCCACGGCGACCCGGCGATTTACGGCTATGTCGATCTCATCGCGTTGATGCGCGCCCATCGCGACAACGTGGATCTCTATTGGCGAACGGACACGCATTGGAGCCCGGTGGGCTGCCTGTTCGGCTATGAGACGCTTTGCGACGCGCTCGGGCTCGCGCGCAACGATGCGCTGGTCGACCGGCCTTTCGTCGACGACCTGCGTCTTTTGGACCTGGGCTCGAAGCTCGACCCGCCCGTATACGAGCCCGTGCGCGAGATCTCCTGGCTGCAGGACGCGACGCGCGTTTACGCCAACAATGTCGTGCGTCTTCTGGAGGCGCACGAATATGGGGGTGAAATTCATGTCGGGTCGCATGCGATCTTCAAAAATCCCAAGGCGCCGAACGACTGCAAATTGCTGCTTTTCGGCGACTCCTTCTCAGGCGTGAGTCCCCATTTCTTCACCGCGCTCCTCGCCGAGACGGTGGGCGAACTGGAATTCGTCTGGTCGGCCAATGTCGATTGGGGCTTGGTCGAGCGCGCGAAGCCGGACATCGTCGTCACCGAGATTGCGGAACGTTATATGGCGCTGCCGCCCAATGACCGGTTCAATCTGCGCGCGGCGGAAAGGAGACAGGCTTTGCTGGGAAGGCGCCGGCGTTTCGAGGCCTGGCTGCGCGACAAGCTCGCGAAATGGCGTTAGATCGGACTACTTTTAGCCGGACCGGCCTAAGCGCGGATGGCTCTTAGAGGTCCAAAGCGCGCCTTTTTGCGAAAAAGGCGTCCGCTTTCGCGAGCGGCGCTCTAACGGTCGAGCAAATCCGCATAGACCGCCTTCACCTTGCGCCAGTCGCGCTCGTCGGCGATGAGCTCCGCAAGCTCGTCGCCGCGCCTGGTGAGCTTTCGGAAGATCCACGCCCCGTCGAGATAGGCGCCCGGCGCCTCGATGAAATCGAGCGCGCGCAGCAGGTCGAGCGCCTCGACGATTTCCGCTCTGCCACGCTCGAGGCGATGAGCGATTTCATCGAGCGGAAGCAGAAAGCCCTCCGGCGGCGAACGCTGCAGGCGTCGGAGCTCCAGAAGCGCCAGCCGCATCAGATCGACGTGGGCCATCGCTTTTCATCCCTAGCGACGAAAGCGCTGCGCGAGCGCCCGCGACAGGACATAGAAGATCGGCGTGAAGGCGAGGCCGAAAATCGTGACGCCGAGCATGCCGCTGAAGACCGCGACGCCGAGGGACTGGCGCATTTCCGCGCCGGCGCCATGCGAGACGGCGAGCGGCAGCACGCCGAGGATGAAGGCGAGCGACGTCATGAGGATCGGGCGCAGGCGCGTGCGCGCGGCCTCGATCGCCGCCGAGAAGCGGTCCTTGCCCTCGTCCTCGCCCTGGCGCGCGAACTCCACGATGAGAATGGCGTTCTTCGCCGCGAGGCCGATGAGCACGACGAGGCCGATCTCGACGAGGATGTTGCGGTCCAATCCTTTCAGCGCCACGCCGCTCATCGCGGCGAGGATGCACATGGGCACGATGAGAATCACGGCGAGCGGCAATACGACGCTCTCGTAGAGCGCGGCGAGCAGCAGGAAGACGAAGACCACCGCGAGGCCGAAGGCGAGCATCGCGGTATTGCCGGCGAGCTTCTCCTGCAGCGCGATCTCCGTCCATTCGAAGGCGAAGCCCTGCGGCAAGGCCTGCTTGGCGAGCGCCTCGATCATGGCGATGCCCTGCCCCGAGGAAACGCCCTTGTTGAGATCGATCTGCACTTCCGCGGCCGGGTAGAGATTGTAGCGCGGCACGCGGAAAGGCCCGGTCGTGTCCTTGAAGGTCGCGATGGCGCCAAGCGGCGTCATCTCCCCCGTGGCGCTGCGCGTCTTGAGCTCGGAGAGATCGCGCAGCGTGAGACGGTGCGGATTGTCCGCCTGCGCCATCACGCGGTAGGTGCGGCCGAGAATGTTGAAGTCGTTGACGAAGACCGAACCGAGATAGATCGACATGGTCTCGAAGACGCGCGAGATCGGCACGCCGATCATCTCCGCCTTGGTGCGGTCGATGTCGGCGAAGATCTGCGGCGTGCGCGTGTTGAAGAGCGTGAAGGCCTGCGCGACGCCAGGCATATGCATGGCGGGTCCGGCGAGCCCCCATGTCGCGCCTTCGAGCGCGGGCAGGCCCATGCCGCCGCGATCCTGCACATAGCCCTTGAGGCCGCCGCCGGTGCCGATGCCGGGAACGGCGGGCGGCTCCAGGACGAAGACGAATGCCTCCCTGATCGGCGAGAGCGCCGCGCGAATATCGTCGCGAATGCCGACTGCGGTCAGGCCGGCCTTGTGACGCTCGGCGAAGGATTTGAGCGTGACGAAGATGACGCCGGCGTTGGGCGAGTTGGTGAAAGTGGCGCCGTCGAATCCCGTGAAGACGACGGCCGATTGAACGCCTGGCCGTTCGAGAATGAGATTCGTCGCCTGACGCATGACCAAGTCCGTACGGTCGAGCGAGGCGCCGGGCGGCAGTTGGAATGCGGCGATGAGATAGCCGCGATCGAGCGTCGGCACGAGGCCCGTCGGCGTACGGCGCAGAAGCTCGGCGGCGACGCCGATAAGCGCGCCGTAGACAAGGAGCGACGCGAGGCCGACGCGCACGAGCCGCGCCGTGAGAGCGCCGTAGCGCTCGGACATCGCTTCGAAGAGATGGTTGAAACGGTCGAAGAAGGCGCGCAGCGGGTGACGCAGGATCGCGAGGCCATGATCCTCCTCATGCGTCCCGTGCGGCTTCAACAGGATCGCGGCGAGCGCCGGCGAAAGGGTGAGCGACACGAAGGCGGAGATCAGCGTCGCCGAGGCGATGGTGATCGCGAACTGCTTGTAGAAGGCGCCCTGCAGGCCGGTGATATAGGCCACCGGAATGAAGACGGCGATGAGCACGAGCGCGATGGCGATGAGCGCGCCGGCGACTTCGTCCATGGTCTTGTGCGCGGCTTCCTTCGGGCTCATGCCCCGTGCGAGGTAGCGTTCGACATTTTCGACGACGACGATCGCGTCGTCCACCACGATGCCGATGGCGAGCACGAGACCGAAAAGCGACAGCGTGTTGAAGGTGAGCCCCAGCAGCTTCATCACCGCGAAGCTGCCAATGAGCGAAACGGGGATCGCCACCACCGGAATGATCGCCGCGCGCCATGTCTGCAGGAACAGAATGACCACCAGCACGACGAGGACGATCGCCTCGCCGAGCGTGCGCACGACCTCGTCGACGGATTGCTGGATGAACTCGGTCGGGTTGTAGACCGTCGAATAGTCGAGGCCCGCCGGGAAGGACTTCTTCATCTCGACCATCGCCGCCTCGACCGCGGCCGAGGTGGCGAGCGCGTTCGAGCCGGGCTTCTGGAAGATGACGATGGCCGTCGCCGGATCGCGGTCGAGATAGGCGTTGACCGTGTAGTCCTGCGCGCCGATCTCGACGCGCGCCACGTCGCGCAGCCGCACCTGGCCGCTCTCGTCCGCGCGCAGAACGATGTCGGAAAATTGCTGCGGGTCGGAAAGGCGCCCGAGCGTGCGCACCGAAAGCTGAAAGGCGCCGGGCGACGCGGCGGGCGGCTGGTTGATGGCGCCCGCCGCGACTTGAAGATTGGCGGCGCGAAGCGCGGCGACCACCTCGCCGGCCGTCATGCCGCGCGCGGCGACCTTGTCGGGGTCGAGCCAGACGCGCATGGAGTAATCGCGCGCGCCAAAAACGCGCACGTCGCCGACGCCGTCCAGCCGCGCGAGTTCATCGCGCACATAGAGCGTGGCGTAATTGGAGATATATTGCTGGCTGCGGGAGCCGTCGGGCGAGCGCAGATGGACGACCATCATCAGGTCGGGCGAAGCCTTCTTCACCACGACCCCGAAGCGCTGGACTTCCTCCGGCAGGCGCGGCGTCGCGATGGCGACGCGGTTCTGCACCAGCACCTGCGCAAGATCGATATTGACGCCGGTCTTGAAAACGACATTGATCGTCAGCAAGCCGTCGCCGGTCGATTGCGAGGCGATGTAAAGCATGTCGTCGACGCCGTTGACTTCCTGCTCGATGGGCGAGGCCACGGTCTGGGCGATGACCTCCGCCGAGGCGCCGGGATAGGTCGCGGTGATCATCACGGTCGGCGGCGCGATGTCGGGATACTCCGACACCGGCAGCGCGCGCTGGGCGATGAGACCCGCAATGGTGAGCAGCACCGAGAGGACGGCGGCGAAGATCGGCCGTTCGATAAAGAAGTGCGGAAAGCGCATGCGACTTTCGTCTAGTTTGCCAAGGGAACGATGACGCTTTCGGTCGGGACGACCGTGGCGCCGGGCCGCACCATCGGATTGGCGAGCCCGGCGGTGATGACCTGATCCTTGGGATCGAGGCCCGAGAGAATGACGCGCAACCCCTTATGCAGCGGACCGAGCGAGACCGGCTTGGGGATCACTTTGTTGTCCGGCGACACGGTCATGACCACCTTGTTCGTCTGGTCGGAAGCGATGGCCGCGTCGGGGATCAGAAGCGCGGCGAGATCGCCGCCATTGACGCGCACGCGCCCGAAGGCGCCGGGGGTAAGAAAGAAATCCTTGTTGTCGAGCACGGCGCGGGCGCGGATCGTGCCCGAACGGGCGTTGAGCTGGTTGTCGAGGAAGTCGACCATCCCCATGCGCTTCCAGTCGGTCTCGTCAGACAGGCGCACATAGGCCGGCGTCTTGCCCTTCTGCCGGGGCGCGCCGCTGCGGGAATAGTGCAGGAAATCCGATTCGGAAACGTCGAATTCGAAATGGATCGGGTCGAGCGACACGATCGTGGTGAGCAGCGTCGTCCCCGCCTGCACGAGATTGCCCACGTCGATGCGCCGGTCCGAAACGCGTCCGGCGATGGGCGCGCGCACCTGCGTCCATTCGAGATTGAGCTCAGCGTTGCGCAGCGAAGCCTCGGCGCCGAGAAGCTGGGCGCGCGCCGAATCGGAGCCGCCGCGGCGCTGATCCATGTCGCGCTTGGTGATCGTGCCGCCGCTGACGAGCGTTTCGCCGCGCGCCAAGTCCTTCGAGAGCATCGCGGTCTGCGCCTGCATACGGGCCACCTCGGCCCGGGCGCTGTCGACGGCGATCTGATAGGGCCGCTGATCGATGGTGAAAAGCAGGTCCCCGGCCTTCACGATCTGACCGTCCGTGAAGTGGATCTTCTCGACGGCGCCGGAAACGCGCGGACGGACTTCGACATGCTGAACCGGAACGAAGCGGCCGGTATATTCGTCCCAGCGCGGCACGACCTCGGCGAGGGGATGCGCGACCGTGACGCTTGGCGCCGGCGGCGCGGCCGGCGCCCCGTCCTGCGCGCTGACGCCGTGCCGGGCGACGGCGGCGGCGATTAAAGCAAGGAGGCCAAGCGATAGCCACGCGAAGCGGGGAGAAGCGCGAAGCCGCGTCCAATCCATGAGTATTCTCGTGTGAGAGGGAGGGAACGGACTCAAAACCGTTCGTCGGCTCAAACTAGGGCAGAGTCGCTGTCCAGTCTACAGAAACAGGCCGCCAATCGCATCGAAGCTAAGCTGCTGTCTCCTAAGATTTAATCAGCCATTCCCGCAAAAGTTTTATTGTTGAGGTCTCGGCAAGAGCTGGACTTGTTTACAATATGTGGCATTGTCGCCCTCGCGTCGGCATGGCTTGCGCTGGGGAAATGCACTTCCCAGTTGCAATTCGCCTGACCGGCTGTCTCGCGGGGGACGGCCCCGCTGTGTTGGAATACGAAGTTCCTCTGGAGGAGAGCTGATGAAGAAACTGATATTCGCGATGGCTTTGACGGGTGCGCTCGCCCCGTCGCTGGTCCAGGCGCAGACGGTGAAGATCGACATGAGCAAGATCACCTGCGGCGAGGCGCTCGCCATGCCGAGCGATCTGCAGAGCGACTTCGCGGCTTTCATGAGCGGCTTTTTCTCGCAGAAGGCCGGCCGCACCTTCATCGACGTCGAACTCTTCCAAAAGAACGTCGCCAGCGTGCTGAGCTGGTGCGCATCGAACAAGGGCGAATCCGTCTTCGCCGGCCTCGAGCGGGCCTCCCAGCAAAAGTAAAGAGAGATCGGGGAAAGATTATGAACGCCAAGCTGATTTTCGCCGGCCTCTTCGCCGCCCTCGTCCTCGCCGCGCCCGCCAAGGCGCAGACGACGCTGGAGATGGCCGACATCACCTGCAAGGACTTCTCGGGCTATGCTCCCGACCGTCAGGATTTCGTGTCGAACTGGATGCGCGGCTATTTCATGGCCCAGAAAAATCTCACGGTCATCGACTCGCGCTACGTCAAGCGCAACAGCGAGAAGATCGTGCGCTACTGCAAGAAGCTTCCGAATGCGAAGCTGATGAACGCGGTGGAGAAGAACGCCCGCTAAGCGACGAAGCCCGGCCCAGGGCCGGGCTTTTCCTCACGGCGGCTGGCGGCGCCGGGCTCACAGTTGCGAGGGGCGGCCGGAGACGCGTTCCTCCGAAAGACGATGATGGATTCGCGCTCGGTCCCGGGTCGGCTCACCGGCCAGGGAACAGTCAAGGTCAGGAATATTTCGGCGATCCCGGAGCTTCTCGCGGAGGCCGGCGCCGATCTCGCGGCTTTGCTCGACAAGGCCGGCCTGGAGAAAGATCTTTTCTCCAACTCGGAAAATCTCGTCAGCTATCGGGCCGCCGGCCGGCTCATCGAGCAATGCGCCCTCGCTACTGGCCTCGAAGATTTCGGGCTATGCGTGGGGATGCGGCAATCCGCTCCTATTCTGGGGCTCGCCGGCTATGTCGGCGCCAATGCGCCGACCGTGCGTCAGGCGCTCGAGACCATGACGGGCTCCCTGAAACTTTCCGATACAGGGGGCAGCGCGAGCCTCGTTGTGGAAAGAGGCTACGCCGCGCTCCGCTGGATCGTCACCGAGCCGGACGTCCCTGCGATCGACCACATCGACGATCTGGCCGTCGCGGTCATTTTCAACATTCTGAACGGCCTCTGCGGAAGGCAGTGGCGCGCGGCTGAGATTTGCCTTACACGCGAGCGTCCCAGAAACACAGCGCATTATCTGCAATTCTTCGACGCGCCCGTCCGGTTCGAAACGGACGTCTCGAGCGTGATGTTCGAAGAAAGATGGCTCGACCAGCCTGTTCAGGGCCGCGATTCCCAGCTTCACGAGATCCTGTCGCCGCTCCTTGCGCAGGCGCTCGAGGAAAAACGCGCGAACTTCAAGGACAGGCTCTGCGACATCCTGCGAACGCAGATATTGGGCGGGGCGCTTACGCCGGACCGCGCCGCAGCCACGCTCGGGATCAGCGTCCGCACGCTCTCCCGGCGTCTTGCCGATGAGAATGTGACTTTCTCGGAGCTCGCTCAGCTCGTTCGCTTCGAGGTCGCGCAGCGGATGCTGCGGTCGGGAAAGAGCCTGTCCGACATTGCCGCGACGCTGGGCTATTCCGACCCCACTGCCTTCATCCGCGCCTTCAAGCAATTTACGGGCATGACGCCCGCGCGCTGGCGGCGCAGCCTTTGACGAGATGTCAGCGCGCCGCAAGCAAAGCCTGTTGCAAAAAAGCGACAGGAAGCGTTTTTCGGTCATGAAACTCGGCCTTTGGCGCGGAATGACAACTTCATGGCATCAGCTATCGGTTGGCTAGAACGGATCGATGCTACCCAGAGTATGTCAAACGCTTTCGGCTCCCCAAGCTTACCGCCGAAACAAGCGTAAGGAAGTTATGATGAAGAAACTCGCCTTGATCGCCGCGGCCTCTTTCGCCGCCGGCTCCGCTTTCGCAGCCGACCTGCCGTCCCGCAAGGAGGCTCCGGTCTATGTTCCCCCGCCCCCGCTGCTGACCTGGACCGGCTTCTACGCCGGCGTGAACATTGGCGGCGGCTGGAGCGCCAACAGCGTCAACCCGAACAGCCTCGCTCCGTACGCGAACAACGTCACGGGCGCGATCACCTTCCTGCCGGGCAACGTCTCAGGCGGCAACACCGCCGGCGGCGTCATCGGCGGCGGCCAGATCGGTTATAATTATCAAATCGGCGCGTTCCTGGTCGGCGTCGAGACCGACTTCCAGGGTTCGAGCATGAACTCCGGCGGCGCGAACAATTTCGCCGTCTATCCGGGCGACGGCGGGGCGCTGGGCCCGCTGGGCAGCCTCTGGGTTCCGCTCACCTCGGGCGGCAATAACGGCGTCGCCCTCAACTGGTTCGGCACCGTTCGCGGCCGCGCCGGCTATCTGATTACGCCCACCCTGCTCGCCTACGCCACGGGCGGCTTCGCCTATGGCGGCCTGTCGGCCAACGTCAACGGTTACAGCAACACGCGCACCGGCTGGACCGTCGGCGGCGGCGGCGAGTGGATGTTCCTGCCCAACTGGTCGGCCAAGGTCGAATATCTCTACACCGACCTCTCCGGCGGCGGCTCGACCGGGACCTTTGGATGGAACTGGGGCTACCACCGTCACCCCAGCTATCACGTCGTCCGCGCCGGCGTGAACTATCACTTCAACTGGGGCTCGCCGGCTCCGGTCGTCGCGAAATACTGATTCTTGCGGGGCGGAGCCAGCCACCCGCCTTGCACGGATCAGGGGAAGCCCGGCCTTGCGCCGGGCTTTTTCGCTTGACGCCCGTTCGAAAGCGCAAGTCTTTCTATGTCAATTATTACGCTGACGATCGATCGGCCGAAGCTTACCGCCGAAGACGAAAAACGGCTGATGAAAGCAAGCCGCGACAACACGATCAGCGAATAGGCCGCGCGTTTTGCTGGAATGACGGGCGGCGACAAAAATCGCCGCCGCCTTTCGCGTGTCCTCGCGGCAACATCGCGCGGAAATTTCGATACCCTTGCAATTGCGCTCCCATGCGCGCTTGCCGGCTGTCGAGAGTCATGCCAGCGATAAGCGATCGCGCCAGCCGGCCAGCGGGAGCGATCCACGGCCCTCCTGTCGTTACGGGGCCGCGCGCTGACGCGTAAAAGAGAGAGATTGTGATGCGTGCGCCCGCGACCGGTTTGGTGAAAGGCTTTCCGCTCGGGCGGCTTGCGGTCTTGTCGCTCATCGCGCTCTCCGCCTGCTCGTCGATCGCGCCCCGCACGCCCGTTCCCGCCGCCGAGCGCAAGCACACAAGCGTTCTTGGCCTCCCCAACGCCCGCTTCTTCGTCGATCAGCCGGCGGCGATGTCGGCGGAGCAGGAATTGTCTCTCGACCGCGAGGCGAAGGCCCTCGGCGTTCCCAAAGGCGGCCTTCTGCCCACGGCCCATGTCCTGTCGCTTTCCGGCGGCGGCGACAACGGCGCCTTCGGCGCCGGGCTTCTCTCAGGCTGGACCAAGCATGGCGACCGCCCGACATTCAAGCTGGTCACCGGGGTCTCGACGGGAGCGCTGATTGCTCCCTTCGCCTTTCTGGGGCCCGAATACGACGCCGCGCTGACCGACGTCTACACCAATATCAACCCCTCGAAAGTTTACGAAAAGCGCTTCGTCCCCTACGCGGCTCTCGCGCAGGATGCGCTTTCCGACAGCGCGCCGCTCTACGACACGATCGCGCATTATCTCGACGAGACGATGCTGTCCCGCGTCGCCGCCGAATATCGCAGGGGCCGTCTTCTGCTGATCCAGATGACGGACCTCGACGCCGGCCGTCCCTCCATCTGGAATATTGGCGCGATCGCGGCGAGCGGCGACCCGCGCGCGCCAGACCTCATCCGCCACATCCTTCTGGCGTCCGCCTCGATCCCTGCGGCTTTCCCGCCCGTGATCTTCGACGTGGAAGCCGACGGCAAAGCCTATCAGGAAATGCATGTCGACGGCGGCGCAGTCAGCCAGGCCTTCCTGGTGCCGCCCAGCCTGAACACCCACGTCGCGCTGGAGCGCTCCGGCTACAAGCGCAAATCGTCGGTCGCCTATATCATCCGCAATTCACGGCTGACGACCTCCTGGAGCGATGTCGAGCAGACGACCCTTCCCATCGCCGAGAAAGCGGTCTCGACGATGATCAACTATAACGGCGTGGGCGATCTCTATCGAATGTATCTGGTGACGCAGCGCGTCGGCTCCGCCTTCAACGTCGCTTATGTCGAGGAGGACTTCCAGGCTCCACATCCCGAGGAGTTCGACCAGACCTTCATGCGCGCGCTTTATCGCTACGCCTACGACAAGGCGTCGAAGGGCTATCCCTGGGAGCACGCCCCTCCGGGATTCCAGGCGAAAAGGTGAGGCGCGGCGGGGGCGCGATTTAGCGAACGCCGCCCTGGATTCGAGACAGAAAAGATCCCCTGGGCCGGCGCGGGAGTCCAGGAGGGCCTGCTTAAAGTCGGTCTGGCGGAGGGGGCGGGATTCGAACCCGCGATACGGTTTCCCGTATACACACTTTCCAGGCGTGCGCCTTCAACCACTCGGCCACCCCTCCATTGGCGCGCAATATATTCATGACGGCCAAGAACGCAATGCGAAGGCCAAATAAAAACACAAGGGGCAGACCCCGCCGAAATCGACGCGAATCTGGGGAAGAAAACTCCGATCTCGGCCCTCGCGCCGATCCGCGCTTGATCGAACGCCGCCCATCATGCTAATGGCGGCGCACCACGAAGCTTTTGGCCCATGGGCCGAATCGGCGCGCCGCGGAGAGGTGGCTGAGTGGTTGAAAGCACCGCACTCGAAATGCGGCATACGGGCAACTGTATCGGGGGTTCGAATCCCTCCCTCTCCGCCACTTCAGAACAGAACTGCGAACGCCGGGCGTGGCCGGCTTTACGCTGGCCGCGGCAGTCAGCGTCTGAAGCAGATTGCTTTTCGAGCCGATGATGCGGACCTCGCGGTCAGCGACCTCGACGCGCTGGGCAAGCGCGCGGAGGTGGTCGCGGCGGTAGCCGCCGCCGTCGATCCTGATCCGCTCGCGTGCCGTCCTGGCGAACCTCTGGACCATCTGCGGTGTGATCACCTGTTGGCCTGACGTGTCCAGCATCGCGGCGGCCCGTGCGGCGTCGGCTTGAGCCTGGTCGCGGATCGCCTTGAGGCTCGCGACGCGCTCCTTCAGCGCCGGGTCGTCCAGATCGGCGACGCCAGCCTCGATGGCGTCATAGAGCCGCTTGAGCCGCAGGTCGGTCTCAGTCGCCCGCTTGTTCAGCTCGGCGATATGCTCGCGACGGCGCTCGGCGCGTTCCTGCCGGCGGTCGAGGACGGATGCCAGGACTTCCTCGAGCCGCTCCGGTTGTAGCAGCCGGTCGGCAATATGCTCGGCAACGAGGTTATCGAGCTTCTCCATCGGGATCGAGCGGCCCTTGCAGCCCGCTTCGCCTTGCCGCGCCTTTATCGAGCAGGTGTAGTAGCGATACCGCCCTCCCTTCCCGGTCCTGAGCGTCATGGCGCCGCCGCAGTCGGCGCAGAAGCAGATGCCGGTAAGGAGGGTCGGGCCGCTGACGATGCGCGCCGGCGTGACCTTGGGATTGCGAGCGCGCAGATGCGCCTGCACGGCGTCGAATGTCGCCTGATCGATCAGCGGCGGCACCTCGACGGTGACGATCTCGCTGGCGGGCTTCAGCGTCTTGTTCTTGGCGCGCTTGTTGAACTCGTGGCGGCCGGCATATGTGGTCCGCGTCAGGATTCGGTGAACCTGGCCGATGCCCCAGCGTCCGCCGTCGCGGGTGAGGATGCGGCGCCGGTTGAGGTAGGCCGCAATGTTCTTGACGCCCATCGGGCCGCCCGTGCTATCGCCCTCCAAGGCGAGGCGATAGATCAGCCGCACCGTGTCGGCGTGGAGCGGATCGATTTCCAGCTTCTTCTTGACCTTCGCGCCGCGCTGCTCGGCCGCGACGACGCGATAGCCGATCGGCGGCAGCGAACCATTCCAGAAGCCTTGCCGGGCGTTCTCCTTCAAGGCGCGCAGAACGTGCTTGGCGTTCTCCTTCGACTGGTATTCGTCGAACAGCGCCATGATCTGCCGCATCATGACGTGCATTGGATCGTCGCCCATCTCCTGGGTGATGGAGACGAGCCGGACGCTGTTCTTCGCCAGCTTGCGGACGTAAAATTCCAGTTCGAAGTGGTCGCGGAAGAACCGGCTAAACGAGTGGACGATGACGATATCGAACGGTGCGGGCTTGCTCGTGCCCGCTTCGATCATGCGCTGGAATTCGGGGCGTCGGTCATTCGTGGCGGATGCACCGGGCTCGACGTAGGTCTCAACAAGCTGATAGCCGCGTGCGGCGCAGTACGCTTCGCCTTGTCGCTTCTGATCGGGAATCGAGACATCGTGCTCGGCCTGCCGCGCCGTTGAGACGCGCAGATACAACGCGGCGCGCAACGACACGGTCATTGCCATTGTCCTCTCAGATCACCGGCTCGGACCGAACAGTTCATCGAAGAGATCGCCGAGCCATGACTCGAACACGTCCACCTCGGCTTGCGTGACCGGGACGAGCTCCGGCCAATCGTCCGTGACAGTCCACGCCGACAGGTCGTGCTTCGCCAGCCGACCGATGCGCGGCCAGGGCTCGATCTGAATGTAAAGGTCATCGGGCAAGATGCCTAGGCTGGCGCGCGGTCGAGACATCCCGATAGCGTCGCGCCGTGCGCCTCTGTGGTGAACGACCGATCTCTATCCCGCAGCATCCTTCCTCCTCCCGGCCGTCCGGCGGCGCTGGCGGATGGCGGTTTCGGTGTTGATCTAATTGAGATTTCGGCCGAAACGTATGGCAAGTGTGTTCCGGCGGATGGCCGAAAAGCTCAACCATTCCAATCCACTGCGCGCGCCGGATGGCGTCGCTTTTGCCTTGCCGTCCAAAATCAGGGCTCGTTTTCCCCGGCGTCAACCAACTTTAATGCCCAACTCGTAGCCAAGCGCAGTTCACCAATGGTGGAATATCGCGGACGGCGGCATAGTCGCTGCCGCCTATCGAAAGAGGTTCGAATTGACGGACGACACGGAAACTGACGCTGAAGCCGGCGCGCCAAAGAGGTTCGACGTCGAGCTATTCATCGTCCATCCGACGCTGGACCCGGCAGAAATTAGCACCGCACTTGGATTGGACGCGGAATTCTCACATCGCGTCGGAGACCAAAGGAAGACGCCAAAAGGCACGCCCCTGGAGGGCAAGTATCGGGACACGCGATGGAGACATAGCCGGCGCCACGAAACTCCGGACCAGTGGTTTGCCGATAAAGTAGCGGAGTTGCTCGGCCGCATTGAGCCACACAGGGAATTTCTCAAGAAACTGAGAGCTACCGGCGGAAGGGCCTGTATGATTGTGCAGTTCCTCGGGGACGGATATTTCGGGGATGAAATTCCGCAGGAAACTCTAACAAAACTGGCTGATTTGGAACTTGACCTTGGCATCGAATGCTTCACGGTTCCGCAACAAAGAGGCGGAATGAAGAACATTCAGGTCATCGATGGTGCCTTGAATTGTACTTTCAGCATCTTCCAGGCGACGGACGAGGAGTTCGCGCTCCTGTTTCGTGAACCTCAACAGGATATGCAATACTCCGAGGACTTGGCCAGTCTGCCACGACAGGAAGAGGTTGAAGCCGCTCTTCGCCGAATATGGGAGCGGCCCATCCGGAAGCAGGATACGCAAGGCATTCATGGGACGCTATTCTACGAACTCGAACGGTACAAAAGCTATTATCAGGCGAAGCGAGAGGATGCCGTTGAGCCTTCTGCAGTAAATCAGGCACAGCGTCGTCTGTTCGGGATCGCTAGGCCGGATCGCGAAGATTTAGGGGGATGACGCGGTGACAGATCCCGCCGCCAAGTTGGGCACGCCAGACCTAAAACTTGATGGGCTGCAGATCTGGGTTCATGGAAGGCAGTTCCCGGATGCGGCTGACTATTGGGACGGTAATTGGCTACGAGTGACGGCACATTGCGGCGGGAGCGGCGCGAGTGTGTTTGCGACCGGTTCAGTTATTCATCTTTCAGAACTCGATCGATGGCTGGTCGAATCAGAAGAGCTTCTGAAGAACCTGAGTGGCGAAGCAAAGCTCGCGTGTATGGAACCAGCCCTCTCGGTCACTCTCAAGTCTGGATCGCTTGGCCACATAACAATGGAGGTGTCCATCACGCCCGACCATATGAGACAGCGCCATTGGTTTCAGTTTGAGATAGACCAGAGCTATCTACCGCCCTTTGTGAAGCAATGCCAATCGATCTTGGAGGCATACCCGATCAAAGGCAGCCGCGATCGGTGATGCCGCGATCCGATGGCGAGGCTGTCATAGGGCTATGGCGTAGACATAGTGCTCATCATCGTCGGTCGTGGCCCGCCACAAGCTCAACAAGAGCCTGATCTTAGAAGAGCTTCTGCAGGCCGCTCTTAGGCGGTTTCTCCACTGATACAGAACGCTGGGCCGGAACGGGGGCGTTGTTGGCCACGACCCCCCGTCGTGCGACGTGGCGTTACGGCTCCAATATCTACCCCTAGCGTCTTCTTCCTCGGGAAGGATTGCACAATTGGATTATTTTGCCCATTCGCTTCCGGATCGGCCCAAATCCGAATGGCAACAGCTTGTCGAACACCTCTGCTCGACGGCGGATCGCGCCAGCCGGAATGCGGAGAAATTCGGCGCCGGCCGCGCAGCGACACTTGCCGGCCTGCTTCACGATCTGGGCAAATACAGTGCGGAATTCCAAAAGCGGCTCGAGGGCGGCGAGGCGGTCGATCACGCGACGGCGGGCGCAAGGGAGGCGATGGCTCTCGCCGCCCAGCCGCGCGACAAATTGATCGCCGAAATCGTCGCGCACGCCATTGCGGGGCATCACGCCGGCCTGCCGGACAGCGTCGGCGCGGCGTCGCTCGAGGAGCGCGTCGGAAAAAAGCTCCATGCGCTCGATCCCGTCTGGCGTGAGGAGATCGCGCCCGTCGCCGACGGCCTGATCAAACAGTCCTTCAAAGCCGGCGCGAGCAGGCAGACGCTTGCTTTTCAATTGGCCTTCTTCGGCCGAATGATTTTCTCATGCCTCGTCGATGCGGATTTTCGCGACACCGAAGCTTTCTACGACCGCGCCGAGGGCCGCTCCAGCCCGCGCGAATGGACGATCCTGCCGGATATTATCGATGCGTTGCGCGGCCGTTTCGACGAGCATATGGCGAAACTCGGCGCCCGTGCGGAGGCGACGCCCATCAATGCGCTGCGGGCGGAGGTTCTGGCGCATACGCGGAAGCAGGCGGACCTGCCGCGCGGACTCTTCACTTTGTCCGTACCGACCGGCGGGGGAAAGACGCTGGCGTCGCTCGCTTTCGCGCTCGACCACGCCAAACGCCACGGCATGGAGCGCATCGTCTACGCCATCCCCTTCACCTCGATCATCGACCAGACCGCGGCGATTTTTCGAAGCGTTCTGCAGGATGAGAATGACATCGTTCTGGAACATCATTCGTCAGTTGATGAAGAGCGTATCGATGACGAGGATCGCCGCCACGGGCGCGAAGCGCGCGAGAAACTGAAACTGGCGATGGAGGATTGGGCCGCTCCCGTCATCGTCACCACCAATGTGCAGCTGTTCGAAAGCCTGCACGCCGACCGCCCCTCGCGTTGCCGCCGCCTGCACAATCTTGCGAACAGCGTGATCATTCTCGATGAGGCGCAGACCATTCCGCTGCACGTATTGCGCCCCTGCCTCGCCGCGCTCAACGAACTCGCGCTGAATTACGGCGCGACCATCGTGCTTTGCACGGCGACCCAGCCTGCCGTGCGGAAGGTGGATTTCGAGGATGGGCTGGATTTGCCGCCCGAGCGCGAACTCGCGCCCGATCCCCAGCGGTTGCACAGACAATTGCAGCGCGTTCGCGTCGAGAAGCTCGGGGTTCTCGACGACGACGCGCTCGTCGGGCAGCTCGGTCAAACGTCGCAGGGCCTCGTCATCGTCAATAGCCGCGCCCATGCGCTGGCGTTGTATCGCAAGGCGCGAGACGCCGGGTTCGACGACGCCGTTCATCTCTCGACGCGGCAATGCGCGGCGCATCGGCGAGACATTCTTGCGCATGTGCGCGAGACGCTGAAGTCCGGAAAACCCTGCCGCGTCATCGCGACGTCGCTTGTCGAAGCCGGCGTCGACCTGGATTTCCCGCGCGTCTGGCGCGCCGAAGCGGGTCTCGATCAGATCGCGCAGGCGGCGGGCCGCTGCAACCGCGAGGGAAAACGCGAGATCGACGAAAGCATTGTCGGCATTTTTCAATCCCCCGATTTCCCGCCGCCGCGCGAGATCAGGCAGTTCGCCGACGATATGAGGCGCATTCGCCATTCCGACCTGCTCTCACCCGAAGCGATCCGCGAATATTTCGGCGAGGTCTATTGGCGTAAAGGCAAAAAAGCGCTCGACAAATTCGATGTGATGGACGCGTGGCTGCTCGCTTTTGACAAGCCGAATTTCAATTATCGCAGCATCGGCCGAAGCTTTCGCATGATCGAGAGCGGCATGACGCCGGTCATCATTCCCTGGGACGAGAAGGCGCAGGAAGCGGTGGACAATCTCGGACTCGAAGCGTTTCCATCTGGCCGGCTGGCGCGCCTTCTGCAACCCTGCATCGTGCAAACGCCGCCCTCCGCGCGGCGACTGCTCCTGGAGAACGGCCATGCCGCCTTCGTCCATCCCGAGCTGCGCGGCGATCAGTTCGCGGTGCTCCAAAGCCCCGGCCTCTACAAGCCGGATGTTGGGCTGCTGTGGGAGGACGCCGATTATCTTTCAGAGGAAAACTGGTTGATCGGGTGAGTCTAATGGAATTTCGAGCAATGAAAATTGTTTACAGGGTAATTTGGCCAAACGGCAAGGTCTACGTCGGCAGCGATCTGACCGACACGATCTCTTACTTCGGAAGCTCCGATCCAAGACTGATAGCCGCTGACTTTCCGACGCGATCAGCGCGCCGAGTGATGACTGTCACGCGCGAAATCCTGTGGGAGTCGAGCGCCGCCGCCGATTCCGAAGTCCGTCGCAAGGAAGTCGCGCTCATCAAGGCGCATCGCTCTAACGATCCTGCGATTGGGTACAATCGATTTCCCATGCGGAAGACCGTCAGAAAGCTGGATTATAAGGAGGTCTGAGCTTGTGTCCTACGGAATCCGTCTAAAAATCTCGGGCGATTACGCCTGTTTTACGCGTCCGGAGCTCAAGACCGAGCGCGTCTCCTATGATGTGATGACGCCCTCCGCCGCGCGCGGCGTTCTCGAGGCCATCCATTGGAAGCCGGCGATCCGCTGGGTGATCGACGCCATCCATGTGCTGGAGCCGATCCGCTTCGCGTCGATCCGTCGCAACGAGGTCGGCTCCAAGGCGCCCGCCGGCAAGATCGCCAGCGCGATGAAGCGCGGCTCCATTGAAGGACTGCATCTTCATGTTGATGAGGATCGCCAGCAACGCGCCGCCACCGTGCTGGTGAAGCCCGCTTATGTGATCGAAGCGCATTTCGACATGACGGCGCGGGCGGGCGCGGAAGACAGCGTCGGCAAACATCTCGACATGTTCAACCGCCGCGCCGCGCGTGGCCAGTGCTTTCACCAGCCCTGCCTCGGCACGCGCGAATTCGTCGCGCAATTCGAGCTTCTGCCCGCCGATGCGCCCGCGCCGCCGCCGAGCGCGAAGACGACGTCTCAGGGCTTCGGGACCCCGCGCGACCTCGGCCTGATGCTTTGGGACATCGACCACGCCGCGCCCGGACGGCCGTCCATGTTCTTCAACGCGCGGCTGGAGGACGGCGTGATGCGCGTGCCCCCGCCGGGTTCGCCGGAGATCCGCGGATGAGCATCCTCGCTTCGCTGGTCCAGGCCTATGAGCGGCTGCCGAACGCGCCGGCGCTCGGCTATTCGACCGAGAAAGTCGGCTTTGTCATATCGCTCGACGCCGATGGGCGCATCGCGCATCTTTCCGACCTGAGAATCGCGGACGGAAAAAGGCTGTCGCCGCGACCGATGCTCGTGCCGCAGCCGGTCAAACGCACAGTCGCGCCTGCATCCAATTCGCTTTGGGACAAGACATCTTATGCGCTTGGCGTGACGGCTGGCGAAGGCAAACGCACAGCCGAGGAGCACGTGAAGTTCGTCGCGCATCAAGAGGAATTGCTCGCGGGCGCAACCGATGAAGGACTCGCGGCCTTTCTTGCGTTTTTGCGAGACTGGAAGCCCGAGCGTTTCGCCGAACTCGGCTGGCCCGACGATCTGAAAGACCAGAACGTGGTCTTCGCTCTCGAAAGCGAGCGCCGAAACGGCGTTTATCTGCATGATCGTCCCGCCGCTAAGGAAGCGCTCGCGAGGATGACGAGCCACAAGTCAGGCTTGCCGCAAATCTGCCTGGTGAAGGGGAAGCCCGGCCCCGTGGCGCGCCTGCATCCGTCGATCAAGGGCGTTTGGGGCGCTCAATCATCCGGCGCCGCCCTCATTTCCTTCAATCTCGACGCTTTCAAGTCCTACGGGCACGAGCAGGGCGACAATGCGCCGGTCGGCGAATATGCCGCTTTCGCCTATACGACGGCGCTCAACCGCTTTCTCGAGCGCGGCAGCGGACATCGCATTCAGGTCGGCGACGCCTCCACGGTTTTTTGGGCCGACTCGCGCGATGCGGTCGCGGCGGCGAGCGCCGAGAGTCTGTTCCGCGAGATGATCGACCCGCAGACGCCCGAGGAAGCGGAGGCCGCCGCGGCCGAGGAAGAACAGGCCGCCAATGCGGGCGCCGCGCGACAGATCGCCGACAAATTACGGCGGCTGACCCAAGGCGAGCCCCTCACCGAGGTCGAGCCAGCGCTGGCCGACGGCGTGCGCTTTTATGTCCTCGGCCTCGCGCCCAACGCCGCGCGCCTCTCGGTGCGTTTCTATTTCGAGGGCGCCTTTGGCGAGCTGGCGGAAAATTATCGCGCCTATGCAAGGGACATTGCGTTCGAGCCCACGCCGTCCTATGCGCGCACGCCGTCCATCGCGCGCTTTGCGCTGCGCACGGCTCCAGCGATGCGCGACAGAAACGGAAAAGTGAAATTCGACGCGGACGCCGTTTCCCCGCTCCTCGCCGGCGAACTGCTGCGCGCCGTGCTCACCGGCGCGCGCTTTCCCGCTTCGCTGCTTTCAGTCCTGCTGATGCGCATCCGCAGCGACCATTATGTCGACCCGTTGCGCATCGCGCTCGTCAAGGCCGTCATCGTCCGCGCCATGCGCCTCAGAGGCGATCTTCCGCAGCGCGCCGATGGAACATATATGGAGGATTATCTCATGCGATCCGATCCCGATGATCCCGATCCCGCGCGGCGGCTCGGGCGATTGTTCGCCGTTATCGAACGCGCGCAAAGCACGGCGCTCGGCGACAATATCAACGCCACCGTAGCTGACAAGTTTCTCGCCGCCGCTTCGGCGACGCCGGGGCGCGTCCTGCCGAACCTCATTCTCAATGCGCGCAACCATCACATCAAACGGCTGAGGAACGGCCATGCGGACGCCGATTGGATCAAGGACGCGGAGCATGCGCGCAAAGTCGCGAATGGTCTCGACGCCAGGATCGGACGGCTCGTCGCGGCGTTCGAACGCTTTCCGATGCAGCACTCGCCCGAAGAGCAGGGACGCTTCCTGATCGGCTATTACCAGGAGCGCTGGGGCCGATCCGAGGACGCGGCCAAAGACGCCGATATTGACGACGATTTTGACGCTTCAGACAAGGAATGACAGCCGTGATCGCGATTCAGAACCGCTATGAATTCGTTTATCTCTTCGACATCGTCAACGGGAATCCCAATGGCGACCCCGATAGCGGCAACATGCCCCGGCAGGACCTCGACACCCAGCGCGGGCTCGTGACCGACGTCGCTTTGAAACGCAAGATTCGCAACTATGTCGATCTCGCGAAAGGAGGCGCGCCGCCTTTCGCCATCTACATGCAGGAAAAGGCCGTTCTCAATCTGCAACATCAAAAGGCATACGACGCCATTGGCGTAAAATCGGAAGCGAAGAAACTTCCGAAAGAGGAAGCCAAGGCGCGAGAGATCACGCGCTGGATGTGCGGCAATTTTTACGATGTGCGCGCCTTCGGCGCCGTCATGACCACGGAAGTCAACGCCGGACAGGTGCGGGGGCCCGTGCAGCTCGGCTTCGCGCAGTCTATCGACACCGTGGTTCCGCAGGAGATCACGATCACGCGATCCTCCGTCACCAATGAGAGGGACGCGGACAAGGAGCGCACCATGGGGCGCAAATATATCGTGCCCTATGGGCTTTATCGCTGTCACGGCTTCATCTCCGCCAATCTCGCCGGCGACGAGACCAAAGGCACGGGATTTTCGCAGGACGACCTCGACCTCTTGTTTGAAGCGCTCGCCAACATGTTCGAACACGATCGTTCCGCCGCCCGCATGGAAATGAATGCGCAAAAGCTGATCGTCTTCAAGCACGAGTCGCGCATGGGCAATGCGCCGGCGCAAAAGCTGTTCGATCTCGTCAATGTGAAATTGGCGGACGGCGTCGCGCTGCCGCGGCGTTTTTCCGACTATGTCGTGACAATCGATCGCGCGGCGTTGCCGAATGGCGTCGAAATCGTCGAGAAGTTCTGATGGATGAGACGCCCTCGGCGCAGCCTCAGCTTACCGAGGTCGACGACCCCGTCCCTCTATCCGCGCTCCAGCACGCCGTCTACTGCCTGCGTCAAGCGGCGCTGATTCACATCGAGCGGCTGTGGGAGGAGAACCGCTTCACCGCGGAGGGCCGGGTGCTGCATGCGGCGGTCGATCGTCAAGGACAACGCTACTCGCGCGGCGTGCGGCGCGTCTCCGCGCTTCCGCTGTCGTGTCGACGCCTGCAGCTCGCGGGCGTCGCGGATCTCGTCGAATATCACAAGTCCGAAGCCGGAGAGATTCCCTATCCGGTCGAATATAAGCGCGGAAAGCCGAAGCTCCACCGCGCCGACGAGGCGCAGCTTTGCGGGCAGGCGCTTTGCCTCGAGGAAATGACCGGCCTCTCCATTCCCGAAGGCGCGTTGTTCTACGAACAGACCCGCCGCCGCGTCGTCGTGCGTTTCGACGCGGAACTACGGACGCTGACTGAAAGAGTCGCGCGCGAGTTGCGCGAGATCATCATCGCAGGAGCCACGCCGCCCGCGCAATACGAAAAGCGGAAATGCGATCCCTGCTCCCTGATCGAGCTATGCCGTCCGAGGATTGCCGGACGTTCGGCGAAAGCCTGGAGAGATCGCGAGATCGACAAACTTCTGAACGAAGCGCAGGGCGGCTGAAGCATGAAGAAGCTGCTGAACACGGTTTACGTCACATCGGAGGGCGCCGCCCTGAGCAAGGACGGCGAGAACCTTGTTGTTCAGATCGACGGCGAAGAGCGCGCCCGCGCGCCATTCCACATGATCGCCTCGGTGGTGGCGTTCGGCGCCGTGCTGCTTACGCCGCCCTTGCTGCAGGCCTGCGCGGCCCGTGGAATAACTGTGGTATTGCTCGACCGGAACGGCCGGTTCCAGGCCCGGGTCGAGGGGCCGACGTCCGGAAACGTGCTGCTGCGTCGTCAGCAATATCGGGCGAGCGAACGACCGGAAGCGATCGTCAGGAGTTTCGTCGCCGGCAAGGTCGCGAATCAGCGCGCCGTTCTTCAGCGCGCATTGCGCGACTATGGAGAGGAAACGCAAATATCGGCAAAAGCGGCGATCGAAGCGGCGATCGCGCGGCTCGGCGGCATTCTCCGGAGCGTCCAGATATCCACGAGCGACGTGGACGCGCTGCGCGGCGCCGAGGGGGAGGCGGCTCAGCTCTATTTCGGCGTGTTCGCGCATTTGATCCGTTCTCCAGATCCCGCGATCGTTTTTCGCGGACGCTCCCGCCGACCGCCGCTCGACCCGATGAATGCGCTTCTTTCTTTTCTTTATGCGCTTCTCACGCATGACTGCCGCAGCGCGGCCGAGACCGTCGGACTCGATCCGGCCGTCGGATTTCTGCACAGGGACCGGCCCGGGCGCCCCAGCCTCGCGCTCGACCTTATGGAAGAGATGCGACCCGCTTTGGTGGACAGGCTCGCCCTCTCTCTGGTCAACCGTCGGCAAATCCGCATTCAGGATTTCCGGACGGAAGACAATGGCGCTGTCTTGCTGCACGATGAAAGCCGCAAGACGGTTTTGTCCGCTTGGCAGGAGCGCAAGAAGATCGAACGCCGGCATCCATTTCTGGACGAAACCGCGCCGCTTGGTCTCGCCCCGTTCCTCCAGGCGCAATTATTGGCGCGTCATCTGCGCGGGGATCTGGACGCCTACCCGCCCTGGTTCTGGAAATAATTTCATGCTGGTGCTCGTGACATATGACGTTCGAACGTCGGAGCCCGGCGGCGCGAAGCGCTTGCGCCGCGTCGCCAAGGCATGCCAGGATTTTGGACAACGCGTGCAATATTCGGTTTTCGAGATCGAAGTCGACCCCGCGCAATGGACGGCGTTGCGGGCGCGCCTCGAAGCCTTGATCGATCCGAAATGCGACAGCCTTCGCTACTATTTTCTCGGCGCGAACTGGCGTCGCCGGGTCGAGCACGTGGGAGCGAAGCCGGCCGCCGATTTCGACGCGCCGATCATTATTTAGCCTCTGCGCGCGACGTTGAATTTATAACGCCGTTTCCGTTTCGTCAGGGCGCGCGAACCGAGAGCGCGTCTTGGACCTTCGGAGGTTTCGCGCGGCGTACAAGCACATATTTTTGCGCGACAATTTTCTTCGGACGACTGAAGCGTCCCAAAATCTGCCGGGATCCACGGCCGGTTCGCGCAAAACTAGAACTTTCTGGATGGAGGTCAAAGAATTAGGATCGGGCCGTCGCGTCCTTCATGGGCGCGTGGATCGAAACGCCGTCAGTGCCGACTGGAAGCCCTTGAATGTGTGTCGCGTCCTTCATGGGCGCGTGGATCGAAACTTGATACCTCCGGGCAATGGGGGAAAATGCCGCGCGTCGCGTCCTTCATGGGCGCGTGGATCGAAACGTCTATCTCGCCCCCGAGATGAAGTAATCCGAGCGGTCGCGTCCTTCATGGGCGCGTGGATCGAAACGTTGTCGCCGACATGATCTGACCAGGAGTCGAGAGTCGCGTCCTTCATGGGCGCGTGGATCGAAACGCGTGCGTGGCATCAACGGGCATGATTATCTAGAGTCGCGTCCTTCATGGGCGCGTGGATCGAAACTGGCGCCGGAATGCGCCCGCCAGAGCGCGTAGAGTCGCGTCCTTCATGGGCGCGTGGATCGAAACGCCATTGCTGGTCAGAAGGTAGTTGGCGATCAGGTCGCGTCCTTCATGGGCGCGTGGATCGAAACTGTGTCGTGTTGAGCGCCATCCAGGCGGTCGTGTCGGGTCGCGTCCTTCATGGGCGCGTGGATCGAAACTGTTGTTTTGAGGGGGAGGGAGATGGTGTCTGAGGTCGCGTCCTTCATGGGCGCGTGGATCGAAACGAGGTGAAGCCGGCGAGCGAGTCCCGGGTCGACAAGTCGCGTCCTTCATGGGCGCGTGGATCGAAACGAGCGCCTGCCGCAAATCGTCGAAAAGACGCATTCGGGCGTCGCGTCCTTCATGGGCGCGTGGATCGAAACGGTGTGGATGTCGGACCATATTTCTTTGCCCTGGAGTCGCGTCCTTCATGGGCGCGTGGATCGAAACATGCGCACGTCGCCAACAGCGAACAGAAGAGTGCCGTCGCGTCCTTCATGGGCGCGTGGATCGAAACTTCTTGTTGCCGTCGAAATAACTGACCCGAGCTTGTCGCGTCCTTCATGGGCGCGTGGATCGAAACGCCACCTCGACGTCGAGCGTCTTGCCCGCCACGGCGGTCGCGTCCTTCATGGGCGCGTGGATCGAAACCGATCGCGATCGGCGCCAGGGCGTTGATGTTGGAGTCGCGTCCTTCATGGGCGCGTGGATCGAAACGGCATGGCGCTGCGCAGCAAAGGTGTGATCGTCGTCGCGTCCTTCATGGGCGCGTGGATCGAAACGCCTCGATGATCGGGGCGTAGCGCGTCGTGTCGCGTCGCGTCCTTCATGGGCGCGTGGATCGAAACGCAGAACGCCCGCTGATGCGTCTCGTGCGCGATGTCGCGTCCTTCATGGGCGCGTGGATCGAAACACGGTCTCGATGACGCGCTTGGCGTGGAGGAGCGAGTCGCGTCCTTCATGGGCGCGTGGATCGAAACTTCTCGCCGTGCTGGTCAACCAGTCCATGACGGTGGTCGCGTCCTTCATGGGCGCGTGGATCGAAACTCGTTGAAGCCTATTGCGTCGACGACGGCACCGAGGTCGCGTCCTTCACGGGCGCGTGGATCGAAACTCAAGATTCGCACCGGCGCCATGCCGGCTGACTGCGTCGCGTCCTTCACGGGCGCGTGGATCGAAACCGGACGTGCTGTTCAAAAGGACGTTGTAGCCGTAGTCGCGCCCTTCACGGGCGCGTGGATCGAAACGCCTCACTGGTGGCGTGGTCGGGTCGCGGCGCGGTCGCGCCCTTCACGGCCGCGTGGATCGAAACTGCGAGAGCAGGCCATGGTCGAGCTTGCTGAAGAGGTCGCGCCCTTCGCGGGCGCGTGGATCGAAACATTGTTGCGTCGAGCCAGCAGACCTGACTATCGGCCGTATGAAGCGCTTCAGATTCAAAAGCCGCCGGGGGGTTGAACGCAAGTGACCCTGCCCCAGGTTTTATGGTCTAGGCGCGATCAGCGCCCTCACCCTTCCCAGGGGTTTATGCGCCCAGCCCGGCCCTCAAAAGGACCGGGCTTCGCATTTCGAGAGGGAAGCGAGAAGCTCTCTTTTCGCGGTATCGATTGTCGCTCCGGCGAGCGCTTGCGAGATATCCAACGCTTGCGAATCCGCGCCCCCAGCGTAAGCTGGACTCGCTCCCTGCGCCCTCCCCGCCCTTGCAACCTTTTTTATTGTCAATAATTTGTAAATTGACCCTGGACCCCAGGGTCGCGCCACTTGGGGCGCCTAATCCCTGGTGCGTTGCCGATAAGGTGATCGCCGGGGATTTCGCTCGATACCGTCTGTCCTGACCAGATGTGAGCTTCCTATCGAAGAGGGCGAGCCAAGGAAAGCACAGGCCGTTTTGCGTCCAGTCTCCCTCGCGAGAAAAGAACGCGACGCCAATCGAAGAAACGGCTTGAAAAGCATTGGGGCGTCGTCATTCGCCGGCTATGCCAGGCGTGCGGCTTTATCGCTGCTGACGCCGCCCCTGTCGGCAAAGGTCAAAGTCCCGCGGCCCTACAGCACGATCAGGTTGTTTTCCCGCCGCTGACATTTCAGGTCACAAGGATCGAATGCTCCGTTCGCGCTTCGCGCCCGGGAATCATCCCGAACAAAATGGCCGAGCTTTCCCCACGAGCGTTTACATGCCGACGCGCTTTGGGGATATCCCGGCCACAGGCCAGGCGCGCGACCTGTTCGCAGACTATCCGGAACGCTCGCCCTCGTGCTTCGGAACGGCCGACCGGGGTGGCGCGCCTATTCAACAGCGGCCGGTTTCGTTTCAGACGTCCTCCTGGCAACTTGCGGATGCCCTGGAGCGCCTTAATTCTCGACTTCGTGCGCTCCCGTCGGATCGAGGCAGGAGACGAGTCATGACCTACGAACTTTACTATTGGAGCGGCATTCAGGGTCGCGGCGAATTTGTTCGCCTCACGCTCGAAGACGCCGGCGCGAACTATGTTGATATCGCCGCGCAGCCGAATGGCGACGAAAAGCTCTCGGCCTTTATGGAGAGGGACGGGCTCCGACGCCCGCCATTTGCTCCGCCGTTCCTTCGCAACGGAGACCTAGTGATCGGCCAAACCGCGGCAATCCTAATGTATCTCGGCGATCGCCTCGGGCTCGCTCCCACAGGCGAAGCGGAACGACTCTGGGCGCATCAAATCCAGCTTACGATCGCCGACATGGTTGGCGAGGCTCACGACACGCACCATCCTATCAGCGCTCATCTCTATTATGAGGACCAAAAATCCGAAGCCCTGCGCCGGGCGACGCACTTTCGTGAGCTTCGGATTCCAAAATATTTGGACTGGTTCGAGCGCATTCTGGCTCGTAACCCGCACGGCGACGCCTATCTCGTTGGCGGCGGCGCGAGCTACGCGGATCTGTCACTCTTCCAGCTCGTCGAAGGTCTCCTTTACGCCTTCCCGAACAAGGCCAAAGCGACGCTCGCCAAGGCGTCACGGGTTGCCGCGCTCCATCAGAGGATCGGGGCGCGCCCGCGAATCCAAGCATATATCGAAAGCGGTCGCCGTATTGAGTTCAATGAGCAAGGGATATTTCGTCATTATGGCGAACTCGATCCTTGATTGGGGCGACAGCTCCGTATTCAGGGCTAAAGCGCTGTTTGGGCGGTCGCCGGCGCCCAACGCCTATTCGCTCGGCTTTAGACGCAATCCCCGGGGCGCCAGAAAAAGCTCGGCGAGCGCAAAAAGACCCTGAACCAGAAGCGCCAAGGCCGCCGCCGGCGCCGCGCCTTCGAGAATTAAGCCAAAATCGTCCAGGCGAATGCCCGCAAATATGGGTTGGCCGTAGCCGCCCGCGCCGATCAAAGCTCCCAATGTCGCCGTTCCAACGTTAATGACGGCCGCCGTTTTGACGCCAGCGATGATCACTGGCGAAGCGATTGGAAGCTCGATTATTGCGAGCCGCCGCATGGGCGTCAGCCCGAGCGCAATTGCTGAGTTGCGGATGGAGGGTGCAATATTTTCCAATCCGGAAGCGGTGTTTCGGATGATCGGCAAAAGACTGTAGAGGAACAGCGCCACTATGGCTGGCCTCGCGCCTATTCCCAGGATCGGCATCATGAACACAAGAAGCGCAAGCGAGGGGATCGTTTGAATGATGCCGGCCACTGCCAGAATAGCTTGGCCGAGCGCTGGGCGCCGAGCGGCGACGACGCCGAGCGGCAACGCAACGGCAATCGCCGCGCCAAGCGACAAAGCGGTGAGCCGGAGGTGCTCAACGGTTCGCTGAAAAAATCGGCCGGCCGGTTTTTCGGCGGCCTCCGGATTGGCCAGTCCGAATTTGGCCGCAAGAAATTGGCCGGCTACCGCCGCTTCCATTCGCCGGTCGATCTTCACCGCGCGATTCATCGCAACAATGGATTGCTGGTCGACCCGGCCCTCTAGGCGGAGGATCGCCGACAGGGCTTCCGGCGCTCGCTGCGCCAGATCGTCGCGATAAAGAAATATCGCCTTGTTTTCTCGAAATACATCGCGATCGTCTTCGAGGACTCGGAGTCCATAAAAGATGATCTCGGCGTCGGTGGCGTAGAGATCGATAACGTCGATCGACCCTTCGACGAGGCCTCTGTAGGAAACGTCATGATCCAATCCGCGCACATCCGACCCATCCAGGCCATAGGCCGCCCGCACAGCGGGCCAACCATCCTCGCGACCGAGAAATTCATCGCTGAACCCGAAGCGTAACGAGGAATGTCGCGCCAGATCGGAAATCCTCCTTATCCCGAGCCGATCAGCCAATTGCGCGCGCATGCCGAGCGCATAAGCGTTGCTGAAGCCCAGAGGCCGACTCATCCTGAGCCCTCGCTTGGCGAGCGCCCGACCAAACGCCTCATCATCGACAACGCGCTCGCTGGCCAATATCTCGCCAGTGAGCGTTCCTGTATATTCGGGATAAATGTCGATCTCGCGCGCCAGTAAAGCGTCCCATAAAAGCCGGGTGCCGCCGAGTTCCTGACGATGCGACACTCGCGCCCCGGCAGCGGTCGACAGTCCTGCCGCGAGATCCGCGAGGATCACGGACTCGGTAAATTTCTTGGAGCCGATACGTATTTCTTCTCCCGCGCCGGAAGATGAAGCTGCGACGAACGCCACGAAGGCGGCGAACAGGAGCTTCGCGTAGCGCCTTCTCACGCGCGCCGCGCCAATTCGTTGAGCATAGCGAGACCTCTGGTTTGGGCACGAACGAACCGTGAGACGAAGGGCTCGCTCGGATTCTCGACCAGATCGCGGAATTGCCCCTGTTGGGCGACGCGACCCCGGTGCATCAATATGATTGTCTCCCCGAAAAACGCTGCCTCGCTTAGGTCGTGCGTCACGAAAACAACGGTTTTGGCGAGACGCTGGAAAACAGCTTTAAGCTCCTCCTGCAACTCGGCGCGGATCAATGGGTCGAGCGCGCCTAAAGGCTCATCCATGAGAAGGACGTCGGGGTTGAGCATCAAGGCGCGCATGAGAGAAACGCGTTGACGCTGACCGCCGGATAATTCAGCCGGGTATTGATCAAGAGCATCGGGAGGAAAAGACGTAAGCGCGACCAATTCGTGCAATCGCGCGCGGCGCTTTTCCGTTGACCAGCCGGCCTCCTTGGCCATGAGCTCCACATTCTGCTTCGCCGTGAAATGGGGGAAGAGACCGCCATCCTGAATGACGTAGCCCATGCGCCGGCGTTGAGGTAGCGCCGATTGTGGCGTTAGCGGTTCAGCGTCGATCGTAATCGTCCCGCGATCCGGCGTGACGAGCCCGATGATCAACGACAGTAGCGTGGATTTTCCTGATCCCGACGACCCGATCAGAACTGACGTTTCGCTTCGACCGATCGTCAAGCTGACATCGTCGATCACGAGAGTTCCGCCGTAAGATTTGCTGACATGCTCGAGCTGTATCATATTTTGACGAGCCTCCGCCATCCGGACCCGTATCAGCGCATTTAGGGCGGCGAATGGAAGCGATCGCGGCAGAACCTCGCTGTCTCCGCGACAATAAGGGGAGCCGCTGTCAAGCATGTCGGAAGCGAGGCGGTTCAAAAGGCAGTTCTCACGCCAGTAGGCAGAGGCCCTATATGCAGCATGAGGCCGCGGCCTCCGACCGTTTGCGCACGCCCGAGGAAATCACATGGACCGATTGGCCTTGGTTTCTCGCCCGCCTTTTTCTGATGAACCGGTCCGCACCCGCGCCCAACGTTTGCTGGGGACGCGTAAACTTTCAATAGAACTTACAGCTCCGCTCAACGCCGAGGACATGACCGTCCAGGCGATGGACGACGCCAGTCCGACGAAATGGCATCTCGCTCACACGACCTGGTTCTTCGAAACCTTTGTCTTGGGCCCGTATCTTTCCGGCTATCGGCTGTTCGACGAAGCGTTCAATTATTGTTTCAATTCCTATTACGAGAGCCAGGGCGCGCGCCAAGCCAGGCAGAAGCGCGGCCTTTTGACGAGGCCTTCGCTAGATCGCGTTCTCGCGTACCGCGAACATGTCGATCTCGCGCTGGCGAAGCTTCTCGCAAGGAGCCCTGTTTCAGAGCCGGAATGGTCTTGCCTGCTCGAAATCGGAATCAATCACGAGCAGCAACATCAAGAGCTGATGCTCACCGACATTCTCGCCCTGTTCGCGGCCAATCCGCTTCGCCCCGCCTATCGCGCCCCGCGGCCTCGTCCCGCTTCGCAGCGGCCGGAACCGTTTCGGTGGTTCGATTTTCCTGGCGGCGTCTACGAGATTGGGCACGACGGCGACGGCTTCGCTTGGGATAATGAAAGGCCTCGTCACGATGCCGTGCTCTATCCTTTCAGATTGGCGGATCGCTTGGTGACCCAGGGCGAATGGCTCGAATTCATTGATGATGGCGGATACGAGACCGCGACTTTGTGGCTGTCGGACGGCTGGGCGGCGGTCAAGCGGGAAAATTGGAACGCGCCTCTCTACTGGGAGCCAAGGGACGGACAATGGTTCGAAATGTCGCTCGAAGGCTTGCAGCCGCTCGACTTCTGCGCACCGGTATCGCATGTCAGCTATTATGAAGCCGACGCATTTGCGCGATGGGCGGGAAAGCGGCTGCCAACAGAGTTCGAGTGGGAAGTTGCGGCGGCGACATCATCTCAAGCGGGGAATTTCCTTGCATCTGCCGCCTTGCGCCCTTTGCCGGCGGAACAGGCGCCGACGGGGCGACTGTCTCAGATGTTCGGCGACGTCTGGGAATGGACCCAGAGCGCCTATCTGCCGTACCCAGGCTACCGACCGCTCAAAGGCGCGCTGGGCGAATACAACGGCAAGTTCATGATCGGCCAGCACGTGCTGCGCGGCGGCTCCTGCGTGACGCCCCAGCACCACATGCGCCCCAGTTACCGCAATTTCTTCTATCCGCATCAACGCTGGCAGTTTGTGGGCCTGCGTTTGGCTTCGGAGATAAACTAATGTCGCAAATGGCCGAGCGCGCGTTATCGCCGAGCTTGAGAGATGACGGATTTGCCGCCAGCGTCCTTGAGGGCCTGTCGCGGCCAACGAAAACGCTGCCTTGTCGCTATTTCTATGACGCCGTTGGCAGCTCGCTTTTTGAGGAAATCACGCGCCAGCCGGAATACTATCCGACACGCACCGAGATCGCCATTTTGCGATCTTACGCCGGACAGATGCTTGGAGAAGCGTGCGCCGAAGACGTCCTCGTTGAATTTGGCTCCGGCTCGAGCGTCAAAACGGAAATTCTCGTCCGACACATGCGCGGCTTACGCGCCTATGTGTCCATTGATGTCTCAGAAAGCGCTCTCCTCGAGACGAAGCGGCGCCTCATATCTCGCTTTCCAGCGCTCGACGTACGGCAGGTGTTGGGCGATTTTTCTCACCCATTCAAGCTCCCCGCCGAATTCGAAGAACGGCCCAAGCTCGGGTTTTTCCCTGGATCAACGATCGGCAACTTCACGCCTGCGGAGGCGGCGTCTCTTTTGCGCATGATGCGCGCAATTCTTTCCCCGGACGGACGACTTTTTGTCGGAGTGGATCTAAAGAAAGACATTCGCCATCTGCTTCCCGCCTATAATGATGAGGGCGGCGTCACTGCGGCGTTTAATCTCAATTTACTAGCGCGCATCAACCGTGATCTCGAAGGAACATTCGATTTGCGAGCGTTCCGCCACGAGGCGGTATTCGAGCCTCTCGAAGGGCGAATTGCGATGCGTCTCATCAGCACGAAAGAACAGGTCGCGGGTATCCCTGGCGCATCGTTTTATTTTCGCGCTGGCGAGGCCATTCATACGGAAAATGCTTACAAATACTCGGTCGACCAGTTCCGTGAAGTTGCGCGGTCGGGAGGTTGGGCGCCACAGCGCGTATGGACGGATGAACTCGGATGGTTCAGCGTCCACGAATTGATTTCTCCAACATCATACGAAAAGTAGGGTCGTCGTCTTATGCAAGGGATGTCGCGACATGCCGCAGTATGAAACCAATCGCGATGCATGGCCAGACTTGCCTTACCCCGCCTGGCGGGAAACCTGTGAAACATTGCATCTTTGGACGCAAATCATCGGCAAGGTCCGCCTTTCGCTGACTCCTTGGCTGAACCATTCATGGCATGTGACGCTCTATGTGACCGCGCGCGGCCTCACAACCTCGCCGATCGCCTATCGTGCAAGAATTTTCGAGATTGAGTTCGACTTTATCGATCATCTCCTTTGCATTGAAACGAGCGACGGCGCGAAGCGCAAATTGCAGCTCCGATCCCAATCCGTCGCCGACTTCTACTCGCGGGTAATCGCCGCGCTCGCCGAACTGGATATACCGGCGCGCATTTACGAAAGACCGAACGAGACGCCATGCGCCTTGCGCTTCAGCGAAGACCGAATTCACGCAACCTATGATCCGGCCTATGCACGCCGTTTTTGGATGGCGCTGACGCAGGTGGACCGCGTCATGAAGATCTTTCGTACCGGCTTCATCGGAAAGTGCAGTCCAGTACATTTCTTCTGGGGAAGCTTCGACCTTGCAGTGACGCGATTCTCTGGTCGCCCCGCGCCGCTCCACCCAGGCGGCGTCCCCAATCTGCCTGATGCGGTCGTGAGGGAAGCTTACTCCCATGAGGTCAGCAGCGCCGGCTTCTGGCCGGGAGGCGGCGGCATCGACTACCCCGCGTTCTACTCATATGCCTATCCTGCTCCGCCGAATTATGCCGCCGCGCCGATAAAGCCGGCAGCCGGATTCTTCAGCAACGAACTTAAGGAGTTTATCCTGCCCTATGACGCCGTGCGAACCGCCAACGACCCGGATTCGACATTGCTGGCATTCTTACAAAGCACATATGAGGCTGCCGCTGATGCTGGAAAATGGAATCGTTCTGCGCTTGAGCGTCCATTCGGCAAAATTGGCGCAGGACCCGGCTCCTTCGATACGGCGGGCAAAGGCGCGACGCTTTAGGAGCAATATCTCCAATGTAATGGGGCGTTCGGCTTCGGGCGACTCTCCGGCCCGGCGCGATCAGTCGCGCCGATGGTGAGAAACCGGAAAAGGCCAATGCCTCGAATATAACCGACTTGAACGCCGGCTGGACGGACTACCGGTGTAACTTATCGAGCGTAATCGGCAGGTCGCGCACGCGCTTTCCTGTCGCGTGGTAGACCGCGTTCGCGATTGCCGCTGCAACGCCAACTATGCCGATCTCGCCCACCCCTTTGACGCCGAGCGGATTGCTATCGTCCGGTTCGTCGACGAAGATCACGCTGATGTCATGGATGTCCGCGCTCACCGGCACATGGTATTCTGCGATATTGGCGTTCATGATGCGGCCGAATCTGTGATCGATCAGCGTCTCTTCGTGTAGCGCCATGCCAATTCCCCAGACCACGCTGCCGAGGATCTGGCTGCGCGCGGTCCTGGGGTTCAGGATGCGCCCGGCGGCAACCGCGCTGACGACGCGCGTGACGCGGATTACTCCAAGTTGCTCGTCGACCTTCACCTCGGCGAAAACTGCTGCGTGAGTATTATGCGCACACGTAGAGTCCCTGCTCGGGTTGGCGGCTTTCTCCTGCTCGATGCGGTCCACGACGTTGTGCCGCATCACATCCGCAATTTGCGCGGAGAGCGATGCGTCTCCCTTGCTTACGAGTCTCCCATCCACAAGCGCGACTTCATCCGGCTCGACGTCCACAAGCGGCGAACCCGGCATCTGTTTGGCCAGTCGCAGCAGCTCATCGCGGATTGCGTGGGCCGTCGTCGCGATCGCATTGGACACCGAGACCGCGATCCACGATCCGCCTTCGACGGGCGATCGCGGGAGACTTGAATCTCCAAGCTTGACGCTAATGTTTTCGAGAGGCAACCCGAGCATGTCCGCCGCGACCTACGCCATGATCGTGTAGGTGCCTGTGCCGATATCGGAGGTCGCGCAGGCGACCTCCGCATGGCCGTTGGCGCTGAGCGCGATACGCACGGTAATCGGCGCTTGCAACGCCTCCCACATGCCGGTGGCCATGCCCCAACCAACCAGGTCGCCGGCGTCATGCATCGAGCGAGGCTGCGGGTCGCGCTTGTCCCACCCGAACGCCTCGGCGCCTTGGCGGTAGCATTCCCTGAGCGCCTTACTGGCGAACGGGCGGTCCTTATTCTGGTCGCGGTCGGAATAACATCGCAAACGCAGTTCGAGAGGATCCAGATTGAGCGCTATAGCAAGCTCGTCCATCGCGGATTCAAGCGCAAAGTGCGCCGTTGGGGCGCTTGGCGCACGCATGTCGCATGGAGTCGGCAGGTCAAGTCGCGCAAGTCTGTGCTCATATTTTGCGTTGTCGCATTTATAGAGCAGGCCTGACCACCCGGTCTCCTGGCGGAAATAATCCTCATATTGCGACGTCGCCGTGATCGCGCCGTGCATGATTGCGTCAAGCGTTCCGCCGGCGTTCGCGCCGAGTTCGAGCCGCTGCATCATCGGGGGGCGGTAGCCCAGCACGTACATTTGCGGACGCGTCAAAACGACACGGACCGAGCGTTGCAGCGCGCGGGCCGCCAACACCGCCAGCACCACCTGAAACTGCGGACGCAGTCCCGATCCGAATGCGCCGCCCACGAAAGGCGACACGACGCGGACGTCCTCGGGCCTCATGCCGAACACGCCGCACAGATAGCGCTGAACGTTCTGCACCCCCTGCGTCTTGTCATCGACGACGAGCTTGCCGCCGCCATCGCAGATCACCGTCGAAGCAAACAGCTCCATCGGATTGTGGTGCTCCATCGGGACGTAATATTCGCCGGCGTGGCGCACTGCCGCGGCCGCAAAAGCCTCCTCGGGCCGGCCGCGCGTCCCAGGCGGCGCGAACGGCGCCTCGTCCGCGCCGGCGACAGCTTTCACAGAAATTAGAGGCTCCTGCGGACGGCGCATATCGGTAACATGCGCCTCCGTCTCGTATTCGATCCGCACCAATGACGCTGCGAAACGCGCTGCCTCGGACGTTTCGGCGACGACGAGCGCGATGGGCTGGCCATTAAACATGATCCTGTCGTCGTAGAGCGGTCGGAAGGGCGACCCGCCTGGCGCAACGTCGTCCTTGTACGCCTGATCGTCGCCGGCCATGGGCGGGCGGTTCTCATGCGTAAGCACGTCGAGCACGCCCTTGACGCCCAGGGCGGCGCTGCAATCTATGCGCGTCGCACGACCCTTTGCAATTGTCGAGGTTACGACGCTTCCATGTACGAGGCCTGGCGCGTTGAACTCGGCCGCGTATTTTGCCTCGCCGGTGACCTTCGCCAATCCGTCGATGCGGGGCGTTGAAGTGCCGATGTAGGACGCCATGGCGGTGCTCACGCGATTTTCTTGGAGGACTGCGACTGCGGCGCACCGCGCGCGGCTTGTGCAAGCGCGCGCACGATGCAGCGGCGCGCGAGATCGATCTTGAAGGAATTGCAGGCGTAGCCTTTGGCGTCGCGCAGCAGAATATCCGCCGCACGATCGAACGTCTCAAGGTTGGCCGGCTGCCCTTGCAGCGCGGCTTCAGCCGATGGATCGCGCCAGGGCTTGTGCGCGACGCCTCCGAGGGCGAAGCGCCCCTCCCTGATGGCGTCGCCATCGAGATCGAGCCCGACCGCGACCGAGACGAGCGCGAACGCATAAGAGAGACGGTCACGAATCTTCAAATATGTGTAGTTCGCCGCAAAGCCTTTTGGCGGCAGTTCAATCGCAGTGACGATCTCGTCTGCTTCGAGGTTGGTGTCGCGCTGGGGCATATCGCCCGGAAGCCGGTGGAAATCCGCAAAGGCGATTACCCGGTCGCCGGCGGGGCCACTGACGCAGACCTTCGCCTCCAACAGCGTGAGCGCGACGCACATGTCAGAAGGATGCGTCGCAATGCAAGCGTCGCTGCCGCCAAGGATTGCGTGCATGCGATTCTGGCCGCCAATGGCGGGGCAGCCGGCGCCCGGCTCGCGCTTATTGCAAGGCGTCGCCGTGTCATAGAAATAATGGCAGCGCGTGCGTTGCATAAGGTTTCCGCCGGTCGACGCCATGTTCCGCAGTTGCTGCGAGGCGCCGGCCATGATGGCGCTGGCAAGAACCGGATAGCGCTGCTCGACAACGGGATGATATCCGAGATCGGAGTTTCGTACCAGCGCGCCGATACGTAGCCCCCCGCCCTGCGTCTCTTGAACCTGCGTCAGCGGAAGCCGCGTAATGTCAATCAGTTTCGTTGGTCGTTCGACATCCATCTTCATCAAATCGATGAGATTGGTGCCGCCGGCGATGAGTTTTGCGTTCGACTCGCCGCTAAGCTGCCGTACAGCGTCAGCAATGTCCCTAGCGCGCACGTATTTGAAACCGATCATGATTGCCCCATCGTCTGCTGTATTGCCGCGACAATGTTGCCATAGGCCCCGCAGCGGCAGATATTGCCGCTCATGAGTTCGCGTATGTCCTCCGTAGTTTTCGCCTTGCCCTCCGCAATCAATCCCGCCGCCGAGCAGATTTGCCCGGGCGTGCAATAGCCGCATTGGAAAGCGTCGTGATCGATGAACGCCTGCTGAAGCGGATGCAGCGCACCGCTTACGGCGATTCCCTCGATCGTAGTGATCTGCGCGCCATCGCACATCACTGCAAGGGTCAGGCACGAATTGATGCGCCGCCCGTCGATCAGCACGGTGCACGCGCCGCATTGCCCCTGATCGCAGCCTTTTTTCGTCCCGGTCAGGTCCAAATGCTCGCGCAACAGGTCCAGGAGCGTCGTACGAGGATCGAGCGCAAGTGCGTGATGCGTCTCGTTGACCGTCAGGCTGACCGGAACCGTCTCTGCCGACGAGCCGGACGAGGAGTGAGTTGAGGACAATCCCGCATCCGATACGCTTTCGGCTGGCATTTGCTTTCCTTATCGAGTCCGCACGAGGCCGACGCCTCAGCCGCGGCCTTTCAAGATCGGCGCGGCGCGATCCCAAGAAGCCTTTATGTGCAAATCCCGACGCGAGGGAATATCTTCGGAGAAAAGAAAAAATGCTTTCCCTCGCTTCAACCGCTCCCTCAACAAGAGGGCTCGCGAGCCTTATGGGCGGCTCAGCGAAGGTATGGAAGATTACCGCGGAAGCGTTGCGCATTTAGCTCATGCATCCTCCGAGAGCATTGCCAGCGCGTCGGGTGCGGCCTCATATTCCCGCTGGCTTCACATAATCTTTTACTGCTCAGCATTGTCGTCGCCCAAGCTTGGGAGGTTGATCGAAACCACGGAAAAGGAGAAAACACGAATCGCAACTGGGCGGCAGCCGCGCTCGCTGTCCGGCTTCGGCGGCGCGCGCCCATTGCGACGACCTTTGCGGCCATCAAGCAGAGTTTCAGTTGAAGTGGAAGCTCACACCAAGAAGGAAGCTATGGAAGTCAGCATTCGGAACGCTCCATGACTTGAACACGGCCGGCTGCGCCGCGATCCCAGGCGTAATTTCAGCTATGTTGAACGCGCGACCCGAACCGCTGGGGCTCGACCATCCGCTTCCCAGATCGGTGTAGCGGTATTCGCCCTTGAGGCTCCAATTGCGCATGAACATCCATTCCGCGCCCACGCCGGCCGTGTAGCCTATATTCGTTGAATTGCGGTCGGCCATCCCGATGTCGGCGTCGCTGTCGGCGAAATATTGATGATGCTTCACGCCGCCATAAGCGAGTCCGCCGGTGGCGTAAACCAGGATGGCCGGCGTGACGAGATAACCCAAGCGTCCGCGAACCGTGCCATACCACGGGACGCTGATGCCGGTGCGCCCGTCCCAGGCGAAATTTTTGCCGGGAATGACAGGACCGACGCCCCAACTGTCGCCCGACATGTTCGTTCCGATAATATCGGTCTCGACGCCGACGACGAAACGTCCCCATTGATAATCGTAACCGACTTCGCCGCCGCCCTGGAAGCCCGCCCACGCAGGACCCGGGTAGGACCAGATTTCGCTGAGCGGCGTCGGCATTCCGTCCTCGAAACGCAAACTGTCGATATGCTGTCTCGACGCGTTGAAGCCGTAGCCCATTTTCATCCCGGCGTGAAAGCCGGTCCATATGGGCGACGGCGGAGGGACAGGCGGCGCGAAGGCCGGCTCTTGGTCTCTCTTCGGCAGATCGGCGGCGGCGGCGGCGCCGGCTATTGCAATCGCGCTGGCAATTCCAGCTGCTAGTTTACGCATATACGCATACTCCTCTTACGCGATCACGCATCTCTTCGCGGATCTCCTTCTCGTTGGCGCAAGACCCTCCGAGACATGCGTCGTCCTGAGACGAGGCCAGTCCCGAAGCCTTGAACACGACTTAATAAAAACTTTACTGATCGGCTGTTATGTGACCTTCGCGGCATTCCAATGCAGCGATATTTGGTCGACTTTGCGCGCCTTGCGGCGACACGTCCAAACATCCGTGCATCGACGCGCCGCCAGCCGTCGCGCACACGTCCTCGCGGTCTCGAACGTCCGTCATGGACGTCGCCGCACGAGACCTTTCTTTAAGGCTGCGAATTAAAGGCCAGCTTCCGTCGCCGCGTTTTCGATTTGCTGGCGGGCCTGCAGGTCCTCTGCGAGCGATTGGCGCGCCCGCTCCAATGCGGCCCTTGCTTTGTCCCGTTCTCCCAAGACCATACGAGACTTAATGAGTCTGATCCAACCTTGCGCATCGCGAGGCGAGGCGGTCAGCCTTTGCTCAAGCCCGTCCACCATCGCGTGGATCATCGCCGACTCGTCCGTTTGCGGCTGCATTGCTACTCCGCCATCAAGCGAAGCAATTTGTCGCTGGATTTCGGAGGCGAAGTCGCGCTCCCCGCCCTCCGCCAACAGCCCGCCCCAAATCTCCCGTGCGCCGCTCCTGTCGCCTTTCTGTCTTCTCGCTACGCCGAGCCAATAGCGCGCTCGAACGTCTTTTGGATCGCGGGCCAGCGCCGCATCAAGCGCCCCCTGCGCCTCCTCGCTCACTGAGCCGTTTGACGCTTTGATCAGGGCCTCGGCCCGCGCGCCGTAATTGTCGGCAACTTCAGGCTGCAATTCGATCGCCTTGGCGTAAGCCGCCGCGGCTTCGACGAATGAATTCATTTGCAGCCTTGCCCAGCCCAGCGTGCGCCACCCTGTAATGTCGTTCGGTTCGTTCTGTAGACGCATGGTGAGACGGCGAATCATCTCTTCGACGGGCGGCGTCTGCTGCGCCTCGCTGCGCATAGCGGCGACTTCTGGCTCGCTTTGGGCCAACGGAGCCTGTCCGGCCGTGATTGCAAACAGGCCGACGGAGCCGAGCGCGATAACGCCCGCAACGCCAACAGCCGCATAGGCGCGCTCTCTGGCCGACAGCGCAGGCGACCCGTCCTTGGCGCGCGTCGCCAGAAGCCGCCGCTGTATCTCCCCGGCCGCCGCATCTGCGCTTACCGGGTCAATGTCGCCACATGCGCGCTCCCGCTCAATCTGGCGCAGTTGTTCGAGGAAGATGTCGCGCTCGTGGCGCTCGGGTTGAGCGTCCCATTCACGCAGAAAAGGCGCAGCGACGAAGATCGCCGCTATGGAGGTCATTGCTGTCAAGATGAGCCACAGGATCATGTTACTCTCATTCGTCGAGCATCGCGGTCAATCTCGCCTCTTCAGCAGCGCTCAATGGCGCAAGCACTGTCGCCTCACGACGCAGGAGGCGCAGGAAAAGCGCAAGAGCGCCGAGCAGAAAAAGCAGCGGTCCGGCCCACAGGAACGCCGTGAGGGTTTTGATCGGCGGCTTCAGGAGAACGAAATCCCCGTAGCGCGCCGCGATATAGCCCATTGCAGCTTCATCGCTGTCACCTCCGATGAGCCTTTCACGCAACAGAACGCGCAGATCATGCGCGAGCGCCGAATTCGAGTCTTCGACGCTCTGGTTCTGGCAAACCATGCATCTCAATTCGCGCCCGAGCGCGCGCGCCCGTGCTTCGAGCGCGGCGTCTGCGACAATTTCGTCTGGCGTCGCCGCAGAGGTCGTGGCGGCGGACAGGGCGAGCGCTCCGGCAAGGAATAGTCGCCTCATGAAAAGCGCTCCTCCGGGATCATGATAGGACGTCTTGCGCGATGCGGCGCCCCGATGCGCAGCCTTTTATCGCAAAGAGAAACAAAGCCGCCCAACGCCATGATGAAAGCGCCGATCCATACGAAGGATACGAGCGGATGCCGATAGAAGCGAACCGTCCATGCGCCGCTCTCCTCTGAATCGCCGAGCGCGACGTAGAAGTTCTCGAGCAGCCTCGTATGAATGCCCGCCGCCGTCGTGGTTTGATCGCGGACGGGGAAATAGCGTCGCTCGCTCGACAGGCGCGCGACCAGCGAGCCGTCACGCGTCAGCGTGAATTGCGCGCGTTGCGCTTCGTAGTTCGGACCACGAATATCTTCGACGAGGTCGAGCCGCAGCGCGAGAGAATCCAGTTGAAGCGTCTGCCCGACTCGAAGAAGCTCCGTCTTTTCGCTCGACCAGTAAGCGGCGCCCGTAATTCCGGAAATCATGAGTCCCATGCCTGCATGGGCGATGATCAATCCATAGAAGGCCGGCGGCGTCGTGCGCGCTAGACTGATCGACGTCATGAAGGAAGCGTCCAAGAGGCGGACGCGACGCCCGAGGACGACGAGCGACCCGCCAACGAGCCAAGCCGACAGCGCGAGAAAAAGCGCCGGAAAAATTTCTCGCCAGATAAAAAGCACAGAAACGAGCGCCCCGGCGGCGATGACGCCCGCGACGCTCAATCGCGCCAATGCGTCGCGTACATCGTCGCGCTTCCATCTGAGCGCGGGCCCAAACGCCATGAGCGCCACGAGAATCGCGCCGATCGGGACGAAGGTGCGCGCGAAATAGGGGGTTCCGACGGAAATCCTGTCTGCCCCCATCATCTCCACGACCAGGGGATAGAATGTCCCCAGGAGGACAGTGAACGCCGCGGCGCTCAGGAAGACATTATTGAGCGCAAGGCTGCTTTCGCGGCTCACAAGCGCGAAAGGCGCAGTTTTTTCGAGCCGCGGCGCGCGCCATGTCCATACCGCAAGCGCCGCGCCCGTCGCAATCGCGACGAGGACCAGAATGAAAAGCCCGCGCGATGGATCCTGCGCAAAGGCGTGCACGCTCGAGAGCATCCCCGAACGGACGAGAAAGGCGCCGATCAGGCTCAACGAAAAGGTAGCGATGCCGAGCAGAATAGTCCAAGCGGCGAGAGCATTGCGCCGTTCCATGACGATCGCCGAATGCAGGAAGGCCGTGCCGGTGAGCCAGGGCATGAGCGACGCATTCTCGACCGGATCCCAGAACCACCAGCCGCCCCAGCCCAGAGTGTAATAGGCCCAGAAACTGCCCAACGCGATTCCAATCGTCAGAAAGCACCACGCGGCGAGCGCGAAGGGCCGCACCCAGCGCGCCCAGGCTGCGCCGGGGCCGCCGTCGATCAACCCGGCAACCGCGAAGGAGAACGCCATGGAGAAACCGACATAGCCGAGATAGAGAAAAGGCGGATGCAGAGCCAATGCGGGATCTTGCAGAATTGGATTGAGCCCGGCGCCTTCCGCAGGCGCCTGAGCCAGCACCGCGAAAGGATTGGAGGTAAGCAGGATGAAGGCAAGAAAGCCCGCGCTGATCATGGCCTGAATGGCGAGCGCCACGGCGAGAAGCTGTCCGGGGATATTATCTCCGCGTCTGGCCGCATAGGCGCCAAAGAGCGCGAGGATCAATACCCAAAGCAGCATCGAGCCTTCGTGGTTGCTCCAGATTCCAGCAAACTTGTACAATGCGGGCTTCGCCGTGTGTGAATTTTCGGCGATGACAGCCAAAGAGAAATCCGACGCCGCGAAAGCATAGGCCAGAGCGCCAAAAGCAGCGACGATGGCGACGCATTGCGCAACCGCCGCGCGCCCGGCGAGCGCGTGAATGGCCGCATCGTATCGCCGGAAAAACACGAACGGCGTTATGCTTTGCACGAGGGCAATCGCAAAGGCCAGCAAGAGCGCGTAGTGACCGAGCTGAGCTGTTGTCAAGATCTTAGCCATCCTTTCCGATGATTGGAACAAGCCATGTCATTGAGGCGCAAAACGGCGCCGCAATAAGCTCTTCTCATGATGTCTTTCCGGCGCATGATCGAATGACTCGCCAGGATCAATTTGAGATCTTCACCTTTCGCCATCCTTCCGGCGTGTGGCACCTTTCACAGAACCGACCGAAAGCGCCATTGTGAGCGTCCTGCTTGCCGTGACAGGCGTAACACTCCATTGAGATCTTCAGATTTGGCGGATTGACGGCCTTGTGGCAATTCTCGCAGGCGACGCCTTCATGGCGGCCGGTCAGCGGGAATCGCGTTTGCTGCGCATGATCGAAGCGCCAATGACCCCAGCCGGACGTATCGTGACATGACTCGCATTTCGGCGCCGCGCCGAGATGGCCCTTATGCTGACTGTCCTTGTGACAGCTTGCACAAGCCGTCGGCAGCTTCAGCGTCGGCGGGTTCGTTTCCTTATGGCAGCTTTCGCATGCGAGCTTGGCATGACCGCCGGTTAGCGGATAATGCGCTTGCCGCGCATGATCGAACGTCGCAGCACGCCAGCTCTCCGCATTGTGGCATGCGCCGCATCTGGGCTCCGCGCCCAGACGTCCTTTGTGATGGACGTCGTTGTGGCATTGCTGGCAGGCTTTCGGGGTCTCTTTGTAAGCGGGCGTGACGTGGCAATCCGCGCAAGGAGCGCCGAGGTGCCTGCCCAGCAGCGGGAAGGAAGATTGCGCATGGTCGAAGTGGGTCTTCCGCCAGTCGCTTTCCCCGTGACAACGTTCACAACGTTCACCGAGCGCGCCACGATGCGAATCTTGCTGCTTGTGACACGAGATGCACGTCGTCTCCAGCCGCGCATTGAGAGGGCCGGTATGACACGCGTCGCATTTCGTCTGCACATGGCCGCCGCGCAGAGGGAACCGCGTTCGTTCATGATCGAACTGCGCTTCTTTCCACTTTTTCTCATTGTGGCAAGCCTGGCATTTTTCTCCATAGCGGCCGTTATGCACGTCCTGGAGACGGTGGCACGAGTTGCAGGCCGTCGAGAGCCCCTTATAGGCTTGCCCGGCGTGGCATGTGACGCAAGCGACATCTTTATGGGAATCTTTCAGGGGAAATTTGGTCTTTCCATGGTCATAAGCCTGGAGCGCGCGCCAACTCGAGGCCGCATGACAGGCTTCGCAGCCTTGTAATTGACCTTTATGTGGATCGACGCCCTTATGGCAGTCGATGCATCGTGACGACGCCTTGCGAAAAAGCGTCCCTGACGCATGGCAGCCGTCGCACGCCGCGGTGCGATGCGCACCGAGCAACGGGTAGGCCGTCAGTGCGTGATCGAATGACGCGCGGTCAAAAGACCGGATATCCGCGTCGCGCCCCTTGTGATCGACATGGCAATGATTACAATCCTGAATGCTCGCAAGCCGATCCCGTCCATGAAAGCGAACGTGGTTCGAGCGATCCTTCGCGATGTCCTTATGACAGTCGAGGCACAAGCTGGTTTGAGAAATGCGCGAGAAGGGCTCATGACATTTCGAGCACTCGCTCTCGAATTTTTCGTGGCCCTTGATCACGGGACCCGGGATCACGAGGCTTTCGAGAGGGCTTTCCGCACGCACGGGAACGGCGCACCAGAGCATCGTGCACACTAGCAACGCCATCCACCCTAAAACTCGCAAATGCTTGCCCACCTTTCAGATGAAACGACCGTTGCACGTTTTTGTTCGAAAAAACGGCAATTGCGCGGCTACAAGCACTATGATCCATTAATCATAATTCAACCGGAATCTTATCGCGGGCGCTTCACAATCGCGCCGGACCGCCGGCAAAAAGCTGGGCTTCATAGGGTCCACAGGGTAATGAGTTCGCGTAACCGAGAGAGTCTGCGTCATGGCGTCAGCCGCTTTTGTCGCTTATGGAGTCCCGCTCGCATTTGCCTGGACGATCTATGTCGCCCGGCGCCGCAGAGTGCAAATACTCAGCACGGCGAAGCGCGAAGCGGCTCAGGAAGCCGGGCTTGTCGAGCCCGCCACGCTTCATCCGAAAGTCGACCCGTCTCTCTGCCTCGGCTGTAGCGCCTGCGTGCAGGCCTGTCCGGAGGGCGACATCATCGGGTTGATAGACGGTAAAGCCGAATTGTTGGAAGCCGCCAATTGCATTGGGCACGGCGCCTGCAAGACGGCTTGTCCTGCAAATGCGATCACGCTCGTCTTCGGCACGGAAACGCGCGGCGTCGAGCTGCCGATGGTCGACGCCCGCTTTCGCACCAACGTGCCGGGAATCTATATCGCCGGCGAGCTCGGCGGCATGGGACTCGTGCGTAACGCCTTGGAACAGGGCCGACAGGCGATCGACTCCATTGTTGCCGACGCCAAGCCCAAAGGCGATGCGCTCGATCTCGTTATCGTCGGATGCGGTCCAGCGGGACTTTCCGCAAGCCTTGCGGCGCACGAGAAGGGCCTCCGCTTCGTCACGCTGGAACAGGAACGGTTGGGCGGCGCGGTTGCGCATTATCCCCGGGGCAAGCTGGTAATGACCGCGCCCTTCACCTTACCGCTCATCGGCTCATTTGATTATCACGAACTTAGCAAGGAGGAGTTGATCGCTATTTTTGAAACCGCCAAGTTGGAAGGCGGGCTTCGGATCCAGGAAGGAGAACGCGTCGAGCGTATTTCGAAGGCCGGCGAGATTTTCGAGGTGAAAACTCAAAAGGGGAGCTACCGTACGCAGGCGGTCCTGCTTGCGCTCGGTCGGCAAGGCACGCCGCGTAAGCTCGGCGCGCCAGGCGAGGACCTCGCCAAAGTCGTCTATCGCCTCGTGGACCCGGAGCAATATCGCGGCTCCAAAGCGCTCGTCGTCGGCGGCGGAGACAGCGCGCTCGAGGCCGCCTGCGCGCTCGCCGCGCAACCCGGCACGCATGTCACGCTTTCCTACCGCGGAGAGGCTTTCAGCCGAGCGAAACCAGCCAATAGAGCGCGGCTCAACCATTCCACATGTCAGATCATGCTCTCCTCCGTCGTTGAAAGGATTGAACCGCGATCGGTGACGCTTCGCAACGCGGGGGCGTTAAAGCGTCTCGAAAACGACGTAGTGATTGTCTGTGCCGGCGGGCAAATGCCGACTGACTTCCTGCGCGACATCGGAGTGGAGATCGAAACGAAATATGGCGCTCCTTAAAACCAGGTTCGCGTCGCTCGTTCTCGCCATTCTCACTTGCCTCGAGGCGCAAGCCGCGGGCGCCCCGCCGAAGGCGAACGACGCGCCGACGCTTCTAAAGCGCGCGAATTTTTACCGCTCGGCGCTGAGCAAGGAGCAGGATCCAGCCCTCGCCTTCCACTGGATGCGCGAAGCAGCGCTCAAGGGGCTGCCTGCCGCACAATTCGAGTTGGCGAAGATGCTGCTTGGAGCGCGAGGAGCGCCTTTCGACCTCGCTCAGGCTCGGGAGTGGCTGCAAAAGGCTTCGGCGAAGGACAAACGCGCGACGGCGTTGCTTACAAGAATCTCGCAACGGCCGCCACAACCGCCGCCGGCAATCCCTAAACACACAATGTCCGCGCCGCAATTCGCCTTGTCGCCGGCCGCGACCTCCCGAAACGGAGCCGCGGGGATTAACGACGCCGCCGCACGGGGCGATGCGCCCGCGCTCGAGGCCTTGCTGCGCGCTGGAGCGTCTATCGAAACCAAAAGCGACGACGGCTCAACCCCGCTAATGGCCGCCGCCTTGGAAGGTCGCATTCAGCTCGTACGATTGCTTCTCGGGCAAGGCGCCGACCCGAACGCCCGGAATATTCGTGGCGAGACCGCTCTCATACTGGCCATTCGAAGCCGAAAGGCCGATGTTGCGGCGCTACTCGTCTCCGGCGGAAAAATTGCTCAGGAGTCCCTCAACGCCGCCGTGTTCACATCCGCCGAAACCTGCGACGCTTCTACTCTCCAGCGCTTGCTGGAAAACAACGCACGGCCGACGCCGCGCAAGGATGGCGAGACGGCCCTTATGCGCGCAGCCGCCGGCTGCCCTGCGCCGATGATCGAAATATTGACGAAGCTAGATCCGCTCGACGCGGTCGACAAAAGTGGGCGCACAGCGCTTTGGATCGCCGCGCAGCACGGCAACATCGGAGTTGTCGCAGCGCTGCTGGCAAAAGGCGTATCGCGCGACATGGCTGATCCCTTTGGGATCACGCCCCTTCTCGCCGCGCTCGAGCACGGTCAGGAAGATGTTGCATTATTGCTGATTCACGCCGGAGCCAACGTTTCCGCAGCAAGCGACTCCGGGCAAACGCCCTTGATCGTTTCCGCGCATCGCGGTCTCAAGGCCGCGGCCCTGGAAGCGCTCAACCACGGGGCTGACCCGAATGCGCGCGACGCGCTCGGCGTAAGCGCATTGATGGCTGCCGCCCAGCACGGGCATGCCGAAATTGTCGGCGCGATGCTCGCCAGGGGCGCGGATCGCAATTTGCGGAATAAAAAGCGCGAGACCGCCGTTGAGCTTGCTGCGGACGAGAAGACGAGAAGTCTGTTGTTGAATTGACCAGCGCGGCGATCGACTATTCTCGTCCGAAGAGATCGCCCCATCCGAATCGATAGCTCGCCTGCGCGAACGCTCCGAAGCGATCGACGCGATAGCTAAGAAGCTGTCCATACATATCCAGCGACTGGTCTTCCTGATGACGCCACCTTAATCCGGCGCCGAGCGATATTCGTTCCGTGAGCGCATATTTCAATCCGGTTTGAGCTTCAAAGCCCCCGCCGCGACCCTTCGCGGGGTCGGCGCCGAAGGTGAAGTAATGCGTGTCTGTCGCGCGATGGTAGGTGGACGCCAAAGCGAATTCGCTGCTCCAGGACAGGCCGCTAGCCAAAGCCACGTCGAGCGCGGCGCCGACACGGAAGGACTTGAAGTGATCGCGCTCACTGACCATGCGGACCGACGCCGGAACGCTCGGAATGCAGATGGCCCCGAGGCCTCGTTGCACGCATCCGTTCGCATCGATTGAGTCGACCCAGGATTGCCATCCAAAGAAGGCGCCCAGTCTCAACCTTTCGTCAGCATAGATGTTGTAGCCAAGATCAATGGTTCCGGAGAAAGACCGGCCAGCGGCGACGCTTTGCGTCAGCGACCCGAGACCGCCAAGCGGATAGTCCCGGTCGACCAGCCGACCAGAACGAAGAAATCCCGTGTCGATATAGCCCTTGAGAAACATGTTGCGAAGCAGCCCTTCCTGCGCATCGGCGCGGAAGAAAACCTCACCTGATTGTGCGACAAGACGGTCATAGGAAAGCGTCGATACCTTCAGAGTCGGCGTGTCGTCGGCGAAATAGTCGTAGGCAGTCCTGCTCCGGCCAAGCCAGTAGCGCGCGCCGACTTCAAACATGAATACGGAGGAAATCCACGGCGGGACGGCTGGCTCCTTACGGTCGACGGGCTCTACCCTGTCTGGCGTGCGCGCAGGCGCGAACAAGCCGGCGAGACATGGCGTGAGCCGCCCCGCGCAACGCGCGGTCCCGTCGCTGCTGAAATCCGAACGCAGGCCCAAGGTGAAGAAAGTATCCCGCGTCTGCCCGCGGAAATTTCCTGCAGCGCTATCGATCCATTTTGTCGCGATCTCCGCTTCGATGGCGAGGTTTTTCGTAACGAAATAGTCGAAGAGCAGCGAAGGCAGGACCGTTGTCTCTCGCAGCGGCGCATTGCGTCCCTCGCGATATCCCAGCCTCAGGCGTGGGCTGACGCGAAATTGCTCGCTCAGAGGATATCGTGCGTCAAGATCGATGAAATAGACGTAAGAGTCGGCGAGTCGCGCAAAGCGCAGGGCGCCCGTATAAAGATCGCCCGGCGTGAAAATGCCATTCGCGATAAGCTGGCCCGAAAGATAATATTCCCGTCCAAGGGGGTTGGTTCCGTCCACGCCGCCCGACGGCAAGGTCCCGCTGACATAGGTCGTCGTCACATCCAGATTGATCGAAAGCTTCTCGCTCAGGGGCCGCGTGTAGCTCATCATCGCAGACTGGAAATAGGGCGTTCGGTCAATGGCGAAACGTCGAACGTCATCCTCCGATCTGAATTTCAGCATGTCGTAGAGCGTCAGGAAGGGCTGCCCCTGCAGCGCGTTAAAGCTGGCGAGATAGGGAACGCGACGATGGTCGAAAGAGGCGGCGACAACGGAACCATCGTCAAAAGTATAGGACGTTGACAATGTTCCAGCGTTGAAGCGGTTGAAGTGGACATCGTAATCGACCATTCCCAACAAGGATAAATTCTTATTGAAATAACGGAACTCGCCGCCGACCGCCCGCCGGTCAAGGAGCGATCGGACATTCTGCTGAATGGCGAAGAGGCTGACATCGAGATTTGGAATGAGACGCAAGTCGACACTGGCGCCCGCAAAAAAACGCCCATCCTTGAGAGGCGCGTCGAACCGGCTGATATTCGCAGAGCCCGCCACCGCGTTGAAGCGAAGCATCTGGTTCATTTGCCAACTGACAAGCGCGCCGTCGAAGCGGCCGAGCACGCCGCCGGCGTTTCGATTCTGACGGCCGATCCGCACGCTCAGATCGAGCGTATCAAAAGAGGTTTCGACATAGGCTTGCGATAAGCCGTATTGGTCCGAATTTACCTCGCCTGGACGCATGCGGTGCTCGTCCATGCCCGTGATTTTGATCTTGGTTTTTGCATAGGGATGTTTGATGAAGATGAGCTGATCAAAGGTGGTGAGAAACGTATTTTGATGCAGCCGGTGCGAATCCGGATCAGCGGTCGCGTTCGGCGCGGTCGAAATGTCCTTAGCTGTGTTGTAGCTATCGTCGCGAATAAAATAGCTGCTGAGACTGCCGGTCATCGACCAGGCTGTTTCGTCGGGATTAATTTGATTGATCGTCGCCATTTGCGGAAGTGGAGGGGCCGTCTCCGGCGGCAGCGTTCCGAGAAGCATCTTTACGCGCGCCGCGCCTTCTCCTTTCGGAAAGAAGCGGAGATAGTCCTGCAAGGCGAGTCGCGCTTGCTGAAAACGTCCGCCTTTTGCGAGCGCTTCTCCGAAGAGTTCAAGCGTGTCCGCATTGGGAATGGATGATCCTCCCGCCAGGGTCTGCTGCAACACGGCGATGGCTTGCGCAAAATGTTTGGCGCGAATGAACTCGCGCGCCTTTTCAAGCGCGGATCCGTTCAGCGGTTCGGCGAACGCGCCGCAGGAGATGACCGAAGCGAGACCAAGAACTGAGACACGATGCAACCACCAACCCACGCGACGCATTCACGCTCCTTCACCAGGAATTCATGCGTCTTGTTTTGCAAATGTTTAAGGAACAAGCGTGCGCACCAATCGACAAGTAACGATTTTTTAATGGAGAAACGGCGCCAGCGCCCCTTTGGTTTCGCTCACAGCTTTGGCGAAAGTCGACGCCAACGCCGCGCTACAGGCCCCTGCGGCGAAAGGACGGTTGGCCAGCGTCGAAGCTGAGAAAGCTCTTATGACAGTTGTCGCACGGTTCCGAAGTGACGACATGCGTAGGAGGCTTGCCCTGCGCGTCGCGGCCATTATGGCAGGTAAGGCAAGGGGCTCTGGCGGCCATGTGATCGAAGCGCGCGCCAGCGAATGTGATCGTGTTTCTATGACACGAGTCGCATTGGGCTTGCGTCGGCACATGGCGTTGCGGCTTGCCCGTCGCATTGACGCCATTGTGGCATGTCGCGCAAGGTCCGACCGCGCTTGTATGATCGAAGCGACCCGGCGCCGGAGATTCAGGCGAACGTCGTACGAAGTTCGGCAGCGGCCGCGGCAATGAAATGCTCCCCGCCTTCGCCGTCACGCCGACAGTGAAGCTCATGGTCGTATGGTGACAGTCAGCGCAGGGCGCCGCTGTCGGAATATGCGTTGCGGGCTTGCCGCGCGCGATCCGGCCATCATGGCAGGCCGCGCATTTCGCCGAAGCCTGCAAATGGTCGATGATCTTGATGTCCGAGAAGAGCGTCGTCTCGTGACAGCCCGCGCATTTTAACGATGTCGGCGGATGGTTCGGCGGTTTGCCGATCGTCCTGTTGCCGTTGTGACAGGCGGGACACGCGTAGAGCGTGTTCTTATACTGACCATTGAAATGACAGGCCTCACAAGAGGTCTGCGCATGCGCCCCGGTAAGTGGAAATTGCGTTTTTGCGTGATCGAACGAGCTTCTCAGCGGCTGTCCGAAGCTCGGAAGGAAATAGCCGCCTGGGGTCGTCGTCTGCGCCTGTGGGCGCGGCGAGGGCGCGAACAGACAAGCTCCGATCAGCAACGTCAAGACGATGCGACGCAACAACGCGTATTTTACGCAGCGAATGATGTGTGTCTCCTGGTACTCTAGGCTTTTGCCTTAGGCAAGCAGCGCGGCGCCATTCAAGCCGAATTACGAAATTCTCGTGATCTTTGTTGCAAATGGCTTTCGCCCCATTTCAGGCGATTTTCCCTTGTGTTTTACGCAGAACCTCACGACGGGAGGAAATAAGATCCATGTCGTTTGCATCTAGCGCTGCGGATTGGCGGCGCGCCGTCCTTCCGCTTGCGGGCCTGACGCCGACATTCACATCGCTCTGCGTCGTTATCGTTCTCATCTTCGGATGGATCGCGAGCTATGATGAGCCGGTGACGCCAAAATCAGGCCTTGGCTATTGGCTCGGAATCATCGGCGCTTCCATGATGGGCTTGCTGTTCGCCTATTATCTTCGCAAGCGGGTCAATTCGAGTCCCAAGGCTGCGCGCGCCATTCCCACATGGTTCCGGATGCACGTTATCCTCGGCGTCGCCGGACCCGTAATTATCCTCTTCCACTGCAACTTCCGACTCGGTGCGCTGAACAGCAATGTCGCCTTGCTGGCCATGGGAGCCGTCGTCGCGAGCGGCGTGGTCGGCCGCTATCTCTATCGTTTTGCCTTTCGCTCGCGGGTGACCGCATTCGAGCGAATCTTAGGCGCGTGGCGCCTTCTGCACGCGCCATTGTGCATCGTTCTGACGATAGCGACGATCGTCCATATATGGGCGGTGCATAGATTCTGAGGCAAGGTTCCCCCACCGAACTTTTGGCTCGGTAACGAGGTGAACGCCAAGGATTATGACGGAGTGGTTCATCCCGATCGCGCGAATTAGCGGCAAGCGCGGTGAAGCGAAATCAAATCCTTATCACCGAAGGGCCCAGCTTTTGACGCTGCGCAACCTCGGAAACGCGCTACTCTATCTCTCACCTTTGCTTGGGTTTTCCAACTGGCGTTTCGCGACAAGTCGCCCGCGAAAGGTAGTTCTTCAGGAGCTCGCGCAAAAGCGGATTCGGAAATCGACTGTTTCGGGAAATTGCATAGAACGACTCCTTGATTTGAGGCAGCCTGCAATGCTCGACAAGGACTCCGGCCTCCAGCTCATCCGTTACAACCACCGGCGGCGCGAGCACCAAACAGGAGCCGTCGCGCGCGATGAGGCGCAGCATAGGCATGTCGTCAACTTCAGCCACAATGAGCGCTTGTATCCCCGCGGCTTGCAGATATTTGTCGAAGGCGGTCCGGACGCCGCTGCCGCGCGCCGGTAGCGCGACGGGTATGCTGCGAAGGTCTATCGGGAATTTGAGCGGCGTGGAGATGAGCCCCGGGACTCCGATCAGGCTGACGGATTGCTCGGCCAACAAAGCGTTTTCCCAGTCCGTATCCGGTTCCTGCATAGCCGGCTGATTGGCCAAGACGAGATCGAGCGTGTGATTGCTTAGCCGGGAGAGAAGATCGACAAAGACGCCCGATCTTACGGTCAGCTCGATATTCGGTTGCGACAATAACGGCCTAAGCAGTTCGATCTGAAAATTGCGCGACAATGTCGCGACTGCCCCGACGCGAAGCATTTGCCGCGCGCCGGGCCCGATCCCATCCAGCAACCCCAGCAGCTCATCCCCTGACTGAAAGACGTCATTCGCATATCGCAATGTAATGCGTCCTGCTTCCGTCAGCAGCAGACTACGTCCGCGCCGCTCGAACAAGACTTGGCCAAGGCTTTCCTCCAGGGCCTTCACCTGCACGGAAAGAGACGAGGGCGACACGTTCAGACGGTCCGCCGCGCGCGTCAGGCTTCCTTCGTTCGCGATGGCCCAGAAATAGCGCAGGTGATGGTAATTGAGGAACGCCATGGGCCATCTCCTTTCAGGAGCGAACCGCTCTGCGTCGTCATCTTTCGACTGTCGGGCGACACCTTATCTGGATCGTCTGCGCGAGTGGCGGCTTTCCTATTCGCGCGACAATCGTTCGACCGTCGTCAGAGCGAGCGGCTGGATGCGGTCAAGTCGTTGTTGCGCGCATTATTGTCAACCGGCGCGTCAATCCCCCCGGCTGGCGCCGGCTTCTCGAGACCCTCATATTGAAGAGCGTCGAACGGCTGAATGTCATCTTCATTTGGTAGCTTGCCGCGATCCCAACCTCCTCCGAGCGACCGAACGAGGCCGACGGATGATTTCAGAAGACGAGTCTTCACCTGTGCTGAATCGATCCGAGCGGTCAGGGTGGCGACCTGGGCGTAGATAAGGTCGAGACTCGAGTTCAAGCCGCCTTTGTAAAGATCCATGGTGAGATTCTGCGTCTGGAGCGCAGCCGCAACAGCGGCGTCAAGCTTCTTGGCCGACCCGTTCAGCCTGTTCGTCAGACTCAACCCGTCCTCGACTTCACGGAAGGCGTTCAGAACGGTCGACCGATATTTGTCTTCCGTTTCACGATAAACCGACCATGAGCGCTGCAATTGCGCTCGCCGCAGCCCCCCGTCGAAAACGGGCAGGGAAACCGCCGAACCGTAAGACCAGAAGCTGTTGGCGAGCTTGACGAGATTGATTCCATGATCCTCGAATCCGCCATCGATCCGGAACTCGACCTTGGGAAAGAAAGCGGCGCGCGCGACGCCGATCTCACGGTTCGCCTGAGCCATTTCACGCTCGGCCGCGGCGATGTCGGGCCGCCGCTCCAATAACGTAGACGGGAGACGCCTCGGCAGTCTCATCGACGTCATCTTCAGATTCGGCGCGGCGGTTATCCTGAAGCTTGCCGGCGCATTGTTAACGAGGATCGCGATAGCGTGTTCGGCGACTTCGCGCTCTCCCTGAACTTCCAGCGCCTTCGCCTGTGTGCTGAAGAGAAGGGATTTTGCGCGGGCCACGTCGAGTTCCGATGCGATCTTACCGAGATAGCGATCGTTCACAATGCTGAGAGACTGTTTGTAGTAGGCGATGGATTGATCATAAATATTGGTTTGAGCGTCATATCCTCGCAAGGTAAAATAATCCGACGCGATCTCCGCCTGCAGACTCAGCCTGGCAAGCGCGTATTCGGCGGCTTTCTGCTGAGCGAGATAGGTTTTCGCTTTCGTCTCGTTGCGGATTGCATACCAGAAATCCACCTCCCACGACGCGCCGCCTCCATCGGAAACAGAGGTGTCGTAGATCGGATTGAGAGGTCCCCTGAACAAGGCCGCTTCTGATTCCTTGTTGTCCGAGGCGTCCAATCCGATGTTGAGCTGCGGCAGCATGCGAGACCGCGCCTTCATCATCAGGTCGCGCGCCTGTATGAAGCGTTCGGCCGCGGCCTGAAGATCCGCGTTCGCCGCCATCGCCTGCTCTTCGAGCTTGTTCAGAACCGGATCTTTGAACAGTCGCCACCATTGGGTGCGGATCTCCGCGTCGGATGGCCTCGCCTCAACGAAAGGGCTGGCCCCATGCCAGGATGCGGGCACGATGTATTCCGGCGGGGCGTAAGCGGGCGCGAGGTCCACGCCAGGCATCGAATTGCAGCCGGACAACATGACTAGCGGCAAAAGGCGGGCGTATTGCTTCACTATTTTTCTTCGGGAGATGCGCATGAGCGGATTACTCGGAAAACAGTCAATTGGCGCTCGCCGCCTGTCTCTGGCGTCAGTTGAGATCGGTAGGGTCGATCTCATAGCCCGGAGCGGACGTAACGACACGGACCTTGTCTCCTTCAAGAAGCGCGGCGCTTGGGTTGTTCACGATGCGGTCGGCGCGGGAAATTCCGGAAGTGATTTCCATGATCCCATCCAGGATGCGGTTGATGTGCACCGGCCGGAAGTGAATTTTGTCCTCCGCCCCCACCACGGCGACCTCGGCGCCGTTCTCCTGGAAAACGAGGGAGCTCGACGGGATCGTCAGCGTGTTTTCATCCAGCGGAACCGTCAGCCTCACGGCCGCATACGACCCCGGCCACAGCGCCCGATCTTCATTGTCGATCGTGAATTCCGTGACCGCCGTTCGGGTCGTCGTGTCGAAGCCGTTGGCCACGGTCAGAAACTTCGCCGTAAAGCGCCTTTTGGGGAACTGCGGCACGGTAATGTCGGCCGTGAGCCCCGGCTTGAGAATATGCGCGAACGCCTCGGGGACGGAAATAAACAATCGTAACTTATGAATGTCCGCGACAGAGAAAAGGTTGGTCACGGCGTTCTTATCACTGATATTTCCATCCTTGTTGATGTAGTCTCCGACGTTGATGTTGCGGGCGGTGACCACGCCGTCGTAGGGCGCGACGATCGTTTTGAATTGAAGCTGGGCGGCGAAGTTGTTGACATTGTGTTCGGCTGCTTCCAATTGCGCTTTTGCAGCCTGCATATTGGCTTCCTGTACCGAAATTTCCTGTTCGGAAACCGCGTGCGACTTCCTGAGAGCGGTCCAACGTTGAGCCGTGACGACTGCAAGGTTGTACTTCGCGCGCTCGGCCTCGTAGGCCGCCTTCGCTTGCGAATATTGCGCGTCCAAGGTCGGCGTGTTGATTTCGGCAAGGACGTCGCCCTTCTTGACCTGCGCGCCGTAATCCTTGTACCACATTTTTACATATCCCGAGACCTGCGCGTAGATCGGGGCCTGAAACCAGGCTTCGATATTGCCGGGGAGCGTGATCGTTTCGGTTGGCGCGCCGGGTTTCGCGTTCGTGATCGACACTGTAGGGACCGCGTTCGCAAGCGTCTCTTCGCGTATGGCGTCCGCCTCACGCTTCCGGACGTAGAAAAGCAGGCTCAGGAAGACGAGAAGCCCGAGAGCCGACACAAGTTGCAGCTTTCTGCCACGCAGATCGGGATTGACGTATCGAAGCAAATCCGTGGACATCAGATGGCCTCCTTTCCAACGGGCGCGCGCTTGTAGACGATCGCGTAGACGCAGGGGACGAACAGCAAGGTCGCAAATGTTGCGACGATCAGGCCGCCGATGACGGCGCGACCGAGCGGCGCGTTTTGTGAATTGCTCATCGACATGGGCAGCATGCCGATGATCATCGCGGACGCCGTCATGATCACCGGACGGATGCGGGCATAGCCCGCTTCGAGCGCGGCGAGCATGGCGTCTCCATGCAGTTCCAACCGCTCGCGCGCATAAGCCACGACCAGAACTGCGTTCGCGGTCGCCGTTCCCATGCACATGATCGCGCCGGTAAGCGCCGGCACGGAAAGATTGGTATGCGTCAGGAAAAGCGACCAGGCGATCCCCGCCAGCGCGCCGGGCAAGGCGGTGATGATGATGAAGGGATCGAGCCAGGACTGGAAATTTACGACGATGAGGAGATAAATCAGCACGATCGAGGCGATCAGACCGCCGATGAGTTCTCCATAGGCGCTATGCATGGTCTCGGCTTGACCATGAACCTCGAGGCTGGCGCCGCGCGGAAGGTCATGCTCCATTTCCTTTGAAATCGCTTTTACGTCGGCGAGCACGCCGCCAAGATCGCGCGCTTCGGCCGAAACGTAGATATCAAAGAGCGGCATGATGTTCGCGTGGGTGACGACGCCGGGCGTCCCGACCGCGGAGATCGACGCGACGCTTCCAAGCAACTGCATTTGGTCGGGCGACGGTTCTCCCTCGCTCTTGTTCACCGGGATCGTGAGAAGATCCTGGACGCGCGAGACCTGGGGTTGCGGCGTGTAGACATTGATCTGATACGAGTTGCCGGTCTTCTGGTCGAGCCAGAACTGCTGATCGACCTGCTGACTGCCGGAGAGCGTCATGAGAAGGTTGTCCGCAATGTCCTTTTCGGTGAGCCTTACCCCCAGTCCGAGGCTGCGGTTGCCTTCCACGAGCAATGTCGGCGTGCGCATCGTCTGCTGGATGACGACGTCGGCGGCGCCGGCGACCCTGCGCAGCCTGCTCGCGAGCTTTCGCGCAAACTCGTAGCTCGCAGTCGGATCCCCGCCATTGATCTGAACGTCGATCGGAGAAGGCGAGCCGAAGTTGAGAATCTTCGCCGTCAGATCAGCCGGCTGAAACGTGAATTCCGTGCCGGGATAATGCTCGCTCAGACCTTTCCGCAGAATTGCGCGATAATCCCATACGGGCGAGGCGTCGTTCTTGAGCGCGATCGTCAGATCGCAATCCTGCGCGCCGATTGTCGGCGTCGGGATGAAGGCGAGATTGTGCGGCCCGACGGGCAGACCGCAATTGCTGACGATTCCCTCGACTTTCCCCGGCAGCATCTCCTCGATGTCCTTGGTGACGAGCGTGGCGATACGCCCCGCCGCTTCGATACGCGTTCCAAGCGGGGCGCGCATGTGCATCTGGAGAGTCCCGGACTTAATTTCGGGGAAGAACTCCTGGCCATTGAAATAGAACAGGCTCATCGACGCCGCCGCGACGCCCAGAAAGCCCGTCACGAACCGCTTTCTGTTGTCGAGCGTGCGGCCCAAAAGAGCGCTGTAGCGTTCACGAAATCTCTGGAAGCTCCGTTCGAATCCCTGCTGGACGCGCACAAAAAATCCAGGACGATCTTGAGCGTGGTCGCGTCGGTCGGGTATCGGAACCGCGAAGTGGGAGACCCCGCCATCGCCGGCGAGCGCGCTTTCTTCGGCGTCTGCATTGGCGAGCGCGTAGATTTCCTCCGGGGTCGGATATTTTCGCCCTCCGGACGGGGATGGCGATTCAACGTCTTGAACGTCGTTTCCATGCGGCGCGTTGTGGTCGACGAGAAGATATTTCGCCATCGTCGGAACAAGAGTTCGCGAAAGAATGAAGGACGCCATCATCGCGAACATCACGGCCTCCGCCATCGGCGTGAACAGCCAACCGGAGACGCCCGTAAGCTCGAATAGCGGAAACCATACGATGATGATGCAGAGCGTCGAGACAAATGTCGGGATGACGATCTGATTCGCCGCGTCGATGATCGCCGCCTCGAGCGGCTTTCCCATCTCGATATGCGTATCGATGTTTTCGATCATCACAGTGGCGTCGTCGACGAGAATTCCGACGGCCAGAGCCAGACCGCCCAGCGTCATCACATTGATCGTCTGGCCCGCCCAATGCAGACAGATGATCGCGGACAGAATGGAAAGCGGAATGGAGGTGGCGATGATGACCGTTGCGCGCCACGATCCGAGGAAGAGCAGCACGACGACGCCCGTCAGCGCCGACGCAAGAGCCATCTCGCGGAGCACGTCTATGATGGAATCCTCGACAAAGCCCGAGGCGTCGTTGAGAAGTTCGACCTTCACGCCAGGCGGCGCAATCTGCTCGATTCGGGGAATCGCCTTCTTGATTCCGTCCACCACCTCCAGAGTCGACGCCTCGCCGCTCTTCATGACGACGATCAGCACCGATTGCTTGCCGTCGACGAGAACGGCGTTGATTTGCGGCGGTCCGCCGAGGCGCACGTCGGCGACGTCCCGCATATAGATCGTCGCGTTGCCGACGGTCTTTATCGGAATGTTGTTGAAATCGGCGACCTGCAGAGGCGTCGCATTCGTTTGAACCATCCAGTCGGTCGCTCTGAGCTTCATGTCTCCCGCAGGAAGCACAATGCTTTGACGGCCGAGCGCATTGTGCACGTCTGTGGCCGTGAGGTGCCGAGCCATGAGTTTTTGCTGGTCGAGAGAAACCAGCAACTGCTTGTCCTGTCCGCCATAGGGGTGCGGGAGAATGGCGCCGGGAATCGTCACGAGAAATGGACGGATCTTGTTCTTTGCGAGGTTGTAGAGGTCGGCCGGGGTGAGGTTCTCCGCCGTCACCTTCAGCATGGCGACAGGCACGGATGACGCCTCGAGGCGCATGACCATGGGCGGGGAAATATCCGGCGGGAGCTGCTTGGTGACCGTCTGGGAGATGGAGACGATGTCTGCTTCGGCCGCCGCGAGATCGACGCCGGGTTGCAGAAAGATCTTGATGATGCTGCTGCCGTAATAGGAATGGCTCTCGATGTGCTCGATGCCTTCCACATTCGACGTGAGCTGGCGCTCGTACAGATAGGTGATGCGCCCCGACACTTCAGTCGGCAAAAGTCCCGCATAGGCCCAGACCACCGCCACGACGGGAATCTTGATATTGGGAAAAACGTCGGTCGGCGTTTTGAAAACCGCCATAACTCCAAAGATCAGTATGCATATTGACAGAACTATAAATGTGTAGGGGCGGCGTAGAGCGAGAATAACAACTCCATTCATAGACACCATTCCATGCTATGGATAATCATTGAGTTGGCAGCGACCATAAGACCACGCTTTCGTGGTCAACACGCCCAGACACCATGCAAATCAGTCGCTGACTTGAAGCCATTGCTTCGATTTATGCACATATATAACGCTCCTGTCGGCTTGCAAGACAGTAGCTATCAAATATAGATTTCACCAATATTTCTGCAATATAGACAGCCTATGCTTTTGTTTCGAAATTGTGACCCAAACGCGCTCCACTATTTCATTCGGTCGCTGGACCGATTCCTGGAGCCCTCGATCGTAAGCGCCGGCGTCGCTTGTGTTAATTTCAATTTTTCCAAGGGTTCGTTCGATTTGATCGAACGATGCCCGCCGAGGGGCGCTCGTCCGAGACGGACCAGGCTGAAAAAGCAAGCTTGGGATTCGCGAAAATTCGCACGGAAGGATGGACGCCCTACGTAGCCGTTCTAAGTGGCCGTGCTCACAGCCATGCGCGCCGGCGCCCCGACTCTCAGCGCCGCTCGCGTCAGAGCAGGAGGCCATTATGCGGCACATAATCAGCTTGCGGACGGCAGTTTCCGTTTGTGTCCTTACAGCGGCGGCGGCGCCGGCGAGTTCCCTTGCCGGCGTGATGCCGGTGACGGACAAGGCGGCGATCAGCCTTCAGGCGCAGACGGACGTCGTCGACTGGCGCCCCTATGCCCATCGGCACCATCGCTGGCATCCCGGCTGGCATTGGGGTCGGGGCCCGGGCGTGCGCTATTATGCGCGCTGGGGCCGCCCGGCTTATTGGGGCTATGCGGGTTCGCCCTATTGCGGCTATGGCGCGAGCGCCTGGGGCTATAATCCCGCCGGCGGCCTGCTGGGCGCGGCGACCGATGTCGCGACGGCGCCTCTCTGGGCGGCGGGAGCGGCCACCACCGCCGTCACGGATTCGTTTTTCGGCTGGTAAGCCTGAAGATGGGGAAGCGCGCGGTCCGGCCGCGCGTTTCCATCCGACGTTCTTCGCAAGGAACCCCGCGCTCGGATAGCAAGTTTGGGAGGCGGGCTCTCTGCAAAGGCGGTGAAACATGGAACGTCGACCGATCGACCAAATCGCCCGGACCGCGCGTATCTCGCGGGCCGATTGTCCTGACTGGATGTTGCGCCGCCTTAGGTTGGAGCGGCTCGCGGACCTCATCGAAGCGACCGAGAAACCCGTCCGCCTGTTCATCACCATGGAATGCTATCCCAAGCATGAGCGACGCGCGCTTCGGCATGACGGCTCGCCGCTGACGATCGCTTTTCAGGATCCGCTGTTCCGTCAGGAGGGCCTCTCGGGCCACAGCGTGGGAGAGGGAATGACGTTCTTTCGTCTCTCCCTGCGCGAAGCGCATGCGCTGCTGTGCGATTGCGGCTATGGCGGCGTGATGCGCATGGGTGCGTCGCTGAACAGCCTCGTCGCAGCGCGCGCGCGCAGGCTCGCCGCCAAGCGCAGCTTCGCCGAATGGCGTGATCGCCTCGCCGCCTGGCTTTGAGCTTAACGCGAGGCGCGCAGCGCGACCAATCGACTCGACGGGCGCGGCCAGTCACGGCGCGCTCGTTCAATCGGCGCCGCCGCCGGGCATGTTTTCGCGCCGCGCGCTGGCCGGCCCACGGGGCGGGGAGAACATAAAGAAACGATCGAATATATCCGTTCGCTCGCCTGTCCTCATCACGAAGAGATAATTGTAAATCAGCGTCATTGCCGGTTGATCGTGTCGATCACATGACATGGCGCAAACGCCATTTTAGGCGAGAGACGCGCGTAACCATCTGATATACATTCAGTTAAGCAGATTCGACGTCGGCCGGCGCGCGACGCCTCGGCGACGCCGCGCTCCACAAAAAACTTCGCAAAGCCGATTTCCGGCCGTCGGATCGACGACAAGATTGACAAAAAGCTTCACGAAATCGATTGAAAGCGCGCCAAGGGCGCGTCCGACCAGATTGCGCGCACGCAAGAGGAATTCGATTCGATGAAAATCACGATGATCGGCTCTGGATATGTGGGCCTGGTGTCTGGCGCGTGCTTTGCGGATTTTGGTCATGAAGTGATCTGTGTCGACGCCGACGCCTCCAAGATCGAGCGCCTGAAGCAGGGCGAGATCCCGATCTACGAACCGGGCCTCGACGAATTGGTGGCGAACAATGTCCGCCAGAACCGGCTATCCTTCACCACCGATCTCGCGCCGGCGGTGAGCGGCGCGGACGCGGTCTTCATTGCGGTCGGCACCCCCTCCCGGCGCGGCGACGGCCATGCGGACCTCTCTTATGTCTACGCCGCGGCGAAGACCATCGCCGGGTCGCTTCGGGGCTTCACGGTCGTCGTCAACAAGTCGACCGTCCCGGTCGGCACGGGCGACGAGGTCGAACGCATCATCCGCGAAGCGAATCCGTCCGCCGACTTCGCGGTCGCATCCAACCCCGAGTTCCTGCGGGAGGGCGCCGCGATCGAGGATTTCAAACGTCCCGACCGCGTGGTCATTGGCGTGGAGGATCCCCGCGCGCGCGACGTGATGGAGGAGATCTATCGGCCGTTGTCGCTCAATGCGCCGCCGCTCGTCTTCGTCGGACGCCGCACTTCCGAGCTCACCAAATATGCGGCCAACGCCTTTCTGGCGACAAAGATCACTTTCATCAACGAGATTGCGGATCTCTGCGAGAAAGTCGGCGCCGACGTTCAGGACGTCGCGCGCGGCATCGGCCTCGACAAGCGCATCGGCGCGAAATTCCTGCACGCCGGCCCGGGCTATGGCGGCTCCTGCTTCCCGAAAGACACGCTTGCTCTGATCAAGACCGGCCAGGACGAAGGCGCGAGCCTGCGCATCGTGGAGACGGTCGTCGCGGTGAACGACGCGCGCAAGCGGGCGATGGCGCGGAAAATCATTCTGGCGCTCGGCGGCTCGGTGCGCGGCAAGAAGATCGCGCTTTTGGGCCTCGCTTTCAAGCCGAACACCGACGACATGCGCGATGCGCCCTCGCTCGCCATCGTCGCCTCGCTTGCCGGCGACGGGGCGGAAGTTCACGCCTATGACCCGGAAAGCATGGGGCAGGCCCGGCCGATGATGCCGGAAGTCGTCTTCCACGAAGACGCCTATTCGGCGATCGAGGGCGCGGACGCGCTCGCCATCGTCACCGAATGGGACGCCTTCCGCGCGCTCGATCTCGACCGCGTGAAGGGCCTGTTGAAGCAACCCATCATCGTCGATCTGCGCAACGTCTACCGTCCGGCGGATATTCGCAAGCGCGGCTTCGCCTATATCAGCGTCGGCCGCAGATAAGCGCCTCAGGAGTCTTCCCGACGTCGCGGCGACGCAGCGCCGTTGCCGCACGCCGCCGCCGCGCCCTAAAATCCTGACTTGACTCCGGAACGATGAGGGCGCGGCCATGACGCTTCGACTTGCGGTAACCGGTCTCAAAGGCCAGGTCGTTAGCGCCCTCATCGAACGCGCGCCTAAGGATGTCGAAATCACCGCCCTTGGACGTCCCCAGCTCGACCTTGGCCTGCGAAACGCGGTGCTCGCCAATCTACGCCATGCGGGCTGCGACGCGATCGTCAACGCCGCCGCCTATACCGCCGTGGACCAGGCCGAAAGCGAGCCGGAAGTCGCCATGCGCGTCAATGGCGAGGGCGCGGGGCATGTCGCGGAAGCCGCGGCCGAGCTGAAGGTCCCGCTCCTCCATCTCTCGACCGACTACGTCTTCGAGGGAACCCTCGACCGCCCCTATCGCGAGGACGATCCCACCGGCCCCACCGGCGCCTATGGTCGCTCAAAGCTCGCGGGCGAGCGGAAAATCGCCGCTGTCCACGGCGACCACGTCATCCTGCGCACGGCGTGGGTCTACAGCCCCTTCGGCGCGAACTTCGTGAAGACCATGCTGCGCCTCGGCGAGACGCGCGAGGAAGTCGGCGTCGTCGCGGACCAGACCGGCAATCCGACGAACGCCATCGACATCGCCGACGCGCTCCTTGTTCTCGCGCGGCGCCTCGTCGCCGATCCCTCGCCCGAATTGCGCGGCGTCTTCCATCTCTCGGGTGCGGGGGAAGCGAGCTGGGCCGATCTCGCCGAGGCGACCTTCGCCATTGCGGAACGGGCCGGGCGCCGCCCGGTGCGCGTCAGGCGCATCACAACAGCCGAATATCCGACGCAGGCGCGCCGCCCCGCCAATTCGCGCCTCGACAATGCGAGGCTTTGGGCGCGCTACGGCGTCGCTTTGCCGCATTGGCGCGAGTCGCTCGATAAATGCGTCCACCGTCTCCTGCAAACGCCAGCGTGATCATGCGCGTAGCTGGCGAAGCCTTTCTGCGAAAAGGGCGACGTCGAAAATCCGAGCATCTTCAAGAGCAGGCGCGCGCGGCGCGACCCGCGTGACGATTTCGCCGATCCGGGGCTCCATCGCAGCCACAGCCGACTCGATCGCGTCCGCGAGCGCCGCCGGCTCCAACAAGTCGAGCGAGACGATATTGTCGAACCGGCTCGCAAGGTTCTTCCCCTCGAAGCGGTTGGTGACGGTCAGCAGGCCGGCCTCCGCCATTTCGAGCGGCGGATAGCTCGGATGCGGCGAGAGCATGAGAGAGACGCCCACGCTGGCGCGGCTGAGGCAACTTGCGTAGGCCGCCAGGCTGACTTTTCCGCCGACCGACGCGTTCATCACCGGATAGGCCAGCGTGTCCGGAAATTCCTCCCCGAGAAAGAGAATCCGCCACCGACTCGCGCGGATTGGATCGCGTTGCTGCCATCGGAAGAGCCCGTCGCAGATGAGCTCGAAGGCGTTGCGGCTGACGTTCGGGCGGCCATAGACGAGCAGCAGACGCTCGCGCGGGGCGGGATCGAGCGCCGCGGAAATCTGCTCATTCATGGCATAAGGCGCGCAATAGGCCTCGCGGAACGCATATTTCTCGCTCATCACCGCATAAAGTTCTTCGGAATTGATGACGGCGATGGTGCGATCGCCGTGGCGATAGGTCGCCTCCGCCAACGCGTAACGAGAACTGCGCCCCTGGAAATAGGGCTCGTCGTCCTGCACCAGATAGACGAAGGGCAACTCCCGGCCGAAAAGGCGCGCGCGGTCGCGCTCCAGATCCAGTGCGAAAAGCGCCGTCCACCAGGCGGTCGCGATGAAAATGTCGTCCGCGCGCAGATCGAGCCGGCCGCCATCGCGCTCGTAGGCGTCGACCAGAAGGCGGCGCCCGAGGTCGAGGCTCGCCGCATGCGGGACGGCCTCGTAGTCCGGAAGACTGTCGTAGGCCTCCGGCTCGATATCGGCGTCGGTCGCGATGATGCGCCGGTCATAATCGTCGCCCAGCGCGTCGGCGACCGCTGTGAAAAGCTTCATCGCCGTGGCGACCCCGCCGAAAATCTGGTGCGGATTGACGGTCGGGGTCAGCAGATTGAGGCGCGGCCTCGGATTGCGCGAAGGATAGGACAGAAGCTGCTTGATCTCCGCAATGCCGCGATCCTGCGGGCGCAGGCCGTTATCGACATTCCCCAGGCAGGGCTGGAAAACTTTGAGCCGATGCCGCGTCAAATCTTCCGGACCGTTCACGGTCAGCAGCGTGCTGGGCATCGGATAAAGATCGCGCCGGCCGACCTTCAGCCATTCGAAGCCCTTCGACTCCGCCACCATGAGCAGCACGCGCTCGATGGCGTGCGCCAGCGTGCCGTCGACATGCCCGCCTTCTTCCGGAAAATCGTCAAAGCCGATATCGAGGTCGAGCAACGGGCGGAAGGCCGCGCTGCGGCCCCAGAACATGGAGCCGGAGGGAAATTCCAGCACCAGGTTCTTGTCGATCTCGACGCCCATGCGCTTCATAAGCCCGCGCGCCAGATCGTAATCATAGCCCCAGTTGAGAATGCCGCGCAGTTCGAAGAGATGCTGCGGGAAGACGACGCCGATCTTCGGGTCGTCGAAAAGCCTCAGAATGGACCGCACGATGTCGGGCGAGCCGAGCAGATGGTCCATCAGATAATCGCGCCAGCGGGCGAGTTCGGCCCCGCCATGCGGCGAGCGCTTGGTGTGCAGATGCAGAAAGAGTTCGTAATTGGCGTAAACGTCCCGAAAACCGAAGAATTTGGCTGCGATGTCCCGGCCCCGATTCGGCGTGACGCGGATTTCGACGCGTCCCTTCGCCCAGCCCTGCGCCGCCGCCGCCAAAGCCCGCTTCTTTTCCTCCGTATCGGTCGAGAGGAAGAGATCGACCGGCGCCGGTATATTTTCCAGCTTTTCCAGAACCAGAGGCAGGATCTCAGGATAGAAGGCGTGGACGATCGTCGCGACCGGTCCCTTCGTCGCCGGCGCCGGGTCGAAAGCGAAGGGAATTTCGAGCGCGAAATCCATTTCATTGGCCGGCCGGCGCGAGGGCACGACGCCATCGGGTTTCGTCAGCTCATAGGTGTGATAATAGCTGATCGCCTGCTCGCGCAGGGGATCGTTGATCGGATTGCGCCGCCGGCCGAGAGGCGGGTCATAGGTCGCGGCCGTCTGCCGCAGAACGGCCCCGATCGTCCCACGCAGCCCATACTCCTGCAGGAAATGCCGGCCGTTCTTGAAAAGGTCGCGCGGCGCGAGGAATACGCCGACTGGCGAATCGACGATCTTCGCGGCCTCGCGCATCGCCGCGCCGTAAAGGGCGACGGGGCCGCGCGTGGTCAGGATGACATAACCATTGCGGAGGTGCCGGCGCACCGCCTGAAAAGTCGATTCCCGTCTCATTTCCCTTGTCTACTCAGCTCCGGCCGCCATGACCAGCGACGCGCCCGCGCCCGGTCACCGATTAGCCAGAAAGATCTCTTAGAGGGAAAGCTGAAACTGCGACCGACATTGGACATGATCGAACTCCAGGACGTCTATAAATATTACAAATCAAACGGGCATCGAAAGATCGTCCTCAATCACATCAGCCTCAATTTCCAGCCAGGACGCAGCTATGGCGTTCTGGGCGTCAACGGCGCCGGAAAATCGACGCTGGTGCGCATTCTTGCTGGCACCGAGCTGCCCAATGGCGGCCGCGTGCGGCGAAACGTGAGGGTTTCCTGGCCGCTGGGCTTCACGGGCGGTCTCCACCCCAAGCTTACGGGGCGGGAGAACGTTAAATTCATCTCCCGGGTCTATGGTCATGACCCGCGCAAAATCATCAACTTCGTCGAGGATTTCGCGGAGGTCGGCGCCTATATGGACGTATCCATCAAAACGTATTCTTCCGGCATGATCGCACGCCTGGCTTTCGGGCTTTCGATGGCGATCGATTTCGATTGCTATCTGATTGACGAGGTCACTGCGGTCGGCGATGCGCGCTTCGCGGCGCGGTGCAGGGACGAGTTCGACAGGCGCCGAAAAAAGGCCGACATCATCATGGTGTCCCACTCGATGCAGACCATCAAGGACTACTGCGACCGCGGCATCGTTCTCGCCGGCGGCCAGATGCATGTCTTCCGCGAGGTCGACGACGCCATCGAACTGTATAAGAAGCTCAATGCCTGACGCCCTATCCCAGAATCAGGTCGCTCTTCCCCGGCCCCGCGAGACGATCGGCTCGGAGGACGCGGCCCTCGTCGCCAAGAGCATATCACGCGCCCTGAAGCGCGCGGCCAACAGATCGCGCGCCCCGTCGAGCGTGATCGCCGGCGGCGGCTATACGGTCCGCCGCGGCGAGCGGGCGTTCAGAATGGGAATGTTGGCGAGCTTGGTGGCGTGCGTCGTCGCGCCGGTGCTGGTCGCGTCCGTCTATTGGGGGCTGATCGCCAGCAGGCAATATCTGACGGAAGCGAAATTCGCGCTGCACGGCTCGGAAAACTCCTTCGCGGCGCTCGGCGTGAGCGGCGGGGACGAGAAGCAGCTTCAGGACTCGCAGGTTGTCGTAAAATACATACTCGGCCGGTCGATCGTGCTGGCGCTCGACAGGACGCTGGACCTGCGGTCGAAATTCTCGCGGCCCGGCGTTGACTATTTTTCACGTTTCGACCCGGACGACCCGATCGAAAATCTCGAGAAATATTGGAAAAAAAGAGTCGACGCCAATGTCGACATGATGTCCGGCATCATATCGGTCCGGGTCCGCGCTTTCACGCCCGAAGATTCGCTGGAGATCACGCAGAAGGTCATCGACCTTTCCGAGAAACTCGTGAACGAGCTGTCAACGCGTTCTCGTCGAGACGCGGTGGAGCAAGCGCAATCGGAGCTCAACCGGGCCGAGGAGCGATTGAAACTGGCGACGGCCAACATGCGCGACGCGCGCAACGCCGAGGGCGTCATCGACGCGCCAGCGGCGGCCGAGGCGATCAACAAGATCATCGTACGGCTGAGGCTCGATCTGGCCAATGCGCAAGAAAGCCTGGCGCTGCAGTCCAGCGCTTCAGCCCTGGACTCGCCGCAGGGCCGGCTGCTCAATGCGCGCGTCGAAAGCCTCAAGAAGCAGATCGCCGACTATTCGGCGCAGATCGCCAGCACGGAGAACAATTCTTCCCTCGCCGGCCGAGCGGGCGTTCTCTCGACGCGGCAAACCGAGCTCGCCTTGGCGCAGCAGCAATACGGCCTCGCCTCCTCGGCCTACGAAAGCGCCCGCATTGATCTCGAGCGGCAGCGCGCCTATCTCGTCTCCTTCCTGCGGCCGACCCTCGCCGAGAAGTCGATCTATCCGCGCCGCTGGCTGGAATGGTCGATTATCGTCGCGCCGGCTGTCTTCGGCTGGGCGCTTCTCGTCGGCGTCGCATTTCTGGTGCGCGACCACATGGCCAAATGATTTGCAATGAAGCGATCGCTTGTGTGTGAGGGAGCCGATTCGACTTGCGCGGTTGTTCGGGAACCCGGCGGTTAGGTCACCTGATCCTGAACGCTCGCGGCGATCAGCGCGATCACCGCCCAAATCACGAGAAGCGCACAGAACAGCAGGAGGGTGTCGCCGAAAACGCGGGGATAAGTCGCCGACTCCGGCAGGGTCGGGGCCACGACTGTCACGAGATAGAGTTGCTGCCTTTCGAGGTCCTGGCGCGCGCTCTCATAGGCGGATTGCGCAATCGTGTAGAGGCGCTCGGCGAATTGCTCTTCCAGTTTCAGCTTTTCGTACGACGCGATTTGGGCTGAAACCACGTCGCCGGCCTGATTGTCCGTCAGCTTCTTTTTCAGATCCGCGATCTGCTGGTCGATCGCGGCGAGCCGCGTCCTCTGCAGGCGCTGGGAAGGCGCGTCGCTAGACAGGGTGGAGGAAAAAGTCGACAACGCGTTGACGAGGTCGATCCGCTCCAGCGTCAGCTTCACGATCATCTCGCTCAGGCTCGCGGCGCGGGACCCTGGATCGATGATGAAATTCTGATTACGAAACTGCAAGAGCCTTTCACGCGCATCCGCCAGCTTCTGGCGCGCAAGCCCCACCTCGTTATCGGCGCGCGAGAGCGCGTCGCTGCGGTTGCGCAGCGTGATCTTGTTGACAAGATCCTCGCTCAGCCGGACGATGTCTTTGGCGAGATCGAGCGCGTCCTGAGGCTGGAATGCGTCGACGCGAAAGACGAGAATGCCCGAAATCGTGTCGACGCTCGCGGAAATGTGGTCCAGCCAATATTTCCAGAGTTCCTCCAGATTGGCGTCCTTGGAAAGACGGGAAAAATAATCGACGCCCGGCTGCGAGAATTTGCGTTCGAGATAGGGGCGGCCTCCGAGATCCACGAGAACGGCCCTGCTCTTTATGTAATTGAGGACCATAAACGTGTTTTGCGTATCCTTCCCGCCCCCGCCGGCGCCGCCTGTCATTTTGGCGATGACGGACGCCGCGTCGCCGAGCTTGGGCTGCTCTTTCTTCTGCGCCTCGCGCACGGTCAACCGCGATTCCGCCACATAACGGTCCGACTGCCAGAGCGCGGCATAAAACAGATAGACGATCGTCGGAAGGATTACGACGATGAGGAAACTTTTGCGCAGCCACCCGCCGCGCCCCCCGATCGTCGACAAGGCGTCGGAGACGACATCCACGCCCTGGGACAGAGCCGGAAGACGGCGCTTGAGG